>NZ_CP016538.2:2822500-3122500 GCF_001687625.2 Planococcus maritimus
AAATTCCACTTGGATGGTTTCTGTATGGTCCCCCATTTGGCGGTAAGTGGGACTATTCGAAGTGCCGCCTGCATAGCCGGTCCGTGTCCGAATCACTCCAGACAATGAACCAAATTGCGCATCCGGGCTCCAAAAGCAACCCATCCCGAAAGTTGCGGTTTCAAGTACCGCTGTATCTGGCAATTCCCGTTCAAGTGTTGAGATTATTGTTGTCACTATATCCAGCTCCTTTCCTCAATAGCCCTCCTTTGTGCTCAGGGCTATTTTTCATTATGATAGTAACAAGCAAGCTGATCGATAAATCACTGGAAAGCAGGTGCTTTTTCATGACTGCTCGCAGACAGGACATCGTCGATTATTTCCACTCACTCGACAGACGGTCGTTCATGGATCGCCACCAGCAAGATGCCGGGCGCGACGAAGCCTTGCCGATTGGATATGGCCAGACGATTTCGCAGCCTTCACTCGTTTTGCAAATGACCATTGCCCTCGATCTCGAAAAACACCACAAAGTGCTGGAAATCGGCACAGGTTCCGGTTTCCAAACAGCGCTGCTGGCAAGATTTTCAAATGAAGTGTATACAATCGAAAACATTCCCCAGCTAGCGGAGAGCGTCCAAAAACGGCTCGAAGCGAAAGGATTTAGCAACATTTCTTTCTTTCTGGGCGATGGCAGCCTCGGCTGGCCGGAACATGCACCGTATGACCGGATCATTGTCACTGCGGCCGCTTCGGACATTCCGAAAGAGTTGATCGATCAATTATCTCCCGGCGGACGCATGATTATTCCAGTCGGCAAGCAGAACAGCCAAGATCTTCTGGCCATCGACAAATCAAGCGATGGAAAATTAGAAAAGACAGCTCTCGAAGCTGTCCGTTTTGTCCCGTTGAAGGGAAAGTATGAAAACTAGAGAATAGAATAATGGAGAGGCATTAATCGTCCTCTTTGGAAGCATTGCGCAAAACTGACCAACCAAGTAAAAACAAGAAAGCGGCTGTCCCAAGCCATAGCGATTCATAGAATACGGGGTCACCTATGTCCCGAACGGTATGAAGATTTAGCAGCAGCCGGAACACCAGACTGTCGACGATCAACAATATGCCGCCACCGATCAAGGCGCTTCCTAAAAAGCGTGCTGGCCAAAAGGCTTTTCGCCTGGCCAAGTCGGCAGCAACTGATAGCGACAAAACCGTCATTGCCCAGCCACTGACCTGGTAGATTCCTTCACCTGTCAAAATCGCTTGGGGGCCATTGCCTTCGTAGAAATGATGCCATTGTAAAAAGAAATGGAAAATGCTTTGTTCGAGCACTGAAAACATTCCAGCTCCGAACAGTACGCCCGCCCAAAAATTCCGGGACATGTGGACGCGCCGGTTTCTTGCCGTTGTAAGATCCGTCTTTCGTTCCGCCGAAACCATTCGATCCACCCCTTTTGGATTCCGTGCATGTCCGTTTTTCCATTTATACCCGCTCCATGGGCCAATTAATCGTGATTACCTGTTCCGCCTAACGTACACTTAAAAAAATTAACCATATCCTACTCGGTATGCATATCTCATTATTCAAGGAGGCGAACCCTGTGCAAAATTCCAAGACCATGCAAAGCGAAATTGGAGGCTATATTTCAACTCTCATCCGCGAACACTTCGGGAAAGGCCCCACTTCTGTATTCGCTATTGTGCAACCACCATTTGTTATCATACATGTCAGAGGCTTTTTAAGTCCCACGGAAAAAATACTGCTCCAGAAGAATGAAATCAGACGCGTGTTGGAAATTCGTGAGTTGCTCTTTGAAGAATTGAAGCCGGATATTTGCAGTGCTTTATCAAAGATTGCTGGAAAAGAAGTGGAAACTTTTTATTACGACTGGCATCTCGAAAGCCAGACCGGCATGCTCCTCGGTGTTATGGACCACCGGGATGCCACAGCCAATTTTGACTGGCTGTCCGATGCTGACCCGGAAACACTTCAGAAATCGGTAGTAGAGGCAAGCCGAAAAGCCGAGAAAAAACCCGAAAGCACAGAGCTATTTTGGCTGAATGACCGCACTTTATTGATCAAACGAGTTGGTTTTCTTGTCGAGATTGAACGCGAACTGATTTACAATGGACTCGTCAAAGAACTTAAGCAGGTTAAACGCCCACTCGAGAAACGATTGCTGCTTAAAGAAACGTCGTTTCCAGGACTTCTCGGCCGGGATGTTAAAGAAATTTTTCTAGACTGGGAGTTCTCAATAGATACCAGCTACATTCTGGTATTACTCGAACCTAAAAAATGAAATTCAATAAAAAAGCCGCCAACTGGGCGGCTTTTTTCACGTTATTTAATCTACCCCACAGTGGATTGAGCAGTTTGGCAATGGGGACAATGTTCATACTCCTTGTCCGACAAGCCCTCCACATACTCCACTTTATCTGTAAATTCCCTTTGTTCAATGGGTGTTTGCAAAAAGCCACAACTATCTCCTGCAAATTGGCTATGATGGATTTTTTTCGTTCGGTGATCTATAAAATAACCCATTCTTGCTTCCCCCCTATAAAAAAAAGCCGAAAAGGACCCTCTTCCTATCGAGAGAGATCTTTTCGGCTTTGCCTCCGGCGCTATAGTCCGCGGCATTTGACCTGCTATATACAGTTATTGCTTATCAACGTTCCCTATTGTACATGAACATATACTAGGTGACAAAGAAATCACTCCACGTGAAAGCCTGCTT
Organism: Planococcus maritimus; assembly: GCF_001687625.2. Lineage (NCBI taxonomy): Bacteria > Bacillati > Bacillota > Bacilli > Caryophanales > Caryophanaceae > Planococcus > Planococcus maritimus. The sequence continues at coordinate 2,825,215 of NZ_CP016538.2, forward strand.
CTTTGACGAGACGGATAATTTGGCTTTCTTTAACCTGCGTTTCATCCAGCTCCAGTTTGACTTCGCCGTCTCCCACGTCAATCAATGCCCGCTCAACGCCTGGCTCTTTTAACAGCAGATCCTCCAGTTCGTGAATCGGACGGTCTGATTTTGCTTCTTCTACATACATTGTCATTTTTCTCATTATCATTATCTCTCCTTTCTGTGTATTTCCCGGGAAATGTTAAAACTTCATTTTCAACTTCCCTTCTTCTAATTCCAGGCTAGCATTGAACTTCTTGCCATTCTTCGAAACGAAGCCTTTGATGACCGGCGTTTTGCCCCTCGTACACAAGTATTCGATATGTTTAGCTGTCAGTCTTTTTTTCAAAAACACCGCTGGGAAAGATTGCTTGCAGCCATTGGCATGTTCGGTACAGCCATATGAGCCTTTACGTGAGATGATCGAGCCTTTTTTACAACGCGGGCATATCGCAATTTCGCTTCCTTGCAATAACGGCATTTCATCCGGCATTCCATTGCTGCGCAATTGCTCCGGCACGTCCTGCAGCAACTTCTCGATGAACTTTCCAATAGTGGCAAGAAACACTTCCGACGAGCCTTCGCCTTTGCCGATTTTCTTCAAATAGCTTTCCCATTTGGCGGTCATCGATGGGCTCGACAGCAAATTGCCTTCAATCGCTTGGCACAGCATGCGTCCTTTCTCAGTGACTGAAACAATGTTTCTCTTGACCTCGATATAATTATGGCGCTTGATCGTTTCAATGATACCGCTGCGCGTCGCTTCCGTTCCGAGACCTTCGACTTCCTTGAGGATTTCGCTGTCCGCTACGTCTTCCGCGAACTTCCCGCAAGTTTTCATCATAGCAATCAATTGCCCTTCCGTATAAGGCTTTGGCGCAGTCGTCATGCCCTCGGCAATAGCGATTGCTGCCGCTACTTGTTCTTGTACGGTCAATTCTGGAAGCGGCGGATCCTGTTTCGCTTCTTTGGCAGTCGGAAATAAAGACTTCCAGCCTTTGTCGAGCTCTGTCCGGCCGGTCGTATGGAATTCAAGCCCTTTGACATCGGTCACGACTTTTGTTTCGGCGTAACGGTAATCTCGGTGGAACATGCCGAGCGTCGTGCGCATCACTTCTTCGTATAAATTTCGCTCATCTTGTGGCAAGCCTTCAATTTTTCGAGCTGTCGGCAAACTTTTCGTCGGGATGATTGCATAGTGCTCCTGTACTTTCGTGTTGTCGACGAAACGCTTTTTCGGTGTTTTTGTTGCGATCGCAAACGGGGCATCGATGAGCTTTTGGTAACTCTCCACTTGGGCAGACAAATAGCCGAATTCTGCAGAGGTGATATGGCGCGAATCGGTCCGCGGATAACTGACGAGTTTCTTCTCATAGAGTTTTTGCATGGCTGATAGCACTTTTTGAGGGCTGTATTTCCATTTGCGGTTGGCAGCTGCCTGCAGGCTGGATAAAGAATGCAAAGGCTGCGGCGGAATGTGCTTTTCTGCCGTCTTTAATTGTTTAATAAAGCCTTGTGCTTTCCCTTCGATCAACTCGTGGGAAGCGAGAAGCTCTTGGGCTTTTTGGCGCTCTTTCGCTTTCAGTTTGGCTTTTCCTTTATAGCTGCCTTTCGCCGCTTTGAACTTCCCTTCGATTTCATAAAACGGTTCCGGCTTGAAGGCCTCAATTTCCTTTTGGCGCTGATAGATCAAAAAGACAGTTGGTGTTTGGACACGTCCAATTGCAAACACTTCGTGTATGCCGCGTTCTTGGAGCAGCAGGGAATACAGTCTCGAACCGTTCATGCCAACGAGCCAGTCGCTGATTTGGCGCGCCCGTGCTTCTTCGTAAAGACGCAGGTCTTCTTTGTTGTCGCGCAAATTGCGGAAGCCTTCTCGCACTTCGTCGACTTCGAGTGAATTGATCCACAGCCGTTTGATGTGTTTGCCGCGCACGCCGGTCTGCCGGTAGATGCTATAGAAGATATTCGAGCCTTCGCGGTCCACATCGCAGGCATTGATAACGGTATCGGTTTCTCTCAAGAGTTTTTTGATGATATTGAATTGAGTTGATTTGCCCCGCGCTACTTGGAATTGGTATTCGTTTGGCAAAATCGGCAAGGACGCGAGCGACCATTTGCCCCATTTCGGGTCGTAGGCTTTTGGCTCTTTCAGTTCAACGAGGTGGCCAATTCCCCAGGTAATGTAGGCGCCTTCCGGGAAGATCGGATTTGCCGCCATTTCCATATAGCCTTCCCGTTTCACCGTTTTGAATGCGTCGCCATAGGCTTTTGCCTGACTCGGCTTTTCGGCTATAATTACTGGTTTCATGCTGTTCTTCCTTTCCCGTGTTCTTTATTTCATTGTACTCTTTCCGCTGAGAAATCCAAATGAAAGCTGATTGGTATTTCCGTAGTTAAATGCTTTATCAGGCGGGTTTAAATGAAGAGAGTGAAGGTTTGCTCGTGGACATGTTTTTGAAGTTGAGTCGGGCTTCGTCTTGGTATTCGCCGCCCGGCTTTGGGTTGGCCTCTTGCAATAAGCCAGAAAGAACATCTGTCTTATTGCGTCGGCTCACCCTGTGCGCTGGGCAGCTTAGAGATTTCTTTGTGTGAAGTTTGTTTAGGCAGGTCTGCTTCTGTATTTAGTTGCCGGCTAGTGGGGGGAATCGCTTCCTGGATCTAGTGTAGAACTAGAGAATGAGGGGTTGCTTGCGGACATGTTCCTAGAGTTGAGTCGGGCTTCGTCTTGGTATTCGCTGCCCGGCTTTGGGTTGGCCTCTTGCAATAAGCCAGAAAGAGCATCTGTCTTATTGCGTCAGCTCACCCTGTGCGCTGGGCAGCTTAGAGATTTCGTTGTGTGAAGTTTGTTTAGGCAGGTCTGCTTCTGTATTTAGTTGCCGGTTAGTGGGGAAATCGCTTCCTGGGTCTAGTGTAGAACTAGAGAATGGGGGGTTGCTTGTGGACATGTTTTTGAAGTTGAGTCGGGCTTCGTTTTGGTATTCGCTGCCCGGCTTTGGGTTGGCCTTTTGCAATAAGCCAGAAAGAGCATCTGTCTTATTGCGTCGGCTCACCCTTTTACGCCGGGCGGCTTGGAGATTTCGTTGTGTGAAGACTGTTCAAACGGATCTGCTTTTGTATTCAGTTACCGGCTAGTGGGGAAATCGCTTCCTGGGACAAGACATTAGACGAACCTTTTCTCGAATTGTGACTATTGCTGCCATAAAAGATAAAAAAAGCTTCCGGCAGCTGCCGGAAGCTTTCGTTTTTTACAGAATATCGAGCCAGATTTTAATGGCTGTCCCTAGGATCAATAGCGATAAAATCCACTGTAATACTTTAGTGTTCGCTTTTTGTCCTATTTTTGCGCCTAATGGAGCAGCGAGAATACTCGCAACAATCATCACAGCAGCCGGTCCGTATAAAATCTGATCGGTCACAATTTTACCAACCGTGGCACCGATAGATGAAATGAACGTGATTGCCAATGACGTTGCGATGGTCATGCGAGTTGGGATCCGCAAGACCACGAGCATAATTGGCACTAGAATGAAGGCGCCTGCTGCACCGACGATCCCTGCCGCAATTCCTACGACAAAAGCCAGTCCAGCGGCAAGCCATTTATTGAAAGTCACTTGATCTGCCGGAATATCATCTAAGCCTTTTTTAGGGATGAACATCATAATGACTGCAATGGTCGCGAGGACAGCATAGACAATATTGATAGCGGCCTCAGACAAGAGAGTCGAGCCGTATCCGCCGATAAAACTCCCGACGAGAATCGCGCCACCCATATAAGTGATAAGAGACTTATTCAAATACCCGCTTCCGCGGTATGCCCACACCCCAGCGATGGTTGCGAAAAACACTTGAATGGCACTAATGCCGGATACTTCATGGGCTGAAAATGCTGTATATCCCAGCATAACTGGGATATATAACAGCATCGGGTACTTGATAATAGAGCCGCCAATTCCGACCATCCCAGAGATGAAGGAACCGACAAAGCCGATCAAGAAAATAACAATCATAAAATCAATACTCATAAAACCCCACCTTCCCTGGAAAGCAATTCCACTTACAATTCTATTTTAATGGGCTGGGTTTCAGCCTTTTTTAATCCAGAACTTCAGTACGTCGCCATCAATTTGCTCTTCCAAGAGGTCGTGACCGCCTGATTTAGCCCAAGCTGTCAAATCTGCTGAAGCGCCTTTGTCTGTTGCTTGGATTTCCAATACTTGTCCAGACTCCATAGCTTTCATTTCTTTTCTTGTTTTTACGATTGGCATTGGGCAAGCCAAGCCTTTTGCGTCTAGTACTTTATCTGCGTTCATCAAAATCTCTCCTTTAAAATTGGGTTTTATTGTGACTTGCTGTTAGATCAAATTAGCGTACGGCACAGCGGTTCGGGCCGATTTCCATTTCACGCTGCATTTCGTCTTCTGGCGTGATTTGGCCCATATTGGTTTTGCGGATATCTTCGTAAGCGTTTGGCTGCGGGGGCAAGTTTTTCGTGACCATATCACGGAATTCCTGCTCATCCGCAATGTTTAAGCCGTGGTTTTCTTTAAATAAATCGCCTAATTTTTTCGCGACACTGCCGTCTTCATTCAGTTCATCCATAATCATGAAATGCGCCGGCAATACGGTCAATTCATTAGCAAGAGCTTGGTAGCGCTCGTAAAGAGATTCACGTAAATCGCCAACCCAGTCTTCCGCAAGCCCAGCAAGGTCTGGACGGCCGATCGAGTCGATGAACAGGATATCGCCTGTCATCAAGTATTGGTCATCCACGATAAACGAAGTTGAGCCAATGGTATGGCCTGGTGTATAAAGGGCTTCGACTTTCGAACTGCCGATGCCTGCTTCAAATCCACTTTCAAGAGCCGTGTAATCGAACGTCACGCCATTGGCATCAGCCGGCGGCAAGTAATAAACTGCGCCAGTAGCTTCCGCAATGTGGCGTCCTCCTGAAATATGGTCTGCGTGAAGATGTGTATCAAATACATGCTTGATCGTTGCGCCTTTTTCCTGCGCGAAGTTCAAGAAGACATCCGTCATACGAGTTGCGTCGATAATTGCCGCTTCCCCGTTCGAAATTGCCATGTAAGACAAGCACCCTTTGCCGACGCGAACGAATTGATAAAGTTCTCCGCCATCTTTTAGATTGCTGACTTTAACGGGCTCTAAATGCTCGCTCCATGCTTTCATGCCGCCTGACAGATAGGCTGTCTCTACGCCTTCCTCTGCAAGCATGTCTGCGACCATGATGGAAGATCCCTCTTTGGCACAGACGACCAAAATATCACGGTCATTTGGCAATTGATCGATGACTTCTTCAACGCCGTCCAATAAATCAAAATAGGGAATGTTCAAGTACTGGATATTGCCGCCTTCAATTTTCCAATCGGCAAATGCGTCGCCGTTGCGGACATCCAGAATGAACAATGGTTTGTTATCAATTACTTTGCGGGCTACTTGCGCCGCTGTCATTGCTGTTACTGACATACACCAATTACCTCCCGGGGTATTATTATTAGTAAAAAAAATATGCTGGATCCTAAAGTATAATGGCCGGCTTGGCGCCAAGGACTGGCCCGATTACTCGGTTTTGCCAGTCCAATCACGCATACCAGGTACTACGTTATACAGATTTTCAAATCCTTTTTTCGCCATCATGTCTCCCGCTGTTGCACTTCTACGGCCAGAATAGCAGATGATGTAGATTTCTTTATCTTTCTCCAATTCGTTCATGTGGGCTTCCACTTCACCAAGCGGAATGTGTTTGACGCCAGGAATATGCGCTTCATCGTATTCTTCTTGTTCGCGGACATCCAAAATGTTCAGCGAATCCCCCTTTTCCACGCGCGCTTGGAACTCGGCAAGCGAGACTTCAGGGATTTCGATTGTCTCTTCCACATTGTTTACGCCATCTTTGCGCAAATAATGAAGCAATACGTCTCCTTCAGTTTCTGTACCGATATACTCATGGCCTGAGCTCTTCGCCCATGCCTGTAAATCAGCTGTAGAGCCTTTATCGGTCGCTTGGATTTCCAGCACATCGCCGGAGCTCAAGTCTTTCATCGCTTTTTTCGTTTTCACGATCGGCATTGGGCATGCCAGCCCTTTAGCGTCTAATACTCTATCAATTTGAACCATTACTCTTTCTCCTCCTTTTACAGATCCATGCCTTTTATATGCAGATTACTCCGTGTCGCCTTCCCAGTTCATCATGCCGCCGTCCATGTTGATAACGTTATAGCCGCGGTCTTCGAGAAAACGTGTTGCTTGCCCACTGCGGTTACCCGAACGGCAGACCATGATGTGCTCTTTTGATTTATCGATATCTTGCAAACGGAATTCCAACAAACCTAATGGGATGTGCTCAGCTCCTGGAATTTTTCCTGCAGCGACTTCTTCCGTCTCGCGTACATCGATGAGTGACGCCTCGGGGTTGTTTTTCATATATTCTTGAACTTCTTGTGTAGTCATGCTTTTCATGGTAAATTCCTCCTCTAATTATGCGCGGTAACTATTCATGCCGCCTCTGATATTCACTATATGGGTAAATCCATTTTTCTTCAATAATTGGCTCGCTCTGCTGCTGCGCATGCCGCTTTGGCAAATAACCAATGTTTCTTTATCCTTCGACAGCTCATTCACACGCTTTGGCAACTCATTCAATGGAATGTTCTTGAAGCCTTTAATATGGTTTGCTTTAAACTCTACCGGCGTCCGGACATCAATATACTGCTTATCTTTCTTGCCTAGTACAGGTTTTAGTTCATCAATAGACATTGTCTTAATTCCTTTAGTTGGTGCAGTAAAGCGGGAGATTGCGATATAAGCAAGAATCCCGATTGCAATCCAGAGCAACCATTCCATATACTTCATCCTTTCCACGTTTGGGAGTTAGATAAACAAGTTCACATTGCCGTCTTCTGCATCGCCAAGGTAAGCCGCGACTCCTGCATAGACGATATCATCGAGCAACTCTTCCTTCTGTAAGCCTAAAAGATCCATGGTCATTGTGCAGGCAACCAATTTTATATCTTGCTCTTGAGCCATGTCGATCAAGTCCGGCAAAGGCATAGCGTTGTGTTTTTTCATCACTTTTTTAATCAGTTTCGGCCCCATGCCCCCGAATTGCATATTGGAAAGCCCTAATTTGTCCGCTCCACGCGGCATCATTTTTGAGAACATCGCTTCAAGGCGCCCTTTTTTGACTGCTGGCGGATTTTCTTTGCGAAGTGCGTTCAATCCCCAGAATGTGTGGAAAATGGTGACTTCGTGATCATAAGCTGCTGCGCCGTTTGCAATGATATAAGCGGCCATTGCTTTGTCGTAATCTCCGCTAAAAAGTACGATGGTGGTTTTCTTTTGTTCTGCCATTCTGTAAACTCCTCCAGTAATTACCCCTATGGGTATAATTTTCTCCAAAAAAAAGAACGTTTTATAGTGGCGCCGCACTCTTTCTGATACCCTATAGGGTATATTAAAGCATCTATGCTATTAAGTCAACAGCTAAAGTCTTTTTTCTTCTATCCTGCCTTAACGGCTCTTCACGAGAAGCTCGACTGCTTCTTTGACGACGTCTTCTGTGCTTTCGCCTTTTTCTAAACTATCGCGTACACAAGTCTGCAAGTTTTCACTGACAATGACGCCGATCGTCCGGTCCACTGCACTTCTAACTGCTGACAGCTGAGTCACTACATCGCGGCACTCGCCATCTGCTTCGACCATTTTGATGACTCCGCGCAACTGGCCTTCAATACGCTTGAGGCGGTTTTCAATCTTTTTATCGTATTCCATCAGACAAGCCTCCTGTTCAAAATATATAATGAAGTTGTTATGCTCTACAATATACCCCTTAGGGTATGATGTCAAACGAAAAACTCACTAGCTTTTTTCGCTTTACTTGAGGGTATTTTATCATGAAAAGCCCCTGCCAATATAGCAGGGACTCTTGTATAGCCAGCATTCCTTAGACCGCGCAGTTGTTTGGGCCGGTTTCCATTTCTTTTTGTTCGTCTTCGGATGGGGTAACTTTCCCCATATTGGTCTTGCGGATATCTTCATAAGCATTTGGCTGCTCTTTTAAGTTTTCCGTCACGCGCTTAATAAAGCGCTCTTCTCCGTCAATATTCAAGCCATCATTTTGGTCATACAAATCACTGAGTTTTTTATGGACACTGCCGTCTTCGTTCATTTCTTCAATATCGCCGTAATGGGCGGGCAAGACAATCAACTCTTTCGACAAATCGCCATAGCGCTCATGGAGTGTTTCGTACAGGTCTTGCGCCCAGTCAGTCGCTTTCCCTGCTAGGTCTGGCCGTCCGATGGATTCGATGAATAGGATATCGCCTGTAAGCAAATACTCATCATCGACAATAAAGGAAGTACTGCCGATCGTATGGCCCGGCGAGTAAAATGCCTTGATCTTAGTGTTTCCTATTTCTACAGTTGCTCCATCTTTAGCAGATTCATAATCGAATACCACTTCGTCTGCATCATCCGGCGGCAAGTGATACTGCGCGCCGAATTGTTCGGCCAGTTTTCGGCCACCAGAAATATGGTCCGCGTGAAGATGCGTATCCAGCACGTGGCTAATTTTCGCCGAATGCTCTTTGGCGAAAGTTTCATACGGCTCGGTCATCCGAGCCGCATCAATTACCGCTGCTTCGCCGTTCGACTCGATCAAGTAAGACAAGCAGCCTTTGCCGACACGGACAAATTGGTAAATCGCTCCGCCACTTTTCAAGTCACCGATCTTCACGGGCTCTACCTGTTCGCTCCAAGAAGCCATTCCACCTTCGATCGAAATAACGTTTTCAAATCCTTGATTTTGCAAGTATTCTGCCGCTTTCTTCGAGGTATTGCCTTTCGCACACATCGTATAAAGCGGCTTTTCTTTCGGCAGCTTATTGATTTCTTCGCTACTTTCTTCTATTTTATTGAACGGAATATTATGAAGCTCAACATGGCTGCCTTCTACATGCCAATTCTCCACATCTTCTGTGCTACGGACATCAAGAATGGCAACAGGTTCGTTGTTCATTACTTTTTCGGCGATTTTTTTAGCAGATGTAAATTGGACTGTCATACAGAAATCCCTCCATCAGTATTTTCGAAATTTATGCAGTCTGGTCAATGCATTTGATTAAGCGGTTTTCGATATCCGTAGCCACTTCAGTCAATTTCCCGCCATCTTCAGCCATACCAATCAGCGAAGTCGGCTTCGGCATGCCAATCTTTGTTTCTGTCCCGTCTTTATAAACAACAATTTTACATGGCAAGAAATAACCGACCATCAAGTTTTCAGAGAGTACAGTATTCGCTTCTTTTGGGTTGCACACTTCTAGAATCTTGTACGCCGTATCGAAGTCTTGGCCTTTTTCCTGCAGTTTTGCAGTCAAGTCGAAGTTCCACAAGACACCGAACTGCTCTTCTTTCAAATTCTCCTCAAGCGATGCCACTGCTTCATCCACTGATTTGCTAGTCGTTACGGTATAATCAAACATTTTTCTGCCTCCTCTAGTTTAAATTGCTTCTAGAATTACCCTACCCCCTATTTTTCCACCTAAACATAAGGGCTCGTTGCAGACAAAAAGCCATCCTTCTTGTGAAGGGTGGCTTTGGCAATTATAAATTAATTCCATCACCAGATGAAAACCGCAAAAAAGATGGCAATTGCCGTGATGACAACACTTGAAAAGCTGCCAATGAGCAATTGTTCACGCTGGGAAAACGCCCCTTTTTGGAATGCCAGAAAAGTGGTCGGTGAATGGATTGGCAATATGGTGACGCCCCCGATGATCATGATCAATAAAAACGCTATCGGCAAAATCGGCAAGCCCAGCATTTCCGCAAAGCTGACGATGATTGGAAAAATGACAATCATCGATGTGGAAGGCACGACAAACAAGAAGCGCAATAAGAAAATGAGACAAGCAATAAAGAGAATATTTACCCCCGTGCCCATTCCTACTGGCAGCAATTGAATCAGTTGGCTCGCCAAAACACCAGCCGTTCCGTTTTCTTCTATTAAATAACCAAGTGAAAAGGAGGCACCAAGCAATAGGAAAGTTTCCCAATCGTAATCCCGGACAAGTCGGTCGTCGACAAGCCCAATCATCGGCAACGCATAATACGCGAGCAACAGAAACGGTGCCACGATGAGTGGAATCTGTTCCTGGTCGATGACGATCCAACTGATGATCATGGCAAAAAAAGGGATAATCACCCACCAGAAATGTTCCGGCAAGCGGGCCGCAGGAGTGAATTCCATCTGCTCCATCTTAAGTCCGGCACCGCTGCGGCGTTTGAAAAAGAACCAGACACCGAAACTGACGAATAGTAGTGCCAGCCAAAGCGCCGGTGCGATGCGCACAAACCAGCCAAGCCAGGAGATTTGGATCCCCCCGAAATCGCTCAGCAATTGAGCCGCTAAAATCGGGAATCCGCCTCCCGTGAAGACAACCATCGTCGAATTTTGGTTCATCATGCCGATGACATAAAAGCTGAACTGTCGGAAAAGGCTTCTCTTGCCGAGCGCGAAACGATCGTTCACTTGCTCGATGATCGGTTCTAAAATCCGGAACCTGGCGACAGCAGAAGGCAGCAGGATGGGCAAAAAAACGATCAATAGCGGCAAGCCGACCAACAGCCGCTGGACTTTGCCTTTGCTCATTTTCAACAACACGCCGACAAATACTTGATCGGCTTCCGCTTTCACCAACACCTTGGAAATCAACGTCAGTGCCAGGATAAAATAAAGCGCATCCGACAGAAAACCGGCAAAAGCCTGCTCCGGCTTTTCCGTCAGACGGAAAAGCAGCAGCAGGCCAAGTACCAGAAGACTCGAAGCGGAGAGCGGCATGGCGCTTACCGTCCACAAACCGATAGCGATGCCAAGCAAGAGCAGCGTCAGTTTCTGGTCATCTGTATAAGCATCCAATAAGCCCGACATCCATAAAAGAGCAAAGCCAGCAGCCAACAGAAAAGCAAGAACACGCGGCATTAGCTTAAAGTTTCTCACTTTCCCACCCCTTAATTTTGTTTATATGCCAGCCTATTGCTTCTCCATTTCAGGAATGCCGGAACCAATAGTGAAATCAATGCAACTAGCAGCAAAGATAGTGGTAACGGGCTATCGACAAAAATGCTCAAGCTACCATTAGAGATGGTCATGGACTGGCGGAACGCCTGCTCCATCATGCCTCCAAGGATAAATGCCAAGATGAATGGCGGTGCGGGGAATGAAAAGATCCGCATCGCAAATCCTAATGCGCCAAATACCAGCAGCATGTATAGGTCAAAGACATTGAAGCTGATCGAATAGACGCCGATCAAACTGAACATAATGACGAGTGAAATAAGCAAGGGACGCGGAATGCTCAAGATTTTCGCCAAGTATGGAATCAGCGGCAAGTTCAAAATTAAGAGGAAGACGTTCCCGAGATACATGGAAGCGATGATGCCCCAGAAGATTTCTGGACGGTCAGTCATCAACAGCGGACCTGGCTGTACGCCGAGCACAAGGAACGCGCCTAACATGACAGCCGTTGTTCCTGAACCCGGAATCCCCAAGCTCAAAAGCGGAACGAACGCACCGCTTGTCGCGGCATTATTGGAACTTTCCGGTGCTGCGAGCCCTTTGATGGACCCTTTCCCGAACTCTTCAGGATTTTTGGCAATGCGTTTTTCAAAAATATAACTGATGAAAGAAGCGATTGTTGCCCCTGCACCCGGCAAAACACCAAGCAAAAAGCCAACAAACGACTGGCGGCTGACGGGCCCGCTCATTTCTTTCAGATCCGCTTTCGATAACTTCAAGCTGCCCAGTTTCTGGTCGTCGCTCAAGCTGCGGTTTTTGCGGTTCAAGATGAGCATGCAGACTTCCGCGACCGCAAAGAGGCCAAGCGCGATAATCAAAAAGTCGAATCCGTCGAACAAGTTGACGTTCCCGAATGTAAAGCGCTGTGTCCCTGTCTGCGGGTCAATGCCAATTGTTACGACCATAAAGCCTGCGACGGCTGCGATCATGGCTTTGATCGTCGATCCTTCAGATAAACTGGAAATTGCGGTTAATCCCATGAACATTAAAGCAAAATACGCTGGCGGCCCGAAGGAAATCGCTACGCTGGACAATGCTGGGGCGAGCAACATCAACAGGACAACCGAGACGGTTCCACCGATGAACGAAGAAATCGCCGCAATAGCTAACGCCTTTCCGGCCTTTCCTTGCTGGGCCATCGGATAGCCGTCAAAAGCTGTAGCGACAGTTCCGGAAATTCCCGGGGCGTTCAACAGGATTGAAGAAGTCGAACCGCCGAACACTGCCCCGTAATAGACGCCCGCCATCATGACGAGTGCCGGCGCCGGGTCCATTCCGTATGTAATCGGAATCATGATCGCAATGGCACTGATCGGGCCGAGCCCTGGCATCATCCCGATTAACGTACCGACAATGACGCCAATCAGCACGAACATAATCCCTTCTAGACTTAAGGCAACTTGAAAACCGGTCAATAGACCTTGAAATGCATCCATATGGAAACTCCCTCCTTAAAATGGCAAGATGCCGCGCGGCAATACAATCCCCAGCGCGAAAACGAAAATAGCATACATAACAATCGGGAATAGAAGAGAGACCAATATATTTGTCTTCCATGCTCTATAACCTAAAAACCACGAACAAAAGAAAATGAATAACGACGTTGTGATGATGAAGCCGATCGTTTCAAACAACAGAATGTAGACAAAAATCATGGCAAATACTGCGGCAATGACCCCTAGTTCTGTTTTCGGGATATCGCGCTTTGCCTTTTCCGCATCCGTTTCCACTGCGCGGGAAAAAAATAGGAAGACGGATAGCACTAATAACAAAATGCCTAAGCCCTTCGGAATAACATCCGCATCGATCGGGGCATATTGGTAATTGGGCAATTGAAAACTTAAATATAAATAGACGGCCGCTACAATGAAAATCAACAGCCCCAACTTTCGGTTTATGCTTGCAAGCAAACGAAACCCCTCCTTTTAACTGAAAAGAGAGAAACCGAATACCAAAGATTCGGTTTCACTTCTTCCTTTTGAGCTGTCTGAACAGCTATAATTTCTTTGTTACTAAGCTTTTTTATTGTCCTAATCCGATTTCCTCAAGCAATGCGGCAATTTCTTCTTTCTCGCCTTCAAGGAATTCGCTATATTCTTCGCTGTTCATATACATTTCGTTCCAGCCATATTTTTCACGAACTTCCGCAAATTCTTCCGATTCGCTCAACTCCTGGAATTTGGCTTCGTAATAGTCGACCGCTGCCTGGTCCATGCCTGGAGGCCCAAAGAATCCACGCCAGTTGACGAAGCTCTCATCGATGCCCTGCTCGATCGCTGTTGGGAATTCGGACAGCACTTCCCCTTCCATGCGCTCTTCTGCCGTTACACCCAATACTTTAATATTGCCGGCACGCACTTGCTCGATCGTTTCGCCGACACCTGTGGAGAAGACATCTACCGAGCCGTTCAGAACCGCTGTCAAAGCGCCGCCTTCTTGATCAGAAACGTATTTGATCTTAGTTGGGTCTACGCCCGCAGCTTTGGCGATGCGGACAAATTGCATATGGTCCATGCTTCCGGGAGCGGAAGTACCGATCACCGTTACGCTTTCCGGATCGTCTTTCATCTGGTCAAATAGATCGTTCAAATCTTCAAACTCGCTGTCTTCACGAACAGCAAATGCGCCGTAATCAGCAATCATGTTGGCAAGTGGCGTAAAGTCTTCATGGCCGTGTTCTGATTGGCCGTTTAGCGGTACGAACATCAAGGGCGGTGAAGCAACGAACATGCTATGGGCATCGCCTTCTTTTCCGTGGACATACGCCCAACCGATCGCTCCGCCTCCGCCTTCCCGGTTGATGACAGTCATATTTTCATCGATAATTTCGGTTTCGCCGAATACACGGGCAACTTCACGGGCAGTCGTATCCCAGCCACCACCCGATCCGGCCGGTGCCACCACTTCGATCGTTTTTGATGGTTCAAAGTTTCCATCTGCTCCCGCTGTGTTTGCCGCGTCGTCAGATCCACAACCGGCAAATGTTAGAGCGCTCACACTCAAAATCCCAGCAAAAATCGTTTTTCTCATTTTATTTCCCCCTCAGTTCGTATAGTTTTCTTATGAGTTGAAGTATAACTATGAATTTTCAGAATGTAACCGTTTTCAAAATAAGCTGTATAAAGGATTTTTTGATCATTTTGTTCATAAAGTTCACCAGGATTCTTTATTTTAAGTATATTTCACTTATAGGGAATAATAGGAAATTGTGATAAACTAAAGATGACATAAACTTAATTTAAAGGAGGCCGACAATGCGACGTTTCTCGGCTATAACTCCTGGCGCCTGGACTTTTATCCTCGGCGCCATATTAATTCTCAGCATTGGAAGCGCCATTGCGGCACAGAGCTATTTTAGCTATGTAGAAGTAACTGAAGCCGCTAATCGCTGTTACGAATTAGGCGGATTTCCTGAAATCGAGAAAAACGGTTGGCAAATGACTCATTTCGAATGCCACCTAGACTGATTGCCAAAAACAAAACGACAGCGCGAAAAAGCAACTTCCCAGTTTAGGGAAGTTGCTTTTTTTAGGCTGTCGAGAAACTCTTAAAACTCGTATTTGCCGAAGCTTATCAGTCGTTTTCACTTCATTTCACAAAATATTTCCGTTCTGGCCTGCCGACGATTCCGTATCCGAGCTCGGCGTAACAATCATCTGTCGACACCAAATATTCCAGGTAGCGCCTCGCGGTTGTGCGAGAAGCGCCCATTTCTTCGCCCATTTTCTCAGCTGTCACGCCTTCTTCATACTGCCCCAACAACTTCTGCACTTTTCGCATCGTCAGCGGGTCTATCCCTTTGACCGTTGGCGCTTCTTTTTTGATTGCCTTGACACCAAACAGTTCATCCAAATACTGCTGGTCGACGGTTTCTTGGCTCGACAGTTTTTCTCTGTCTTTACGATATTTCTCGATTGTGGCAGTAAACTGGCCAAGTTCTGCCGGTTTTAAGATGATGCCTTTTACACCTTTGCGTAGCGCCGTTTCGATATACTCCCGTTCGTTTGCTGCCGAGACAAGGATGATGTCGGTCGCTGGGCTTTCTTTCCGTAACTCATCGATCAGCTCGATGCCGAGCCCGTCTGGCATATAATTATCCAATAGCACCAAATCTGGCCGCTCTTGCTTCACTGCCGCCACCGTTTCGGCGCAGTCTTTCGCTTTCGCCGCCAGTTCTACTTGCTTTATCTTCGCTAAAAATTTCTCGTGTACTTGTGCGACACGAAAATCATCTTCTGCAATTACTACCCGCAGCATTATGCCACCTCCGTCGTTTTTTTCGGGATAAAGACGCTGAATATCGTTCCGTAGTGTGGCGTTGAGTCCACTTCAATCCAGCCATCCAAGTCTTCAACCGCTTGTTTGACGATCGCTAAACCGTAGCCTCTATCCGCTTTCTCCATTTTTGTGGAGAACCCTTGCGTAAAAAATTGGTCAAGGTTGCCGGTTTCGATTCCGCGCCCACTGTCTTGAACTTCGATAACCAAGTCGTTGCCGATATCGGTGATAAAAAAAGACACTTCTTTCCTATCGCTCGATTCAACTTCTTCAATGGCATTGTCAATCAGATTTCCGACTATGTGAATGACTTTAGAAATATCCACATGGTCAGGTAATTTGGCGAGTGAACTGTTTTCGTCTACCGATAGCTCAACTTTCGCTTCAGACGCTTTTCCCATTTTGCCGAGCAGAATCGCCTGGACTTTTTTATCTTCAATATGGTTCAGTGTATGCTTCGTCTGCTTTTCATGATGATGGGTCTCTTGTTGGATCAACCGGACTGCTTCCTCAGTCTCTTCTAATTGCAGAAGCCCGGATATGGCATACAACTTATTCGCATATTCATGCGTTTGCGCCCGCAGGCTTTCTGAGTATTGACGGATTTCCGATAGGGTTTCTAACACTTCCTGTACTTCCGTTTTTTCACGGAATGTCGAAACGGCGCCGATTATGTCACCTTCTGCCCAAATCGGCTTTTGATTGACAATAAAAACCGTCCCACCAATCAAGATTTCTTTATTCTTCCATGAATTTCCTGTCGTCAAGGTTTCGCCCATTCTCAGTTCCGGCAATATCTCATCGGACAAGGTGTGTAGAAAGCTTTGGTCCATAGCAAGCATCTTTTCTGCGGAACTGTTCAACTCCGTGATGCGCCCATCCTTATCTATGGCGATAACCCCTTCAATAATCGACGATAGCAAAGCTTCCCGGTCCTGGTACAAGCGAGCAATTTCCCGGGGTTCAAGCCCCAGCGTGTCTTTTCTGATATTCCGAGCGAGCAAGATGCTGCCCAACACGCCGATGACCAGCGTCAATAGAGCCAGCGCCATGACATCCATAATATTGCCGAAAATGATCGCTTCAATGTCTTCGATCATATACCCTACCGAGACCACACCTATGATGCGACCGTCGCCGTCATAAATTGGCGCTTTGCCGCGCAGGCTTCTGCCGAGCGACCCGAATGCTTCGGACACATAGACTTTGCCTTCTTGGAGGGCACGTTCGTTATCACCGCCGACCATTTGTTCGCCGATTTTTTCTGGATCTGGATGTGAATAACGAACGCTCTCCCTATTGCCGATGACGATGAACTCAGCGCCTACTTGCTTGCGCAAATACTCAGCAATCGGCTGGATTTGCAACGCTGGTTCTTCATCGTCCATCGCTTCGACTATCGTCGGCATGGCAGAGATTCCGATCGCCGTTTCCTGTGCCCGTTGACCGATGTTCTCTTTGATTTCTGCGATCTCCTGATAGCTCAAAATCCCGCCAAAGACGACTGTTGTTAAAAGCACAAGAGAAGTCGTCAGCAGGATAATTTTAGTTTGCAAGGATAATTTTTTCATGGCACCCGTCCTCTACATCGCCCATTTTTCATTAGCTGTAGTCTACCATATTCAGAAACGGACAAAAGAAAATTATGAGAATTCTCCAAAATCATTTTTTCTGCATCAAAAAACCCTGTTCTCCAAAATAGAAAAACAGGGCTTCGCATTATGCAACCGTAATATCGGCTTCAAGTTCGACTGCAACATTGCCTTTAATAGCGCGTGTGATCATGCAGGATGATTCGGCTTTTTCCGCGAGCTTGTGCGCAAGCTTGAGTTCTTTTTCGCTGGCCTCAGCCGATAAGACGACTTTCGGGCGGTGGATAATTTTTTTATAAGTGATAACGCCATTCTCGACTTCCACGATGCCTTCCGACTCCATCGTCAGCGACTCTTTTGCCAGTTTGCTGCGCTCCATCATGGCGGCGAGTGTGATGATATAGCAGGTCGCTGCCGCACCAAGCAGCATCTCGTCCGGATTCGTGCCGGCTCCAGGGCCGTCCATTTCCGGGGGAATCGAGATCTGTGTCTTCAAATTCCCCGTTTCAATAGTCCCGACATCGTTGCGATTGCCGGGCCAGTCTGCTGTTAAATGAAAACTATGCATGGCCATTGCTGCTTCCTCCTCTTCTATTCCCAATCTTCCATATCTTCGCTTCGGGGCATCGCTGTGATGGCGCCTGCCCGTGTTGCACAAAGCGCTCCCAGCTTATTGCCGAAGCCAGCACAAGCAACCAGTTGTTGCTGGTTTTTTGGCATGCCATTTAAATGGACATGGCGGATGATGCCTGCCATAAACGCATCTCCAGCACCCGTCGTATCGACAGGCTGGACCGGTACGACCGGCACATGGATGGTCTCTTCCTGAAAAACCGCATGCGTGCCATGTTCTCCATCCGTGACGAAAACTACCGGCAGGCGGTATTTTTTCAAACTTTCGATGCCCGCTTCCAATGAATCAGCTTCCATCAGGAACAATAGCTCTTCCACTGTCAGTTTTAAAATATCCGCCTGCGGCAAGAAGCGCAGGACGGTCTGTCGACACAACTCCTCGCTTTCCCAGCGCAAAGGCCGGATATTGACGTCATATGAACAAATCACATCGTGGGATTTAGCCAACTCCAAAGCCTGCGCCGTCGTTTCACGCGCTTCCGGATGAAACAAGGTGCCTGAGCAAAAATGGAACAGGCTGGCCGATTCAAAGGCTTCCCCTGCGAGTTCGTCCGCTGTAACTTGCAAATCGGGCGTCTCATTATCATAAGAAGCGAAGACGCGATCGTTCGCTTCCGTTAAATGAATATAAACTCCGCTGATGCGTTTTTCCGGGCGTTTGATTGAATGCGTCAAATCGACACCTTCCGCCTGGAGCGCCTGGCAGAAAAACGATGAAATTTCATCATCCCCAGTGATGGTGATAAATGCCGAGGGGACTCCAAGCCGGCTGACGCCGGCAGAGACGTTGACGGTAGCGCCTCCGAGATATAGATCAAACGAGTCGTTATCTTTGGTAGTGGCGATATAGTCGACAAACGCGTCGCCATAAGTCAGGACGTGCCTGTTAGCTTCCATAATTCTCTCCCCTTCTCCAAAGAACCTTCACATGCTGCTTTTCTCTCAGCAACTTGTTAAATTCACTTTCCCTATTATTTCAACAGAAAACGGGCAGGGCAAGAGAAAAGCTTTAAACGCGCGGTATCATGGGTTTTTGGCATAAAAAAACCGGAGAAAAATTTTCTCCGGCGGGCTTATCTTATTATTCAGCCATCCACTCCGGTTTGCCGAAGCCTACGAATTGCTCATCAATGACCACTTCGAATTCTTCCGACTCGACGATTTCGACCAGATCCGCTGCCAATTCGCTATCTTCATTGTCTGCTGAAACCGCTACGACATTGCGGTACTGGTCAGGCATGTCTTCAAGCGCCAAAGCGTCAAGCAAGTCCATGTCCGCTGCGAGGGCGTAGTTGCCCGGAACGGCGGCAAGGTCTGTTCCTTCCACTGAACGCGGCAATTGGCCCGCTTCAATCGGCTGGAACACCAGGTTTTTTGGATTTTCCGTTACATCGCGCTCGGAAACTTTGAGCACTTCCGCATCCGGGTCTAGTTCAACCAAGCCTTCATCCTGCAGGATCAATAATGCCCGTGCACCGTTGACGGGATCGTTCGGAATCGCGATAGTCGCGCCTTCCTCTATTGCCTCTATCGAATCGAATTCATTCGAGTAGATGCCCATCGGCGCGGTCGGGACTGTGATCAATGCACTCAAATCCATATTGTTTTCCGTTTCGAAGTTTTCTAGGTAAACCGTGTGCTGGAACAAGTTGGCGTCGATCTCCCCGTTGTTCAACGCATTATTCGGCTGGATATAATCACTGAATTCGATTGTTTCCACCGTGTAGCCCTTTTCTTCAAGTGACGGCACAATGGCCGCGTTCAGCATATCGCTATAAGGGCCGGCTGTCGCGCCTAGTTTGATGTCTTTCGACGCTTCGCCGCCTTCAGTTCCTGAATCTGTTTCTTCTCCGCCGCACGCGGCTAGTGCAAGTGCGCTCGCTGCCAATATCCATGTAAGTTTTTTCATGTCTTTCTCTCCTTATCGTTTATCCAGTTTTTTGGCTGTAAAGTCGCCGGCTTGTTGAATCAATTGAACGAGCACGATCAAGATGACCACTGTCACAACCATGATTGTATTGTCATATCGGTAATAACCGAAACGGATGGCCAAATCGCCGATACCGCCGCCGCCGACTACGCCCGCCATCGCTGAATAGGCGATTAGGCTGATGACCGTCAGCGTAACGCCTTGGATCAGGCTCGCTTTTGCTTCCGGTAAGAGTACGTCTTTAATGATCATCCACGGCGTGGCACCGACGGCGATCGCCGCTTCGATGACGCCTTTATCGATATCCCGAAGCGCCGTTTCCACAATGCGTGCGAAAAACGGAATCGCTGCAACCGATAAGGAAACGCTCGCTGCAATCGGCCCGATCGTTGTACCCGTGATCAATTGCGTCAATGGAATGAGCGCTACCAGCAAAATGATGAAAGGGATCGAGCGGACGATATTGACGATAAACCCGATGACCGAATTGACCGGCCGGTTTTCCCAGAACAAGCCCCGGTCTGTGATGAATAGCAAGATGCCAAGAGGCAAGCCGATGATCAATGCCACGGCCAATGAAATGCCGATCATGATCAGGGTCTGATAAAACGCTACTTGGATCTCCGGCCACAAATCAATAATTCTTTCCCATTCAATCCCCATGCTTCATCACCTCCGCAATTGCATTGCGTTGTTCTAGATACCTAATTGCCTCGCCTACTTGCGCTTGGCCGCCTTTCAGTTCCATGACAAAAATTCCAAGCGGCAGCTCCTGTATGTATTCAATCGCACCGTGCAGGAAATTGCCTTTGACCGGATAGCTTTGCAGCATGTCCGAAATAATCCCTTCCCCGGCGACTTCACCTTTGAACAATACTTTGACAATCGTGCCGTCGCAGCGTGCAAGAATTTCTTCCGGCACATTAAATGACACGACGCTCGAGATAAATTCTTTTGTCAAAGCCGTTTTCGGATCGGCGAAGATATCGTAGACGCGCCCTTCTTCGATGACGCGCCCTCCTTGCATGACCGCCATACGGTCGCAAATTTCCTTGACGACGTTCATTTCATGGGTGATCAGCACAATCGTGATATTGAGCTTGCGATTGATGTCTTTCAATAAACGCAAAATCGATAAGGTCGTGTTCGGGTCAAGTGCAGAAGTCGCTTCATCGCATAACAGCACGGCCGGTTCATTGGCGAGTGCTCGGGCGATGCCGACACGCTGCTTTTGCCCGCCGCTCAGCTGTGCGGGATAGACATCGCGTTTATCCGACAAGCCGACCATTTCCAGCAGCTCATCGACGCGCGTGCCGATTTTCTTGCTCGGCGTGCCCGCTGCGCGCAGGGCGAAGGAAATGTTTTCCGCAACTGTTTTTTGGCTGATTAGATAAAAGTGCTGGAAAATCATGCCGATTTTCAGGCGCGCTTTGCGCAATCCGTCACCGCTCAGCTTCGTTAAATCCTGCCCATCAACTCTCACCGTCCCGGATGTCGGGCGTTCGAGCAAATTGATGCAGCGAATCAGCGAGCTCTTGCCCGCTCCCGAATAGCCGACAATGCCGAAAATCTCCCCGGTCTTCACTTCTAAGCTGACATCGTCCACGCCATTGACCGTACCGTGCTTGGTTTGATAAGTTTTGCTCAATTGTTCGATTTGAATCATGCTGTCCACTCCCCCAGGCAAATAAAAAATGTCTCTTTTTTTATCAAAAAGAGACATCGAAAATGAAAATTCCGACTTATCTTTCAGAATGGCATCCATTCTGCAGGAATTGGCACCTTCCCATTATATGGGGGTTGCCGGACGTCATAGGGCCTTACCCTCGGTCTCTCTTGATAAGCGTGCGTATTTGGTTGTTTTCCATACTACCTGCACGGGGACAGTATTGTCAATGCGATTTTTCAAACTTTTTGTATAACTCGACGCGCCGGTCATCGAATACCGGGATACGGCCCCGTACTTCGTCGACTTCTAACAGGTCGATTTCAGTGTAGCCGATGCCTTCGTCTTGCCCCATGTCCATCCGCACTTCCCCCCACGGTGCAATGACCATCGAATGGCCGCCGAACTCATTTTTCGGGTCACTGCCGATGCGGTTTACGGCGATGATGAAGCATTGGTTTTCGATCGCTCGCGCCTGCAGCAGAATACGCCAATGGTCGATTCGCGCTGCCGGCCATTCAGCTGGCACGAAAATTGCCTTCGCCCCGTTCAGCGCTTGTGCGCGCAACCATTCCGGGAAACGGATGTCGTAACAGATGACGCCGCCATAGGTTTCGCCATCCAACTTGAATGTGCCGAGCGATCCGCCTTCTTCGAGATGGATATGTTCATCCATCAAGCCAAAGCGATGCGCTTTATCGTATTCCGAGACGAGTTCTCCAGTCGAATCGGCTACATACATCGTGTTGTAAAAACCGCCGTCTTTCTTAGTCGAAACCGAACCCCCGACGATATGGACGTCCCGTTCTTTCGCAAATTGCTGCAACAATTTCATGGTTCGGCCATCACGGTCCGCAAGCTCCTCAAGCTGTGTCAATGCGTATCCCGTGTTCCACATTTCAGGCAACACGATGATTTCCGCCCCGTTTTCTGCGGCTTCTTCCAAATAATCTTTCACACGTTGAAAATTCGTTTCCGGGTCGCCAAACGCGATATTCATCTGCACACAAGCGATTTTCATGTTCTCTCCCCCTGTAGACAGTTTAGATTAAACTCTATAAGATTTGATGTAGATGTGCAATTATTTAGAAAACAAGGAGGATTCCATGGACTTTTCAAATCGCTTACACAATCTTCCAGATCAATTTTTCGCTACGCTCGTTGCGAAAGCTTCAAAAGCGATCGAAGAAGGGCGCGACGTCATCAATCTGGGCCAGGGAAATCCTGACCAGCCGACACCGCCGCATATCGTCAAGGCTATGCAAACAGCAGTAGCCGATCCGAAAACACACCGTTACTCACCATTTCGCGGGCTTGGTACATTACGAAAAGCCGCTGCCGATTTTTATAAACGGGAATACGGCGTCGACATCGATCCGGATTTGGAAGTCGCTATTCTTTCCGGCACAAAAATCGGCTTTGTCGAATTGCCGATTGCCCTTCTGAACCCTGGCGACTCTCTCTTACTGCCCGATCCAGGCTATCCGGATTATTTATCTGGCGCACCGCTTGCTGATATCACACTTGATTTGATGAAGCTCGAGCAGGCCAATAGCTATCTGCCCAACTATAACGATGTGTCAGAGTCGGTCCGAGAGCGCGCCAAACTGCTGTATTTGAACTACCCAAACAACCCGACCGGTGCTACTGCCGATCAGGCTTTTTTTGACGAGACCATTGAGTTCGCCAAACAGAACGACATTGCCGTCGTGCATGACTTTGCCTACGGGGGTATCGGTTTTGAAGGCCAAAAACCGGTGAGCTTCTTACAATCTGAAGGAGCCAAAGATGTCGGCATTGAAATGTACACCTTATCGAAAACCTATAATATGGCAGGCTGGCGCATCGGCTTTGCAGTCGGTAATTCCAAGATGATCGAGGCCTTGAATACAGTCCAGGATCATTTGTTTGCAGGCATCTTCCCGGCGGTTCAGCTCGCCGCAGCCGAAGCCCTAACTGCAAGCCAGCAATGTGTCGATGAGCTGGTTGAACTGTACGAAAACAGGCGCCGCGTACTGATGGATGAATGCCGCCGGATCGGCTGGGATGTCGAGGCACCTAAAGGCTCGTTCTTCGCCTGGCTGCCGGTCCCTGAAGGCTTCACAAGCATCGCATTTTCCGATTACCTGCTCGACAAAGCGGACATCGCCGTGGCGGCAGGAAGCGGCTTTGGCTCTGCAGGCGAAGGCTTTGTCCGCGTCGGCTTGCTGGTGGACGAACAGCGCATCAAAGAAGCGATCCAGCGCATCGAGAAACTGGGCATTTTCACTAAGTAAGCAAAATAAAAAAGAAGGCGCAATGCCTTCTTTTTTTTATTTTGTATTAACTACCATTTCCATATCCCAATACAAATCAGAACTGAAGCGGTCGTCTTGATGCACTTGGGCAGCCATTACATTGTCGCCGTCTTTCAAATGGCTTAGAACTTCTTCATCCAAGTAAATGCGCTCAATCCGGTCTTCGCTTACAAGATCTTCGTCACTCACTTCTTGCTGATAATCCTCAAAGCCAAATTCGCCTGTCTCCGGCATATTAAAACGTAGAATTTCTGCTCCGTTCAAATACAAGATGACCGCATCGTCGACACTGAACTCCACGTATCCCAAATCGCCGATTGCTTCCACATCTTCGACTTCAAAATTTGTTCTGAAATAGGTCAGAGCAATTTTGTCGATTTCATCCCCTCCGTAGCCGATAAGCGTTTTGACAGTACCGAATTCCGGCCGTTCTTCATCTTTCGGATAACCGAGCGGGCCCGCTCCTTGTGCCCATTTGCTATCATCGTAATCCACTTCAAGCCAAGCTCTTTTCTGGTCGCTGCCATCGTCCAAATAACGCCACTCGCTAGCCGCTTCGAGCAACTCAATTTCTTCATGTTCGACCAAGTCGACTTGAATCGTGTTGCTTTCAAATATTCGTTCGCCATCGTTTACTTCTGCATAAATTTCGATTTCCCCCGGAGCCCCATTTTCTGCTGACAGGATTTTCCCGTCCTTTATTTCGATGGCTTTACTGCTTGTGTGGTATGTGACCGACTCAGGTGAAATATCGTATTGCCCGCCTTCGACATTTTGTCCCGAAAGCTTGAGTTCCGCTTGTGGGTAAAAGGAATTCTCTTCTGTGGCAAGTACGGTGCTACTCGCTTCGAGTTCTACTTTCTCGAGCGCAGGCACAATCGTTTCGATGGACGGGTCTTTAATGATCTCGTATTCGTCGACCCGTTTTTCCGTGTCTGTCCGGTACGTTTCAAAGCGCAAACGCGTCGGCTCGACTTGGATCGTCATATACGTCGGCACCCCCCATTGTTCGCGCACTGCCGAATACGGTTCGCGTTCGGGCTGCATGCCGTAGAATTTACTGCCGCTCGCCGTGTTTCCGGTGAGATAGACCGTACCTTCGGGATTGACCGGCGCATCGCCATCCATCATATGATTTCTCAAGGGCTGGAAATTTTCCATTTGATAGGTCCTCACATAAGAATGGTCATGCCCCATCAAAACCGCGTCAAATCCGAGTTTATCAATCGTCGGGACGAGCTGGTCTCGCAAATTCAGCACCATTTCGCTTTGGGAATGGGCAGCGGCGCTATAAATCGAATGATGGAAGACGAGTATCTTCCATTTCCAGTCTCTGCCGGCGGTCGCTTCAGCCGTTTCCTCCATGAATTGAACATGTTCTTCCAGATTCAGGCTATTGGAATTCAAATTCATGAACAAGGTATCCCCGTAGGAAAAATAATAATCGCCACCGGAGTTGTCATAATTGCCGAGTTCCCAGTTTTCATTCGGGACATTGAAATGATAGGCGTAATGGTAAGTATCGTCATGGTTGCCAATGGTGGTCGCCGCTGGATAATTGCGCAGTGGTTCCGGCGCGAAATATGCCGCGTATTCTTTTTCGGAATAGCGGGCATCGACTTGGTCGCCAGCAGACAGGATAAAGCTCGACTCCGGGCTGCGCGCGATTGCTTGTTGCAAAGTTTTTTCCCAGCCACGTTGATCTTCTGCAATATCGCCAGATGCCCCGATTTGCGGATCGGCGATCATCAGGAATTCATAGGAAGAGGGGTCCTGGGTTTTGAAATGAAAAGCTTGCGTCCAATTGCCGCGGCCGTCCCCCAGACGATACAAATAGTCCGTTTCGTTTTCGAGCCCGGCAATCACCGCTTCATGGGCGGAATAGCCGTAGGTGGCATTTTTCAATGCGGCATCGATGGTCATTGCAACGTGTTCTGGGAATTCTTCACTACCAGGGGATGCTTTCGCGTATTGCACTTGGCCCGCCTGTGCGGTACTCGGTGCATACCAGGAAAAGTTCATCTCCGATTCATCGCTGCCGGGCGCGAACGCGATATGCGAGGCCGGATATGCATCCTCTTCTTCACTAGTGATGCCCCGGTCCATGAATAACAGCGAACTGGAAAGATGCATTTGAAACGCATTGCGCTGCCCTTCCATTAAATTCGCGGCCGCGATGTCAAAAGTGCTTGCTGCTGCTTGTCCTTCTCCCAAGTGAAGGGCCGCGCCGCCCGCAATTGCCGCGATGAGCAAATACTGTCCTGTCTTGCGCCATATTGCCTCCATTTCCCCACCCCTTTATCAATCGCTCTTTTTTCAAATATTCAGTAATTTAATTTTATCATAATTCTATTGAACTAAAAAGAAATAAAATATGATTATTTGGAACTATTTAGGCGTTCTTTTGACACCTATAACCTTCCCGTGCACAGGAAAATCCATGATTACGGGCAAATAAAAAAGCTTCTTCCACAGAGCGCATGCCCCATAGAAAAAGCTTTACTTGTAGCCAGTTGGCTCATTCGACAAACCCAAAATCCCTAAAAGGCGCAAAGCGAAATTTCACTTCACCGACCACGTCTTGTTTGCGGATAAACCCAAGAACGCGGGAATCCGTGCTATTGCCGCGATTATCCCCTAAGACATAGTAGCAGTCCGGGGGCACGGAAAACTCACTGGCCAATTGAGAGTCTGCCAACCTGTCCTTCGCGCCTTGATCCAAGTACGGCTCATCCAGCAGTTTACCATTCAGGATAATCTCTCCACCCGACATCAGGATATGGTCGCCCGGAATGCCGATGACACGCTTGATAAAACGGCTGCCATCAGGCGCGATGAATACGATCGTATCGAAGTTGGCGATCGTGGTCGCTTTGCTCAACACCAATTTATCGTTTTCGTAATAACTTGGCTGCATCGACCCGCCTTCGACGATGACGGGCTCGAACAGGAATTGCCGGACGCCAAGAATGATGAATGCCGTCAACAGCAGCACTTTCATCCATAACAGCATTTCTTTGACTGGATCTTCGTTCAAGGTCTCTCCCCCGCCTCGCTTTTTCTTTAGTTTACTATAGCGCTTCCCGCCTTGCACTCGGAGATTTCTTGCTCGATAATGAAATATGCGAGTTGAATGAATTATCAGACACGCAATTTTGAACTTAATCCAAAAGGAGTGGGATAGATGAAGACCTTACCTGCACAAGATGTCATTTACGCGTTTTCCAACAAACATGAACCGAGCCTGCGGGCAGCAGCCGGTGATACAGTAAAGATCGACACATTCGATTGTTTCAAGAACCAAATCCAATCGGCCAGCCAAGAAGTCGCTGGCATCGATTGGGACCAAGTAAACCCAGCTACAGGGCCGATCTTCGTTGAAGGCGCCGAGGTCGGCGATGTCTTGAAAGTGGAGATCAAAGACCTTGAAATCGGTGAACAGGGCGTCATGGTCACAGGGCCGGACCTCGGTGTGATGGGCCACCGGATGGAAGCAATGGAATCGAAAATCATCCCCATACAAAATGGCAAGGCCGTCTTCAACGACCGGCTGCAGCTGCCGCTGAATCCCATGATCGGCGTTATCGGTGTCGCACCGGAAGGCGAGCCCGTCTCCTGCGGCACCCCTGGGTCGCATGGCGGCAATATGGATACGAAGCTGATCACAAAAGGCGCAACGCTTTATTTTCCTGTAGCGGTTAAAGGCGCATTGTTTGCACTCGGTGATTTCCATGCCGCGATGGGCGACGGGGAAATCAGTGTTTCCGGCATTGAAGTGCCCGGCAGCGCTACCGTCCAATTCGATGTCATCAAAGGCAGCCACCTGAAGCATCCATTGCTCGAAAACGAAGAGGGCCTGGCGTTTCTCGTATCGGCGATGACTTTAGACGAAGCTGTCTCTACTGCAGTGGAAGAGATGATCGATCTATTGCTCTCCCAATCCAATTTATCCGTCAGCGAAATGACCATGCTCATGAGCGCTGCCGGTGAAGCACAGATCAGTCAAGTGGTCGATCCCCTTGTGACGGCCAGATTTTTTGTTCCTCGCCATGTACTAGAAGGCTTGAACTTCCATTTATTTGCTTAATATAGGAAATTCAAGGGGATATGAGCTTGTTTATAGGTCTGAATCGTCAGACTTTTGAGCGCCGAAAGATTTTATGTTACACTCAAGAAAAAATGTAGGTGATTAGAATGGTAGGAAGAAATGATCCGTGTCCATGTGGCAGCGGAAAGAAATATAAGAAATGTCACGGGAAACAACAGACAGTTTCCATCAACGATTTGGTGAACGAAGAGCTGTTCCAAGTCAGACAGCAGTTCTTCTCGGAAAACCCAAACCGTGACCAGCTAACGGATTTCCGCGAGCTCCAACAAGATTGGCAGCCGCGCTTAATGAAATCGATGGCCGAAAACGATGCACAGGCTTTTGTCATCGAAAACTTCTTGTTCATGCAAAAACCGGAACTATGGCAAAACTTCCTGTCTAAGCAAATCGAACAAACGCAGCGCCCAACAACGAAAGAAGTGTTGGAGCAATGGCCAAACTTCCGTGTCTTCCTCGGCCAATTGGTTTCAGGCGATACAGAAAAAGCCGAGTTGAAAGATGCCTTTACTGGCGAAACTTACGTCATGGCGGACCAGCCGCCGACAGATATGGAAGAAAACCAAGGGCTTCTTGCGATTCTTTTGCCGGATGCACGCGCTGGTGAACAAGGCATCTTGTTCTTGAACGGCTATTTGACGATTGTCGGCAAATTTGCACCGTTCTTTGAACAGTTGCAAAAACGCATCGAAGAAAAAGGCGCTTCTGCGAACGAAGACTATCTTCGCGAGCATTACCTGGAAGTGGTCGAGCATATCGTCCAATATTCAACAGGTGCTGTCGAAGAAAGCATCGAGCTTTCTCCGGAACACCAATCGGTTATGGATGAATTAAAAAAACACATTGATGCAGCGGATTTCGATGAAGAAACCGTGACGAATGTAACAAGTATCCTCAACAGCTACCTGGTCAGCCAGCAGCCGACCGTCCAGAAACCAGAGGCACTTGTTGCCGGCTACTGGCGCTTCTTGCAAGACCACGAATTGATTCAAGGGCCAATGCTTTCTGCTAAAGACTTGAGCGAAAAATTCGGCGTCTCGTCTAGCACGATCCTAAAACGCTCTAAAGAATTCGGTTCTTATTTTGAAGAATTGTTAGCTAAAAAATAATTGAGAACAGCACCGGGTTATTCCGGTGCTTTTTTTAATCTCCTTTTCTTCTTCTGAAGGTAATCAAGATATACATCAGAATGCCAGAAACCGCGAAAAATAAATACACACGCCAAAACGAACCCGTTAACCAATCTATTGAGGCAAAGTTAAACCAATTGTTCAAGACTGTCACTAAAAACAAGGCAGTGCTTAAGAAAAACAGCGTCATGCCTAAAAAACGGAAAAAATTTAGAACGCCCTCCATCTTTTTCATTCCTCCTCACTTCTCTTATTCCTTATTCCCGAATTTGCTTTATTTGAACAACAAGCGTACAGACAGGGTTTACCTAATGCCGTTGGATGTTGTCTTCGTATGAAACTATCCACATAATCTGGTTTTACGTCCAATATTCGAGGGAAAGCCCTTAATAAGTACGAAAAAACGGTAGTTATGCACAATAATTAACAAAATTCCGTGGGTTATGTGGGTAAATATCTAAATTTACAGTCGATTTCTAATGAAAATGGACTTATCCACATGTTGATAAGAAAATCTTATCTTTCCGCATTCGAAAGGAGAAATAGCCGCATGTTTGATATGAGTTGGGACAGTTTTATCCGGATTGTCACAGTAGGCGTTCTGGCGTATATTGGTTTACTGGCGTTTTTAAGAACTTCAGGAAAACGGACTTTAACGAAACTTAACGCCTTCGACCTCGTTGTCACCGTCGCACTTGGCTCCACCTTGGCGACGATTCTTCTCGACAGCAAACTAAGCTTATGGGAAGGCCTTACTGCGTTTGCCGTCTTGATTGCTTTGCAGTATTTGATCACTTTCACGGCAGTACGTTCGAAAAGCTTCAATAAGCTGATCAAATCAGAACCACGGCTGTTGTTTTCAGAAGGTGAATTCTTGAAACAGGCCATGCGCGATGAACGCATCAAGGATATTGAAATCATGCAGGCGGTGCGCAATTCAGGAGAAGGCGACCTGCAAAATATCAAAGCCGTCATCCTTGAAACTGATGGCAGCATGTCGGTCATTACGAACCAACCAGGCAGTGCGCTTGCCAATGTCAAAGAGAACGTAAAAAAGGATCCCTTGTAGGATCCTTTTTTATCTAGGTGTTTTTGCGCGTTGTTTGCGGTGTTCCCGGCGCGCTGGCGCTGATTCGAAAAACAGCTTCTCGCCTGCCGTCTCCGGATAGACAGCGGGCACCGGTGTTGGCTTCCCGTCATCGCCGATCGCGACCAAAGTCAAAAACGATTCGGTCGTCAATCGTTCTTCTCCGGTTTCTAAGTTCTTCGATTTAACGCGCACATACACTTCCATCGAAGTTCTGCCGGTTGAAGTAACATTCGCCTCCAACTCCAGGACGTCACCCACTTTGGCAGACGACAAAAAGTCCACCGAGTCGATCGATGCTGTTACCACAATGTGGCGGCTCGCATGCTTCATTGCCGAAATTCCGGCAATTTCATCGATATAGGCAAGCACTTTTCCGCCGAAAATCGATTCCATGTGATTCGTATCTGGCGGCAACACCAGCTTTGTCTGTATCGTGCGTGATTCACGCATCGGTCTCGCTTCCATACATACTCCTCCTTATCTTCATTACGGCTATTCCCGTTGCAGAAAAAATTCAATCCGAAACAAGTTTACACTATTTAAAAAACAAAAACCGGCATATCGCCTTATGGTAAAGTGGAAAAAAGGAGGAATTGCACCGATGTCTGATCTTTTTCAAATTCTAAATACCCCCGATTTCCAATCCAAAGATTCATTGAAGCAACAACTACTCGAACTGGGAATTGCAGCCGGTGACCATTTAATCGTCCATTCTTCGTTAAAGTCGATCGGCTGGGTTGCCGGAGGCGCTCAGGCAGTCGTTGAAGCATTGATGGAAATCCTTACTCCTGAAGGGACACTAGTCATGCCTTCACAGTCTGCCGATAATTCTGACCCAAGTTATTGGATGGCACCGCCGATCCCCGAGAATTGGCATCAGCCGACGCGCGATCATATGCCGGCATACGACCCTGCCCTGACGAATATGCGTGGCATGGGCAAAATACCAGAATGCCTCCATCGCCACCCGGCAACCATCCGCAGCCCTCATCCAAGTCATTCATTTATCGCCTGGGGGCGGTTTGCCGCTGAATGGATGGCGGAACAGCCGCTCGAAGATTCGTTTGGCAAGACATCGCCACTTGGAAAAATGATGGAGCACCCAGTCAAAATCTTGTTGATCGGCACGGGATTCGATTCGTGCACGGCGCTTCATTACGCGGAATTCATTCAACCGGCTCCTAGCCGTTCGCCACAGGGCGCAGCGATGTACATTAACGGCGTTCGGCACTGGGCCACCTATGATTGCATCGATATGGATTCAGACCGCTTTCCTGGAATCGCTAAGGACTTTCCAGGTATTATCGCCAAAGGAGTCCTGGGGCAAGCCGAAACCCAGCTCACCGACATGCGCCCGCTCGTGGAATTTGCTTCGGCCTGGCTCCAACGAAACCCCGCGCCCCGCGAACAAGAAAACTAAACAGAACAGGCTGAAACGGCAGATCATCTGCCGTCTCAGCCTGTTTTTTTCAGCATGCGCCTGGTTAGCACATTCAAGTGATGATTTCCGAAAGTAACGCTTCCAACCGCTCATTGTCTTTATTAAAAGAATCCACAAACGCATTGATGATATGAGCGGGTTCTTCCATCTTCGTCCAATCCAGCCGGTAGCCGGCATTCAAGGCGAGCTGGCGGGCAAATTCTCGTACTGCCCGACCGTTGCCTTCACGAAAAGGATGGAGTGCGTTCAATTCCGCTAAATAATGGGCGAGGCGCTGGATAAAAACATCTTTGCTCAAACCCTTCAAATAAGCCTCTTCAGCCAATTCATCGAAAAGCTGCTTTAACTGGCCAGCTAAGTGTTTAGGATGGGCGAACGTCGAACTGCCTTTTGACGTCATTTCCTCGCGCAGCTTGCCGGCGAACGGATAGACATCCTGCAGCAAGCAGTGATGGATAGCCAAGAACACTTTAAGATCGGAGGGGTCTTGCGGCTTTTTTAATTGCAGTTCCGACAAGCGATAAAGCGCATAGACTGTCTCTAATTCCTTTAGCTTGTCCTCGTCCCGGAGATCGAACGCATTTACCAGCACGTCTGTTCCAGGGTAACAGTACATGGACGCATGTTGATATTTAGACATCGAAACGTGCTTTGATGGCCTGGTGGAATTGAGCTTCCGTGCGTTCTCCAGTCAAGACAGAACGGACAAAATTCCGGTCTTCATGGGTCACATCAAACCCTTCCGTTACAAGAGAGTGTGCGGCACAGGAAATCGCGTGATTTGCTTGTTCATGGGATACCCGGTTGGCTAAATTCGTCACATGGATGACCACCTTTCATTCTGCTATTATACCATTTTAAGGCCTGTGTTTCCACGATTGCCCCTCTTTTGAAGCTGTTGCATCAGCACTGAAGATGCTTTTTCGCACTCTTGCTTTCCGTTTTTTTAACAGCTGATACATTTAAAAATCCCGGATGCCATGCATCCGGGATTTCTGTAAATTAATTTTGCAGCTCTTTGGATTCTTCTGCTGTGAAAACACGAGATCGAGTCAAGAAACGCTTGCCTTCTGCGCCTTCAAGAGAAAACATCCCGCCACGCCCCGGCACCACATCAATAATCAGTTGCGTGTGGCTCCAGTATTCAAATTGACTTTTGTGCATATAAAACTCGCTGTCGCCAATGATCCCCATCAAGACGTCCTGATCGCCAACCATTAAATCTCCTTTTGGGTAGCACATCGGCGAACTGCCATCGCAGCAGCCTCCCGATTGATGAAACATCAATGGGCCGTGCTTTTCCTGCAAAGCGTCGATCAACTCTAAGGCGGCGTCTGTGGCGATTACCCGTTCTGTCATGGCTAGCCCTTCTTTCTGATCAGAAGAACCCAAGCTTGTCTTCGCTGTAGCTGACGAGCATGTTCTTCGTGTTCTGGTAATGGCTGAGCATCATCAAATGGTTTTCACGGCCGAAACCGGACATTTTGTAGCCGCCGAATGCTGCGTGGGCCGGATACTGGTGGTAGCAGTTTGTCCAGACACGCCCTGCTTGGATGCCGCGCCCGAAACGGTAAGCTGTGTTCGTATCGCGCGTCCAGATGCCCGCACCTAAGCCGTATAACGTGTCGTTGGCAATTTCCATCGCTTCTTCTTTGGTTTTGAATGTCGCAACTGCAAGTACTGGCCCGAAAATTTCTTCCTGGAAAATACGCATGTTGTTATCGCCTTTGAAGACTGTTGGCTGGATATAGAAACCTTCTGAGAGATCGCCTTCTAAGTGGTTGCGGTCGCCTCCTGCCAAGACTTCTGCCCCTTCTTGCTTACCGATTTCCAAGTAAGATTGGATTTTCTCCAATTGTTCCGTCGATGCCTGGGCGCCCATCATCGTAGCTGGGTCAAGCGGATTACCGGTCTTGATTTCTTCTACGCGTTTGATGGCGCGCTTCATAAATTCTTCGTAAATGTCTTCCTGGATCAAAGCACGCGATGGACATGTACAAACTTCGCCTTGGTTCAAAGCAAACATGACGAATCCTTCCACCGCTTTATCAAGGAAGGCATCATCCTGGTCCATGACGTC
The DNA here is from genome assembly GCF_001687625.2 of Planococcus maritimus. Classification (NCBI taxonomy): domain Bacteria; kingdom Bacillati; phylum Bacillota; class Bacilli; order Caryophanales; family Caryophanaceae; genus Planococcus; species Planococcus maritimus. Next base: position 2,858,573 of record NZ_CP016538.2, read on the forward strand.
CTTGAAGAAAATATTCGGCGATTTTCCGCCGAGCTCGAGTGTCACCGGAATCAAGTTTTGCGACGCATACTGCATGATCATGCGGCCAGTCGTCGTTTCACCTGTAAAGGCGATTTTGCTGATGCGCGGGCTAGAAGCAAGCGGTTTACCCGTTTCGATCCCGAATCCGTTGACGATATTGAGAACGCCTGGCGGCAGCAAGTCGCCAATCAATTCAGCCCATACGAGAATGCTTACAGGTGTTTGTTCAGCTGGCTTGATGACGACACAGTTTCCAGCTGCTAGCGCTGGAGCGAGTTTCCAAACCGCCATAAGCAGCGGGAAATTCCAAGGAATAATTTGGCCGACAACACCCAGCGGCTCATGAAAATGGTAAGCGACCGTATCATTGTCAATTTGGCTAATGCCGCCTTCTTGTGCACGGATAGCTCCTGCGAAATAGCGGAAATGATCAATCGCAAGCGGCAAATCGGCATTCAATGTTTCACGGACCGCTTTTCCGTTATCCCAAGTTTCTGCCACTGCCAGCATCTCCAGATTCGCTTCCATGCGGTCAGCGATTTTCAACAGAATATTGCCACGTTCAGTCGTGGAGGTTTTTCCCCATGCCTCTTTTGCAGCGTGCGCCGCATCCAAAGCCGATTCGACATCCTCTGCGCTTGAACGCGCCACTTTTGTAAACACTTTGCCGTTTACAGGCGACAAATTCTCAAAATACTGGCCATTTTTAGGCGCTTGCCACGTGCCATTTATAAAATTATCATATTGCTCTTTAAAGTTTACTTTTGCACCGTCTGTGTTTGGAACTGCATATACCATCCTAGATCTCCCCTTTGTTTGGTTTAGCCCCAATATGTATCCGCTTTCAAGAATCATTAAGCGCATCCTTCGCGTCGGGGCTCGCCTCTTTATATTGTCAAATAAATCGGAAGATTGCAACTGTTATCCTACAAATTTTTTTCTTATGAGGGACATCTGGAGTATAATGAGACCAGACAGTGGAAATATACAACCGAAAGGATTTTTTTATGCGAATCAATAAATTCCTCAGCGAAACAGGCATCACATCCCGTCGTGGAGCCGATAAGTTTATCGATGCCGGACGCGTCGAAATCAACGGCCAAAAAGCGGAGCTCGGCAGTAAAGTTGAACCGGACGACGAAGTGCGGGTTGACGGCAAACTGGTCCAGCAACCGGAGCGCGCATACGTGTATTTAGCGCTCAACAAACCGGTCGGCATTACCAGTACGACAGAACGCCATATCGAAGGCAATATTGTCGACTTTATCAACCATCCTGAACGCATCTTCCATATAGGACGCCTAGATAAAGATTCAGAAGGACTCATCCTGATGACCAATGACGGCGATATTGTCAATGAGATCCTGCGGGCCGAGCACGAACACGAAAAAGAATACATCGTGACGGTCGACAAGCCGGTCACGGACGATTTTTTGAAACACATGGCAAGCGGCGTTGAGATTCTCGACACGACCACATTGCCAGCAAAAGCTGAGCGCGTCGCCAAACACGTATTCAAATTGACGCTTCAACAAGGACTTAACCGCCAAATCCGCCGAATGTGTTCTGCGCTTGGCTACGAGGTAAAGCGCCTGCAACGCATCCGCATCATGAATATCCGACTCGGCAATATGAAAGCGGGCGAATGGCGCGACCTGACACAAGAAGAAAAGCAGGAACTGTTCCGGCAACTGGATTACCAACCGAAACGCTAAGGAGGCATTTTATGTTGAGCATGAAAACGACGCCGAACCATACAGGCGTCAAAATCAGCGGCGATTATTTCGATTTGGATGAACTGAACCAAGCCATCTATCAAGTAATCGGCAAAGAAGGCGAGTACCATGGCTATGAAGGATCGCGCTTGCGGATACTGGGCGTCTCTTATGAAATTCGCCATGCTGCTCAAGGCGACCGCAATGTCGAATCCGTCTTTAACGGTTTGCACGAACATACGAAAAAACAGCACGGCTTTATCGCACCTGACAAAAATATTTATTTTTCGGCGGAAGTATTATGGCCGGAACTGTTGTATGCAGCCTATGCCCTTCGTGATTTTGTCCGGCTTTATGCAGACAAGCGCGGCGATTTGTTGGCTGATACCCATGCGCCTGTGATCGCTAAATTCCAGGCGCTCATCCTTGAATGCCTGCAAGGCCATGTCCCCAACGAAGAATATGCAGCCATTTTAGAAGCGTTCCGTAAATCGCCTTCAGTCAATGATTACGCCATCCAATATGTGGACCTGTTAAATCTGAAGTATATCGATATGACTAAACAGCAGCGCGAAAAAAGCCTGTCGACTATTGCTATGAAATTGGCGCTTCAAGACCCCGAGTACCAAGCCTTCCGCAAGCAAGTCATCGATGCGGCAACTCCCGGGAAGCTGCCTATCCACGAAATTGGCATACAAGCTGAATACCCCGAGCAAGTGGAATGGTAAAAAAACCTCTCGAGCAATTGCTCGAGAGATTTTTATCTACCGTCGTGGTTTGGCTGGCTCAGAAACCTTTTCAAGTGCCGTTTCCGCTTCACCGGGCGTCTTGCCCCTAACGGCGATATCACCGAGCGAGACAATGCCGACGACTTGCTCTTTATGGACAATCGGCAAGCGTCGGATTTGGTGTCTGGCCATTAACGACGCCGCTTCCTCAACCAACATCTCTTCTGTCCCAGTAATCAAGGTTTCCGAAAAAATTTCCGAAATGGGCGCATCCGTCTCAAGCTCTTCCGCAATGCCCCTCAGGACGATGTCACGGTCTGTGACGATGCCGATAATCTTCCCTTCTTCACAAATCGGAATCGAACCGACATTAATCTCGCGCATCTTGGCCGCTATGTCCTGGATTGTTACGTTCGGCGGACAAGTTTCTACATCCGTTGTCATTATCTCCGCTATCTTCATGCCGTCTCCTCCTCGAATTCTTTCTATTAATAGTCTTTATCCTCTTTTAGAAGCTGAAAACGTCTTTTGTAAAAAGAATAGGTATTTTCGACCTTTTGATTTACCTGTCCATCAACTCTCGAGGGTTTTGGCTTTCCATTAAATTAACGCCTATGCTACACTACCGGACATTATGCGTTGGAAGGAGAATGAAAATGATCAAAAAATGGTTTTTAGGATTATCCCTTGGTACATCACTTCTCGTCTTATCAGCATGCGGCGGTGCCGATGAATCTGCAGAAAACGAAAACGCGCAACCTGAAACGCAAGAGCAAGCCCCTAGCGGCGAAGAAAATGCCGCACAACCAGAAATGCCCGAGCCCGACCTCGAAGGCATTCCTGAAGTCGTTGCACAAGTAAACGGCGAAGAAGTCAGCAAAGAAGATTTTGAAGCAGCATATACAGGCCAATTCCAACAAGCGGCCATGCAAGCCCAAATGTCCGGCCAGGAAATTGACCAGGATCAATTAAAGAATCAATTGGCAGAAAGCATGGTCGGCCAGAAACTGCTCATCCAGGAAGCGGAAAATCAAAAATTGGCCGCTTCTGATGAAAAAGTAAACCAAACTTTGGAGCAGCTAGCACAACAAAACGGCCTCGAAACCACAGATGAATTTCTGAAAGCTTTGGACGAACAGGGCATGAAAGAAGAAGAAGTTAGATCGCAAGTCGCCACACAAGTGAAGGTAGATCAGCTGATCGCTGAGTCTGCAGGAGATACCACTCCTAGTGATGAAGAGGTAGAAGCCGCCTATGAGCAAATGAAAGAACAACAAGAGCAAATGGGCAGCGAAGAAGAACTCCCGGCTTTTGAAGAACTAAAACCGGATCTTGAAGAACAAGTCAAGACGCAAAAAGAAAACGAAGCCACTCAAACACTCGTGGCAGAACTGCGTGAAAAAGCAGACGTGACCATTAACCTTTAATGCAAAAAACCAGATCCGGTTCTCCGGATCTGGTTTTTTCATGCGTTTATACGTTTCAATGGAGCAAACGCTTTGTAGCCTTATTCAACCAATTGGATAAATTGGCGTGTCCGTTCATGCTGCGGGTTTTCAAAGAAGGTTTTCGGATCCGCCGATTCGATGATGGTTCCTTGGTCGATCATGATGATACGGTCCGCCACTTCTTTGGCGAACTTCATCTCGTGCGTCACGACGACCATCGTCATGCCTTCTTCCGCGAGCTGCTTCATAACCTGCAGCACTTCTCCAACAAGTTCCGGGTCAAGCGCTGAGGTCGGCTCATCGAAGAGCATCACTTTCGGTTCCATCGCAAGTGAACGCGCGATGGCGACGCGCTGCTTCTGTCCGCCCGACAATTTACTCGGGTAGACGTCCGCCTTATCGCTCAAGCCGACTTTGTCCAATAGCTCAAGACCCAGCTTTTTGGCTTTATCCTTATTCATTTTCTTGACCGTGATCGGTGCCTCGATGACATTTTCGAGCACCGTCTTATGCGGGAACAAATTGAAATGCTGGAAGACCATGCCGACTTCGGCGCGGATCTTCGTCAGATTGTCTTTTTTCGCATCGACTTTCTTGCCATCAATCGTGATGGATCCTTCATTGATCATCTCCAGGAAATTGAAGCATCTGAGCAGCGTACTTTTGCCGGATCCACTGACCCCGACCAGAACAACCACCTCTTGGGGCTGGACGTGGAGATCCACGCCCTTCAACACCTCGAGATCACCAAAGGATTTGTGTATATTTTCTCCAATAATCATAATTGCTCCTCCTTAGGTTTTGTCCACATCAAGCCGGTTCTCATACCAGCGCAGCAAGTACGTGAAGATCATGACGAGCACCAAGTAATAAAGCGCAACGACAATGAACGATTCAAACGGCTGGAATGATTGGGCCGCTTCCCGGTTGGCGAGGGAGAAAATCTCCGCCACGCCGATAATATAGACAAGCGACGAATCTTTTAGCGTAATGATGAACTGGTTGCCAAGCGGCGGGATCGAACGGCGCAGCGCTTGCGGAAAGACGATCCGCTGCATCGTCTGCTTGCGGTTCATCCCTAGCGACATACTCGCTTCGCGCTGTCCCGGGTCTACGCCTTGAATTGCCCCGCGGAAAATCTCCGCGATGTAAGCCCCGTTATGGACACCGAGTGCGATGGCGCCTGCCCAGAAATTCGACATGGTATAAATTTCTACGATTCCAAAGTACAAGAACATGATCTGTACGATCAGCGGTGTACCTCGGATGATCGTAATATAAACATTCGCAATGCCTCGCAAAATCTTGGATCCAGAAATTTTCATCAAGGCAAACACCAAGCCGATTACCGTACCTAAAACAACACCGATTGCCGTTAATTGAAGCGTAACGACCGTAGCTTCAAGGAAGCCCGGATATGTCCGCATGAATACTTCAAAAACTGTTCCAAATAATTCAAACATAGTCGAATCTCCCTTCTATTCCCAGCAAATTTTTAGTTGAGAATTTCGACGCCTTCAAGATCGACATCAAGGAGATCGCGTCCAAACCATTTTTCCGAAATCTCTGTATAGGTTCCATTTTCAATGATAGTTGCCAAAGCTTCGTTGATCGCTTCAAGCAGCGCCTCATCTTCTGGGCGCACTGCTACAGCAGCTTGCTCGATCCATAGTGGATCCCCGACCATTTCGATTTCAAGTCCAGCATTCTGTGCTTCAAAGCCGACAACATCTGCTGTAATGACGGCATCCAAACGGCCTTCAACCGTCAAATCTTGTAGAGCGACAACATCACTATTGTAGTATTGGATGTCATCTGTGTATTTTTGTGCCGCTGTATCATACGTACTTTGTCCGACTACGCCAATGGTCGCGCCTTCTAGGTCTGCTTCCGACTGGATTTCGGTATTGCCTTCACGAACGAAAATCACGCCGCCAGAGTAGTAGTAAGGATCTGAGAAAGAAACTTGTTCTTGACGCTCTTCGGTAATAGCCATCGATCCCAAAATCGCGTCAAAGCGATCAGTCGTCAATCCTTGGATGATCGTTTCCCATGGTGTTGTGACCGGATTTGGTTCGAGTCCCATTTCTTCTGCGATGGCATTGCCGATCTCAATATCGAAGCCAGTTAAATTGCCGCCTTCTTCGTAGTTGAACGGCTTGTACAAACCGCTTGATGCAGTTGTGAATTTGCCTTCTTCCATAAGATTCAAATCACTTCCTGCTGCCCCTTCGCTTGATCCTTCCGAGCCGGTGGTGGAGTCATCCGATCCACAGGCTGCCAAAAGCATGCCTGCTGTTAAAATTACGCCTGCTGTTGTAAATTTTTTATTCATCTTGCTCTCCCCTTTTCGTATGAGTTTGACCAAAACGCCGGAGCGATTCGGGACGTGCCTGCGATGGGTGTTGTTATATGAAGATGTCCTGGTCGGTGTAAGCCGCTTCGAGCTGTGCGAGCTTTTCCTTCACCTTGGCATGTTCTTTGACGTACAAAAAACGCATGACCGAAGTCAATAATGCATGGACCGCCGTATAGGAATCGATATTCAAATTCGCGTTGACCGATACAGCCAGTACGAGATCGGCGTGTTTAGCGGCCGGCGAATCTTCTCTGTCGGTCAAGACGATGACTATCGCTCCTTTGCGTTTCGCTTGCTTCAATGTATCCATCAAGGTCCTCGTGTAGCGCGGGAATGCGAAAGCGATCACCGTGTCTTGCGGACCGAGTTCCCCGATCTGCCCATAATAAGCTGCAGTTCCAGGCTGCATCATCGTTGTATTCCCCAGTGCACTGCCGAGCCATCCCCCAAACCATTCGGCTAAGCCGAAATCGAAGAAATTGCCCGTGACATAGCGCTTGTCAGACTTGCTGATGCAATCGACCGCTTGCAGCAGATTTTCTTCGTTAATCGTTTCTTTAAGCTTCAGGATGCTGGTGATGTCCGCATCCAGCAGGTTTTCAAGAAACGACTGATCCGCAGCAGCAGGTTGCTCTTGCCGCGCAGTATTCAGACGCTCTTCTGCCAATTTACGCTGAAGCGTATGCTGAAACTCTGTATACCCTTTATAACCGAGCTTCTGCGTCCACCGAATGACGGTCGATTCGCTAACCTCCACACGCTTGCCTACTTCTAAGGCAGATGAAAAAGCGATAAATATCGGCTCGCGGAAAAAGAGATCGGCTATTTTTTTTTGCCCGGAACTAAATTCTTTATACGAAGCTGATACATTTCGCATTAAATCCTGCATATTCATACCCCCATCGCAAGAACACGCTTAGTTGCTTGTCAATTAGTATATACTTTTGCAGGATTCCCTGCAATATTTTACTGAAAATTCTGCTAGCTTTTATGACATTTTCCTCATAAATATACCGTCACATCAGCCTTTCCAGCAGAAATCCATAAACTAACTTTTTTTCGCCGTCCTCTGATTTTGCCACCCTGCCCTTTTCTTTCGTCTTTGCCAGCGATTGTTGTACACTATTTGTATAACTAATTTGGATGAGGTGCTGCACGTGAAATGGGAAAATCGGATTTTCAAGTTATTCATTTTTTGGTATATCTGCGGCGTCATCTTATTGAGCTTTGATTTATTGCCTCCTTGGCTCGAATGGGCCAATGCTTTCTTCCTGATTCTTGCAGGAACGCTGAGCTTCTTTTATTTATGGAGGCGCTTTGGCCCGGCAATTGGCGGGTCGATTGGCGTACTCATTTTCTTTTCGACGTTCATCGTTGAATGGGCAGGTGCTGACAGCGGTTTCTTGTTCGGATCATACGACTATACGGATCGATTTGCACCAAATGTCTTCGGTGTGCCGATAGCGATTGGGTTCGCTTGGCTTATGGTCATGGCGACAAGCCACGTCATCGCGCGCTGGATTGTGCCTGGCGGCGGCATTCTATATGCGGCCGTTGGCGGTATCGCGGCAGTCATCATTGATTTGATCATCGATCCGGTCGCCTATAAAGTGAAAGGCTATTGGCTATGGGAAGACACCGGCATCTATTATGAAATTCCATGGACCAATTTCACCGGGTGGTTTATCGTGGCGTTCGTCCTTCACTTGATACTCGATGCAGCGTTCAAAAAACAAGGACTCGAAGTGTCAGCTCGCCAGGCAGAAAAGCGTATGGCGTTGTTGTATGTGCTGATGATTGCCTTGTTTGTGTTGCTCGGTTTGATTGGCGGTCTATGGCTTGCGGCTGCTTTGACCTCTGTCCTGACAGCAGCAATTGTTGCTTTGGCATGGAAGAGGCGCCCCCAATGATCCAAGCCAAAAAGTCAGCGCTCTTTGAACGCGCATTCGCCACATATTTGATGCCATCGATTCGCAGGTCTTTTTCGCGTCTCTACGCCAGAAACATTCGCCAACCTAAAGGGCCGGCATTAATCATTTCTAATCACAGTTCTTGGTGGGACGGGCTATTGTTCTTTTTCCTGAACCGGCGCGTCTGGAATTTGGATGTCCACATTATGATGCACGAGCGAGGGCTAAAAGAATTTCCTTTTTTCCGCCGGCTCGGTGCCTTTTCAATCGACCGCAGTAACCCGAAAGACATTCTCGCTTCACTGCGTTATGCCGAAAATTTGCTAAAGCAAGGCAAAACGGTCATCTTGTTTCCGCAAGGCGATGAATTTCATTTGGAAACGCGCCCTTTGGAATTTCATACAGGGCTTGTTTATTTACTGGAAAAATGTCCAGAAATCCCACTTGTGCCGGTTCATTATTATTACTCGATGAGACGGGAAAAACATCCCGAAGTATGGGTCGACCAAGGCGATAGCTTGACGCTTAGCGATTTTCCGGAAGGTTCGCGGCATGAACGGACGGTTTGGCTTCAAGAGCGCGAAACTGCCGCGCTCGACCGGCTAAAAACAGACGTGCTTGAAGAGAATTACGGAGAGTTCCAGGAGATGCTGAAAAGGAGGCGCAAGTCATGATTACAGCTTTGATTGTCGTTCACATCGCCTTTTTCTTTTGGATCGCGGTCAACCGGCTGTTCCTCCCAGCATTGCCAAAACAGCCGGCAGTAAAAGCCAATCCTTTAGTATCCATTCTCGTCCCGATGCGCAATGAAGAGCGCAATGTGCCAACAATCATACGGTCGTTAAAAGAGACCGATTGGGAACGGGCAGAGTTCATCATCTTGAATGACCAGTCAACGGATGGCACCCAAGCGGCACTCGACCGGGAAATTGCCGGTGATAAGCGATTTACCGTCTTACAAGGTGTCGAACTGCCAACTGGATGGGTTGGCAAGGTCCACGCCTGCCATCAATTGCAAAAGCATGCATCCGGCGATTACTTGTTTTTTGTCGATGCTGACGTGCGCTTCCGCAAGCAAGCGGTACGGCAGACCCTTGGCTTGATGCAAAAACACCGTGCTGCCCTGCTATCAGGATTTCCCGCTTTTGAAGTGCCCGTGTTCTTAAGTAAATTGCTCGTACCGATGTTGCATTTCGTCATTTTATTCCACTTGCCATTAGCGCTCGCGAATTACGCGAAATTCCCAGCGGCCACTGCAGCGAACGGCATGTGGATGGCGTTTGAGCGCAAGGCATATGAGGCGATCGGCGGCCACGAAGCCGTGCGAACATCGCTTGTGGAAGATGTCCACATTGCGCGGACTTTGAAGCAAGGCGGCCATAAAGTGTTGCTCGCCAACATCACCGCTTCGGTCAAATGCCGCATGTACGAGACGCCTGCCGAAGTATGGGAAGGCTTTTTGAAAAACAGCTATACCGGCATCGGCCGTTCGCCACTGATTGCCGTTTTCTTAACTGTGTTTTACAGCATCTTTTACATATTCCCGCTATTTCTCGCAGCAGCCGGTGCCATTATGGGCAATTGGATTTGGATCGTGCCGTATGCCCTGACTGTTTTGCAACGCTGGTATGTTGACATGGTCACCAATCAACGCTGGTATTTGGCGTTTCTCATTCCCTTACAAGCTGCAGCGATGCTCGCGGTTATGCTAACTGCCATGAAAAAATCGCTGAAAAAAGAGTCCTATACATGGAAAGGCAGGCATTATTCATGAAACGACCACATATCGCTATTGTTGGCGGCGGGCTTGGGGGGTTGGCGGCAGCCATCACACTGGCAAACGCCGGGATGCGTGTTAGCCTATTCGAAAAGAACAGCCATTTCGGCGGCAAGTTAATGCCAGTGGAACTGGGCAGTTATCGATTCGACTTCGGACCGAACACGATCACTATGCCCCATATCTTCCGACAAGTCATCGAACAAACCGGACGCGACCCTGAACAGTATTTCCAGCTCGAAAAGCTCGCCGTCCATACGCGCAACCATTTCGCTGATGGCAGCCACATCGACTTTAGCGCAGACCGACAAGAGATGATTCGCCAACTCGAAACGCTGGATCCTTTCGCAGCAGAGAAATATGATGCATTCTTAGCTGAAGTGGCTCGTCTGTACCATTCGTCCGAAAAACATTTCTTCCCATTGAGTTTTCAGTCCTTGCGTGATTATTTATCCCCTTCACTAGGTGCCGCCATGCTGAAAGTACGCCCGCTTGAATCGATGGATCATTTCTTCAGCCGCTATTTCAAACATGCCGGCTTGCGCCAAGCGGTCGGACGCTATGCTACTTATATCGGCTCTTCTCCTTATAAAGCGCCGGCAACATTTGCGATGATCGCCCACCTCGAGCTTGCGCAAGGCGTCTTTTACGCAAAAGGTGGAAACACCAGCATTGCCCGGGGATTTGCCGAGGTCGCAGCGGAATGCGGCGTCGAACTGCATCCGGAAACAGCCGTCACCCGCATACTGACCGAGCGCGGGAAAGCGACAGGCGTCGAGCTTACGGACGGCGAACAAATTTCCGCAGATGCGGTTATCTTGAACGGCGACTTATTGTCTGCTTTCCCTAATTTGGTCGACGAAGCAGAACGTCCTTCATTCCGCAACGCGAAACGCGATCGATTCGAGCCATCAATTTCTGCTTTCGTCATTACGGCGGGTCTCGATATCCGCTTGCCGGAATTAAAACATCATAATGTCTTTTTTTCAGCCGACTATCCGCGTGAATTTCGCGAGCTGTTTACCGATAAGCAATACAGCGGCGAGCCAACCATCTACATCAGCAACTCGTCGCATTCCGACCCGTCTGTTTCGCCGCTTGGGGATAATTTGTTCATTCTCGTGAACGCCCCCGCTCTCACTGCACAAGGCGCTTTGCAAATTGATCCTGAACAGTATAAAGAACGAATTTATGATGTATTGGAACATCACGGGATTAATATACGTGCCCATTTAAAAGAAGAACGCATCTTCACCCCTGAATTTATCCGGGACAAATTCGGCTCTCACCGGGGCGCTTTATACGGGCCGTCTTCTAACCACCCTAAGGACGCTTTCTTGCGTCCGTCAAATGCCAGCCGCGATATCCAGAATTTGTTCTTTGTCGGTGGCAGCGTCCACCCAGGCGGCGGCTCCCCGATGGTCACATTGAGCGGTTTGAATGTGGCAGAGCGCCTGATCAAACGCTATCCGCCAAAATAAAAAAGCTGTTTCCATCCGTCACAGATGACGGATGGAAACAGCTTTTTTTAGTTATAAGCATTGCAAGATGGACTGTTTGGAATCGTCCGTGACGTAATGCTTTTCATGAAATACCGTATATTCTTTTGAGCGGATCGTCGATAGGATTTCCCGGTAAACGAGTGCAGCCCCTTTAACCGGTACGCGAGACGATAAAGGATAATCGTTGATCGTTTCGAATGCGCGCTCGTAATGGGATTCGGCGATGCTCGCCAGTTCTTCCCATACTTGAATGAATGATTCAGAAACCGTGCCGCTGCCAAGTGCTTCCTCCGCCAAGCCATACTTCCGCATGATCTCCTGTGGCAAATAAATGCGGCCCCTCGACAAATCTTCCCCGATATCCCGCAGAATATTAGTGATTTGCATCGCATAGCCCAGTGAAATTGCACCGTCTTTTAATAGCGCTGTACGCCCCGGAGCGAGGATCGGCAACAGCATCAAGCCGACCGTACTTGCCACATGATAGCTGTAATCCAGTAACTCATCAAGCGTCCGGTAACGATTGATCGTCAAATCCATTTCCTGTCCTTTGATCAATCCATAAAACGCACTGGCGTCCATATCGTAGCTTTCGAAGACATCTTCAAGCGCCAGCCACATCGGGTCGTCCCATTTAATGGAACCTGCAAGAAATTCATCGAACTCTTTACGGAATGCCCTCAATTCAGGCTCTGGATGGCTGCCCTCGTCAACGATATCGTCGACTTTTCGGCAGAAGGCGTAGACCGCCCATACGGCTTTGCGTTTCTCTTTAGGCAACAGGGAAAATGCTTTGTAAAAGCTCTTTGAATTGTCGGCGATAATGCGTTCGCAATAGCTATAGGCTTGCTTCAATTCCATCATGAACCGCCCCTTTCTTTCAAATCGCCGTGGATTCTGTCGGCCAACAATTTCGCTCCTTGCATAACGATTGGTATGCCGCCGCCCGGGTGGACAGAAGCTCCCACTGCATACAAATTATCGGTGTCATCCGGTTTGACCTGAGGACGAAAGACGCCGGATTGCCGCAAGGTCGGGCCAATTCCAAAGCTGCCGCCCTTGAACAAGCCGAATGCTTCTGCCTCTTTTGGCGTACGCACATCCATCCATTCAATCGATTTCCGGAGATTCGGAAACGACAATGTCTCCATGCGGTCCAAAATACGCCCGATCCATTCTTCGTCTTGCTTCCAGTCAATTTCTGTACCTGAAGGGACCGGCACTAGTACGTACAACACCGATTTGCCTTCAGGAGCCAGAGAATCGTCAATAACAGAAGGATGGAATGTGTAGAATGCGGGGTTTTCGGTTTTTTGCCCTCTGACAAACACATCTTCCATATGTTCTTTATAATCATCACCGATAAAGAATTGGTGAACATTGACGTCTTTGTACACCTTGTCCAACCCAAAGTACAAAAGCACACAACCCGATGAAGGCGTGTATTCTTTCTGTTTCTTCATCGGCGCCAATTGATTCATTCCAGGGAAATCGCCGTTGTAGACAATGGCATCGTATTGTTCTGTACCTTGTGCCGTTTCGACCGCTGTCGCACGGCCATTTTCTTTTACGATACGTTGGACTGGCGTTTCAAGCCGGATATCGGTACCGCGGCTTCGCAATTCATCTTCCATGACTGGAATGATGCTTGCATAGCCACCTTTCACATAATAGACACCGTGCTCATGCTCGCTGAATGGCACGAGTGAATACATTGCGGGTGCGCGGTAAGGATCTCCACCGATATACAAGGCCTGAAGAGAATAGGCCAGCTGCAGCCGTTCGTCCCTGAAATAATTTTCCATCAAGCGATGGACAGATTGCTGGGGTTTCAACTTCATCAAATTGCGGATATTGCGGAAGGTCCAAAAATCCGCTTTCCGGACAAAATCGTGTTCCAGAAAAGCTGGCTTGCCGATATCGAACCGCTTTTGCCCTTCGTCCATAAAACGGATAAACCCTTCTTTATCGTCCGGGAACTGTTCTTCAACTTCTTGTAATTGACGCTCACGCCCAGGATATTTCGTGTACACTTTGCCGTCTGTAAAACGAATTGTGTAAAGTGGGTCGCATAATAACAATTCGATGCTTTCAGGGTCGATTCCTGCCTGCGCAAATAAATCACGGAACATTTCAGGCAATAATACAATCGTCGGGCCTTCATCGATTCGGAAGCCGTCCCGTTCCACAAAGGCCATCCTGCCGCCAAGCTTATGTTCTTTTTCATAAATCGTGACCTCGTAGCCGAGCTTTGTTAAATAGAGCGCGCCCATCAAACCGCCGATGCCGCCTCCGATCATCGCTATTTTCATACATACCCCTCCACTTTTGGAAGCGGGCCGATCGGAATTCCGGATTTGCCGTCTTCTTTCAAAATGCCGTTCGCTGTAATGCGGGCTGATTCTAAGATGGTTGGCAAACCGCTGCCAGGATGCGTACCGCCGCCAACCAGCCAGCAATTGTCGAGCTCTTCGAATTTATTGTGCGGACGGAAAACCATCATTTGCGATAATTGATGTCCCAGATTGAACGTAGCGCCGCGGTACACGGAGTAATCCGATTCCCAACCGAATGGTGTCAGCATCTTCTCTACTTCGATATGGTCGCGCAAATCTTTGAAATCGGTTTTTTCTTCGATAATGTCCAGTACCAGTTCACGGAATGCTTCCTGCTCGTTTTCCCAGCCGATATCGCTGAAATTATTCGGCACTGGCGCCAGTATATAAAGTGCCGACTTGCCTTCTGGTGCCAAGGTCGGATCCGTCACGCTGGCGTTTTGGACGTAAATCGAAGGATCTGCCGACAAGATGCGCGACTTGGTCATTTCTTCGACGTTCCGCTTATAGTCTTTGGAGAAAACGATGGTGTGATGCGATAAATCGTATTTCTTGTCGAGCCCTAAATAAAGCATGAATGTCGAACAGGAATATTTTTTCTTATCGAGCTTTTGAGGAGTGTATTTTTTCAAAATACCAGGCTCTACTAGATGAGTCATGACATGGGCAAAATCGCCATTGATTACCACTTCATCCGCTGCTTCGCGGCTGCCATCGTATAGATCGACCCCTTTTACTGTCCGGTCCTCAATCCACAGTTTCTGTACGCCTTTATTGAGATGGATGCGGCCACCCATTTCCTTGACCGCCTTGGCCATTGCTGCAGACAATTGGTTGACGCCGCCAATTGGATGATAGATGCCGTATGCATGTTCCATATAAGACAGGATTGTGAAAGCCCCTGGGCATTCCCAAGGCGACATCCCTAAGTATTTGGACTGGAATGCAAATGCCATTTTCAAACGTTCGTCTTTAAAGTAACGGGATAGCACATCGTAAAGAGTCTTGCCTACTTCAAGTTCCGGAAGTGCTTTAATCACTTTCGGCTGCATCAGGTCCGTCATGCGGTCCATTTTCGTTTGCAGCAATGGAGACATCGCTTCGAGCTTCTTGCCTGTGTCGTTCATAAAACGCACATAACCGTCCCCATCGCCTTTGAAGTTTTCATCAATTTGTTTGCGCATTTCTTCCGGGTTGCGCGTCATCACCAAGTTCTGGTCTTCAAAGCGCAATTCGTACATCGGGTCCAGTTCGACCGCTTCCATATAATCATGGACATTGCGTCCAGTCGTTTCAAACAATTCCTCTACTAGATGAAGCATGCTCAAAAACGTTGGGCCTGTATCAAATGTGAAATCGCCTAAGGTTAATGCAGCATTGCGTCCGCCGATGCGGTCATTTTTTTCATAAATGTCGACTTGGTACCCTTTGCTGGCTAAAAGCATTCCTGCTGCCAAGCCGCCTGGGCCCGCTCCTATAATGATCATTCGTTTTGCCATTGCGTAAGCCCCCGTTTCGCTTGTTAAAAGTTATACAATATCTATACAAACAGTATATACATCTCTTCCCTAAAAGACTAATTATTTAACCTCTATACGGGACTTGTTTTCATATTCTTGGGTTCTGGTGAATAAAATTGCTGTATTGGATGGATCGTTGCTGTGAGCATGAAGCTCAGTGCCGTTTTCTATTGGAAATGGTAGAAGCACTTCACGTAGTAGGAGTTTAATAAAGATAGCGTGAGATTTTGTGTGTATTTGTTTCGGTTGCTGGATTGAGTTTCTGCTTGAGAGTCGCCGGCCGGCTTTGGGTTGGCCTCTTGCCGTAAGCCAGGAAGTGCGCCTGTCTTACGGCGTCGGCTCACCCTTTTGCGCTCGCCGGCTGAGTGATTTCGTTGATCACTGTGTGTTTAAGTAGATCTGCTTTTTTACCCAGTTGTCGGCTAGTGGGGGAATCGCTTCCCGGCATCCGGTATGTGTGAAGATAGTGAGAGTTTGTTTGTGAAATTTTTTCGGGGCTTGGCAATGAAGTTTCTTTTGGTTATTCGCCGCCTTGCTTGGGGTTGGCCTTTGGCAGTAAGCCAAGAAGACCATTTGTCTTACTGCGTCGGCTCACCCTGGGCGCTCGCCGGCTGAGAGATCTCGTTGATCGATGTGTGTTTAAGTAGATTTGCTTTTTTACCTAGTTGCCGGCTAGTGGGGGAATCGCTTCTTGGATGGTGGCTTGTCTTGTGGTGTTTATGCTGATAGCTGTCTGCAATAGGCATGCGCTGATTTATGGTATAGGGTTTTTCAGAAGCAGCCCTGTGAAAAAACGCCATAGAAAAAACCCGGCAGCTGAATCTGCCGGGTTTTGCTTATTTTAGGATTTTGATTTTCACGTTTTTGCGTCCCCATTTAAGCGCTTGGCTTTGAGTTGGGATGAAGACGTCGATTTTATTGCCTTTGATTGCGCCGCCCGTATCGCCAGCGACGGCGTAGCCGTATCCTTCCACCCATACTTTCGTACCGAGCGGGATGACTTTCGGGTCGACTGCGATGACTTTAGCTCCTGGGTTCTTCTTTAGGTTAATACCGGTTCTTGTAATACCTGAGCACCCTTTGCAATAAGCTGTATACGCTGTGGACGAAACCGTGAATTCCTTCACTACTTGATCCTTGCTTGAAGATGGAGTGGACGGCTTAGAGATGGTTTGAGCTGTTGTTTTTTTCAACTTTAATTGTTGTTTTGGGAAAATCAAGTTCGATTTCAAACCATTCCATGACTTTAAGTTGTTGACGGAAACTTTCGTTTGTTGGGAAATTTTATAAAGCGTATCGCCGCTTTTCACTGTATATACATTTGATGCTGCCGAAGTTGTAACTGAAGTTCCAATCAATAAGAGCAATGCCATTCCTAAAGCCGCCAATAATTTTTTCAAGTTCCTATCCCCTTCGCGTATCGGATAATTGCGCCTTGCGTAAATCGTCTGAAAGCTTTCTAGTAAAAATAAAATAGCACGGCAAGGTTACAATCATGTGACAGACTTAGGCATTTTTGATTACAGTTTCGATTTATTTCGTGACAAAAGAACTTATCTCTAAAAAAGACATGTGTAGTCATAGAAAAAAGACCCAATCCCGAGTGGTAAGTCTCAGGATTGGGTCTCTTCTTATTTTTTCGCTTTATGCACTTTTAAGGTTTTGCCTTTGACGGTTTTTTCTTTCATTGCCTTCAAAACATGCAGCCCTTTGCCATTCAAAATATCGATATACGTAACCGTGTCTTGGATTTTGATGATGCCGATATCTTCCGCCGTGATGCCCGGTATGCTGGTCAGTGTCCCGACAAAATCGACGGCGCGGAGCTTTTTCTTTTTGCCCCCATTGAAATACAGCTTCATGATGTCTTGGTTCAGTGCCGCCGCTTTATGTTTTTTCGGTTTCTGGCGGCTCTCGATTTTATCTTCGAATGCTGGTTTCGCTAAGGCAACCTGCTCTCTCGACGGCCGTTCTACGCGCGTAATCTCAAATCCTAAATAGTCTTCTGTTTCCTTCAAGAATTTGTCTTCGAATGGCGTGACGAATGAAATCGCCTTGCCGCTCTTGCCAGCGCGTCCTGTACGCCCCGCGCGGTGGACGTAGCTTTCCTTCTCGAGCGGGAAATCATAATTGATGACATGGGTGATGCCATCGATATCGATGCCGCGCGCTGCAACGTCTGTCGCCACCAAATAACGGAACTCACCGCGGCGAAAATCATCCATGACGCCGAAACGGTCTTCCTGGGTCATGCCGCCGTGTAATTGGTCGCTCGTATAGAACAAGCGCTCAAGCCCTTCCGATACAGCATCCACCTGGTCTTTCGTACGGCAGAAAACGATGCAGCTATCTGGATTTTCCACAACGGTGACGTCGCGCAGCAACTGAAATTTATCCTGTTCCTTGACAATTACAAGTGAATGTTCTATGCGTTCTTCCAAAGTATCAGCGGCCTGAATCCCGATATAGCGGGGAGAACGCATGAAATCACGCTGCAGTTTCTCCAGATGGCCTGGAAATGTCGCTGAGAACAGCATGGTCGTTCGTTGTTTCGGAAGCTGCTTAATGATCGATTCCACTTGTTCGATAAAACCCATATTGAGCATTTCATCAGCTTCATCGAGCACCAGGTACTCAATTTTGTCGAGCTTCAACGTGCCTTTTTCGATATGGTCGAGTACGCGTCCCGGCGTACCAACGACAATATGGCATTTTTGCTTCAATTCTTCCTTTTGATACGCAAATGGATGCTTGCCATAAATAGCGGCAGCTTTGATGCGCTTGAAGCGGCCGATATGGGTGATATCTTCTTTCACTTGATCGGCAAGTTCGCGCGTTGGAGTCAGGACCAGTACCTGCGGCTTGTTTTCATCCCAATCGACCAGTTCGCACAGTGGAATGCCGAATGCCGCGGTCTTGCCGCTGCCCGTTTGCGATTTGACAGTCAAATCTTGTTTTCCAAGAGCCGCCGGGATGACTTGCTGTTGGACTTCAGTTGGTTCTTGATAGCCCAATCCTGCCAGCGCTTTTACAATCGGTTCGCTGATACCGTAATCTTTGAATTGTTTCGTGTTCATAAGTTCTCCTTCTCCGTTCATCTGTCTTATCCTTTCATTATGGCACGGATCGGGAAGTTTTGCAGTTGAGCGATTATTGGCATTATTGGTCGAGCAAACTAACCGACACTTTCACATCGAGCGACTGGCTGCCACCTCTATAGACGCCTTGCAACGGGCTGACGTCGTTGTAATCGCGGCCAACGCCAACGCGGATATGGTTTTCCAGCGCTTCGACATTATTGGTTGGATCGAGCCCGACCCAGCCGATGCCAGGCACCATGAACTCTACCCACGCATGACTTGCTGCATCGCCGACAAGCGCGGAATCTTCGCCAACGTACAGATAGCCACTAACGTAACGTGCCGGGATATTCTTATTGCGTAAAATCCCGAGCATGACGTGTGTAATATCCTGGCATACGCCTTTTTTCAAATCGAACGATTCGCTTGCTTTGGTCGTGACGGTCGTCGATTCCCCGTCGTAAGTGAAATGTTCGAATACATATTCGGTGACATCGATTGCGTATTGAACAGGGTTGTTCATGGTCCCAAGTTCTCGGTCAACCAATTCCATTTGTTCAGGCGTGATATACGTATAAGCGGTATTGCTTAAAAACGCCATATAATGTTCGGCGAATAATTGGGAATGGAAGATGATGTTCATCTCTGGTGAATAGTCGATACGATGAATGAACGGGCTCTTTTGAATACTGACAATAGACGTTGATTTCACTTCCAGATGCTGATGGTGTTCGGCGATAAAAAAGGTCTCGACGTTATTGCCGAAAATATCCACGTGCTCTTTCGTCAAAGTAGCCGGTGTAATATCCGCTCGATACGATAGCAGGCGCTGACATTCATCGGTTCTTGGCTTCAGGCGGATCGTGTTCATACTTTGGTCAACAATGGTTTCGTAATCAAAAATATTGGTGTGCTCGATTTTGTATTTCATTGAAGTTATTCCTTTCATATCCATCCCTTGGGATTGGAAGGCCATCGCCGTTTCCGCTTCCGGATCGGTTAAATAATAAGTGCTGGAGAAAATTCGGCTGATTTCATTGCAGCCATCCTGGAAACGGTTCAAAAACTGCATCAACTCATCCGAATCAAGAGATCCGATATCGGTTTCACTAAACGAGGTCCGGACTTCATCGAGTTTGGCATATAACTCCCATGAATAATGGGACACTTTTCCGCCTTCTAGTTCTTCGACGGCATCGCGGACATGATCGAGGCAGTAACGAATCGATCTCGGAAAGTTTTTATCCGAAATCAAGAAAGCCAATACGTTCTTCGGTTCCATGCGTGGCGGGTTGCTTTTCAGGTAGGCATTATAGCCGTTAGTCATTCTAAGTGCAGCCAGCCAAAAATAATAATCATCTGTTTTCTCTTTCCTTATACGCTCGCGCGTACGTTCACAGACGACATTCAAAATACGCGCAGTCTTTTCCGCCCGTTCGAGCCATTTGGCAATTTTGATCATTTGATACGCCACGCCGCGAGACATCGAAGACTCAACAATCCCCTGCGAAATTAGCGTAGTCGTTTTGATATTTTCCAAAAATGATCTCATATCACGGACCGAACTGTTTTTTAAATCCATGTCGGTGAGAGCTAAGTACGAGCGGTTCCATGTTTCCCAATAATCATCAGGGATGTGGTCTCGGCTAATGCGGGCATTTTCACGGACGACCATCGCACAACTTGCGACAGAATTGGAATTCTCTTGCGCCATCGCCAAATACTGAACCAATTCCGATTCTTCATAGCTCGGGTTGGCTTTGATGCGGCGCATCGTCTCCGTTGAATCGCAGATCTCAAAAATCAATCGCCAATCTGAGTCTCGCACGAGTTCTTCATCGGCTGCTTCGATCATCTGCAGCAATTGCACATCGAGGATGCGCGCATTGTTCTCCGCTCGCTCCACATTCCGTGACATCCAATACAGTGAATTTGCAACACGGCTTAACATTTACGCATCCTCCCCTTCTTCTTTCTTTTTGAACACCCATGTGTCTTTTCCGCCGCCGCCTTGCGACGAGTTCACGACAAGCGAGCCTTCTTTCAGCGCGACACGAGACAGCCCGCCAGGCAGCACATGTGTCGTTTCGCCTCTCATGACGAATACCCTAAGGTCTACATGGCACGGATAGAATTTGTCTCCTTGATAAGCGGGCGCACGCGACAGCTTGATCGTCGGTTGTGCAATGTATTGATGAGGTGTTTCGATAATTTTCTCCCTGAATTTTTCGATCAGTTCCTTCGAGGCATGCGGACCGACAAGCATATCATAACCTCCGGAGGCTCCTACGTTTTTGACGACGAGCTCTTCAAGATGTTCGAGTACCCATTCCCGATCTTCAGGTTTATCAAGCAAATACGTTTTGACATTATCGATGATCGGTTCTTCCTTCAAATAGTAGCGGATCATGTCCGGAACATATGCATAAATTGCCTTATCATCCGCCACGCCATTGCCGACAGCGTTCAAAATGGCGACATTGCCCTTTTGATAGGCTTCCATGACGCCCCGTACTCCAAGTGCGGAATCTTCACGGAATGCTTCCGGATCCAAAAAATCGTCATCAATGCGGCGGTAGATAATGTCGACACGCTTTAATCCACGAATCGATTTCATATAAACAATGTTATTCCGGACGACAAGGTCGCGTCCTTCCACAAGATCCATGCCCATTTGCTGGGCCAGGAAAACGTGGTCGTAATAAGCTGAGTTATACATGCCCGGCGTTAACAGCACGGCAAACGGTTTTTCCTTTCTTCCTGTCGGGGCATGATCCAAAATGGCATCGTGCAAAAAGCTCATCTGATGCTCCAGTGTCCTCACCGAATGGTTGACGAAAAACTCTGGGTACACTTGCCTCATGACGTAGCGGTTCTGATATACATACGATAAACCAGACGGATTGCGCAAATTGTCTTCGAGGACGTGGTACTTTCCATTCTCATCACGAATCAAATCGATTCCTGCTAGAAAGATATGATTGTTAAGCGGAATCGTAACGTCTTGCATCTGCTTTTTGTAATAGTAGGGATTGTCCTCAACCAAATGCTTTGGCACAATGCCTGCTTCAATAATTTTTTGCTCGTGATAGACATCATCTAAAAAGCGGTTTAACGCTTCCGCTCGCTGCGTCATTCCTTTTTCGACGACTTCCCATTCTTCTGGAGGAATGATGATGGGGACAAAGTCGAATGGCATCGTCCGCTCGGTACCGACATTGTTATGATAGACCGTGAACGTGATTCCTTGCCGAAGAAACGACAATTGTGCCGTCTCATGCTTTTCCTTTAGTTCGTCATTCGAAAATCGCTTGATCACTTCATGGAACATTTCGTAATGGGCTTTCGGTTTTCCATCAGGCGTGAACATTTCATCAAAAAACGGACTGGTTTGATAGTCTTTAAACACGTGGCCGAACCCCCTCTGTTAGAATACCGCCAGTAAATTCCGGTGTTTTTTAAAAGATATGAATTTTCTGTCTACTGGAGGGAAAGAAAAAGCCATGCCCATGCCCATGCTCGGCATAGCTGTTCTTTGTTCTATTATAACCGAAGTTATTTTTTCATGTTTTATCATTTGAATTTTTGTCAGAACTTGCCTCTTTTTCCGGATGCTTTTTTAATGATTCGGTATAGTTTGTGCTGCCGCCGAACGCGCCGCCGCTTGGTCTGTCAGAATCCAGAGAAGAATGACTCGCTGAAGAAGTAGTTTTGCTGTCTGAAGAAGCTGATTGGCCTGTTTGCGGACTAGAGCCTTTTGTGTCACCGACTTCCTCTTGAACAGTTTGATTCGCTTGATCGAGTGCATCTTTTTCCTTATCCATCATTTGCTGCTGTTTTTCAATGGTCGTCTTGACCGTATCTACCGCTTTATTGATGTGCGGCTTGACTTTATCGACCATTCCGCCCGATTGTTCATTAAAGCGGTCTAAGTTTTTCTTGATGTTTTCTTTGATATCGGCTGTGCTCGTCGAAGAACTGCGTGTGTTCTGGGTACTGCCAGTTTCCGACTTTTTCTGTGTCATTGCCGCCCCGATCGCCGCTCCTACGCCAAGTAATACGAGCTTGCTGAAAAATCCACCTGATTTTCTTGCCATGTAATAATCTCCTCCTTCATTTGATAGAACTTAGTGTAGTAAGTATAGACGGAATGGCCCACTTTTAAACATCTCTTTATCTCCAATAAAAAAGGCCACCCTTATTAAAGAGCGCCCTTTATACCATCTCTATTAATTTGCCTTCTTCAATCAACATTTGCTTGAATGCTTTCACAACTTCTTCCTCGTATTGAATACCGATCAACCGCTCGAGCTCATCCATCGCATACTCGGCCGTAAATGCAGAACGATAGGCGCGATCTTCCGTCATCGCATCAAAAGTGTCACACACTCCGATGATTTTTGCCTCGTCGAGAATCTCGTCCCCTTTTAAGCCAAACGGATATCCTCGCCCGTTCACTCGCTCATGATGCTGCTCAACAATGTCGGCGATATCTTTATAGGGGGTGTCGCGAATCATATCAGCGCCATCTCCTGGGTGTTTCTTAATGAGCGCAAACTCTTCGTCCGTCAACTTCGACGGCTTTTTGAGAACTTCTTCAGGTACATTGATTTTGCCGATATCGTGGAGCATGGAGGCCAGGAATAACGATTCCATTCGTTCTCTTGAAAGTTTCATCTTAGCCGCCGTCTTTACCGCATAATTGGCTACTCTCGAACTATGGTTATAAGTGTAGCGGTCTTTCTCTTCTACTTTTTTGCCGATCTTCCGCAGTTCTCCGATCATTTCACTAACATAGTGAAAAATCGGCATAGTAGAGACCGATAATAAAGTAACTGTTTCAACTACGGTGAAGGAAACTGGGCTTTCGAGATCTTTGCACGAAAAGAAATCATCCGCTTCCAGCCGAATGGGACGCTCATCGATATCCGTTTGTATGGCTCCATCGACGATGTAGTAAAACTCTTGCGCTTCCGCAGCTTCACTCGGAATCAGGATAAAAGTTTTGTCTTTTTGGATTGATTGCTTCATCAATTCCAAACCGCTCCCTGTCGCTAATAGGGAAAGTGTTGTTGATCCATTTTCTATTGTTTCCAGATGTTTTCCTTTTAAAATGTCCAAGCCCTTCACGTGTTCACTTCCTTCCCCATAAAAAAATGAGAGTAGATTATCTCTACCCCCATTCTACTATTTATCGCAAATATCTACAATACGATTACCAGCCTACAACAATAATTGGATCGATTTTTGCGTTTCTATCGCCAAACAACGTGTCGACGAAAGCGATTTCGGATTGGATACCTGCTGCATTAGAGCGTTCAATGCCCGCTAGTGTGATTTGCTGCGCTGTTAACTGCAGCTGTGAAATCAAGCTTGTAATTTCAGTTTCATACTGTGCTGTCAATTGTGCTTTCGCAGCAGCATTTTCCTCAGCTGCCAAATTGCTTTGGTAGTTTGCGTAAAGCGTTGCAGCCGCCGCTTGTGCAGCTGTGATTTCCGCTTCGATTTGAGCGTTTACTCGGTTGACGTCTGCGATCGCTACTTGAATTTCCTCGCTCATGCCAGTTTCAACTTCGTAGTATGGCATTTCTTCTACTACTGTTAAATCTTCTGCAAAACCGCCCGTCGCCATCGATAAGATCATCACGAACATTAAGATGAACATTGTCATGCTTTTCTTGAACATTTGAACTCCTCCTAAAATTTTTTATAAAAAATACATCAGAAACCTAGTCGATATGACATCTTCGACCAATGATAACCTCAGCATCCTTAGTATATACAAACTAGGACTTACGCACAATCTCTCCTGAAATAATTTACATTAATAAATTATTTCCCTATTCAGAAAAAACGTTTAGAAAAAGGCTGTCTCACTCTTTCGCTTTTTGCCGGAAACCTTCGCGCATAAATCATACTTCGTGAACGCAGAAAAACTGCCCAAATGCTTTTGGACAGTTTTTCTGAATCAACATATTAAGGTAAAACGGTCGCGCCCATCAAATAACGATCGCACTCCCTCGCCGCTTCACGGCCTTCATTGATCGCCCAAACGATCAAGCTCTGGCCTCTGCGCATATCGCCAGCTGCGAAGATGCCTTCGACGTTTGTGCGGTAATCGCCGTATTCCGCTTTGACGCGTGAATTGGCGTGCGTTTCCACATTCAACTGATCGATTAGCATTTGTTCTGGTCCGCTGAAGCCGATAGCGATTAAGATCAGATCTGCTTTCCATACTTTTTCCGTTCCTGGGATTTCTTCACGGATGCGGTTTCCTTGCTCATCGATTTTCAGTTTGACGTTGACGGTATGGACTTCTTTCACATGCCCGTTTTCGTCACCGACGAATTTCTTCGTCATGACCGCATAAGCACGCGGATCGTCACCGAACGTTGCGGCCGCTTCTTTATGGCCATATTCTACACGGTGCACTTTTGGATATTGCGGCCATGGATTGCCCTTTTCGTCGCGGATTGCGCCTTTTTGGTCATAGACATCGAATTGCACGAGGCTCTTGCAGCCATGGCGGACAGAGGTTGCGAGACAGTCGGTTCCTGTATCACCGCCGCCAATAACGATAACGTCTTTGCCTTTGGCTGAAATATAATTGCCATCTTCCAAATCGGAATCGAGCAAACTCTTCGTGCTGGCGTGCAGGAAATCCATGGCGAAATGAACGCCTTCTAAGTCACGCCCTTCGACATCGATATTACGGTGGACCGTCGCGCCGGTCGCCATAATAACCGAATCGAAATTATCGCGCAATTCCGTTGCAGGATAGTTTTTGCCGACTTCGACATTCGTCACGAACGTGATGCCTTCCTGTTCAAGGATTTTGACGCGGCGCATAACCATATCGTACGGCAGTTTCATCTCCGGAATGCCATAAGTCAACAATCCGCCAATCCGATCGCTTTTTTCGAAGACCGTCACGGTATGGCCTGCTTTATTCAATTGCGCCGCTGCTGCAAGACCTGCTGGACCTGAACCCACCACAGCTATTTTTTTACCGGTACGCTGTTTTGGCGGCTCTGGAACGACCCAGCCTTCCGCAAATCCGCGTTCGATGATGGACCTCTCAACCGTACGGATCGCAACAGAAGGTTCGTTGATCCCGAGCACGCATGCCCCTTCACACGGCGCTGGACAAGCGACACCGGTGAATTCCGGGAAATTATTCTTTAAATGCTCGCGGTGAAGCGCCTCTTTCCATTGGCCGCGGTAAACGAGATCATTCCATTCAGGAATCAAGTGATTAACCGGGCATCCAGTCGTACCATTGTCGAGATCCATACCAGTCTGGCAAGTAGGGACGCCGCAATCCATGCAGCGGGCCCCTTGTTTTTGTACTTCTTGCTCAGATAGCGGAATCGTATAATCTTTCCAGTCATGCGTTCGCTGTGCCGGGTCACGTTCTTTTACAGTCTGACGGTCATATTCCATAAATCCGGTTATCTTCCCCATCGTTTCCCTCCAGTTCGCGTATTTGCCAAGCTTTTCTCGCTCTTCACGCTATTACTTGCCGGCATTCGCCATTTTGCTTTCTTCAAATGCAGCCATTTCAGCATCGAATTTCGCCATGCCGCTGTCTTGTAGCTTGCTGATGCGCTCATTGATCTTCAAATAAGCTTTTGGAATGACGCGGACGAATTTAGCAGACAAAATCTCCCAATGCGTCAATACACGTTTGCCATTCAAGCTTCCTGTATAGTGAACATGATTTTCGATCATTTCTTTCAATTCCGCTATTTCAACCGGGTCTGCGAGCGGCTGCATATGCACCATTTCAGGGTTGCAGCGTTCACTGAATGTCTCTTCTTCATCTAGAACATAGGCGACACCGCCGGACATGCCCGCTGCAAAGTTTTTGCCGGTATCTCCAAGAATGACAACGCGGCCGCCAGTCATGTATTCACAACCGTGGTCGCCGACACCTTCGACGACGATTTTCGCGCCTGAATTTCGGACCGCGAAACGCTCACCTGCCATACCGTGGATATAAGCTTCCCCTGCTGAAGCGCCGTAAAATGATACGTTACCGATGATAATGTTCTTCTCAGGAAGGAATGTCGAATCCACCGCCGGCTTCACAATGATCTTGCCGCCCGACAGTCCTTTTCCGACAAAGTCGTTGGAATCGCCGATCAGTTTCAAAGTCATGCCTTTCGGGATGAATGCACCAAAGCTTTGACCAGCAGAACCTTGGAAATTGAACGTAATCGTGTCTTCCGGCAAGCCTTCCGCCCCGTATTTACGGGAAATGGCACTGCCGATAATCGTTCCGGTCGCACGGTGGATATTGCGGATCGCTGTTGATACTTCAACAGGCTCTCCCGTTTCAATCGCATTGCGGCAGCGAGGCAAGAGCTCCTGCACGTCTAGCGTATGCTTCAAGCCATGATCTTGCTTGATCATTGCATAGCGGCCGACTTTATCCGGAAGGTCCGGCTGATAAAGAAGCTGCGTCAAATCCAAACCTTCCGCTTTCCAATGCTTGATGGCTTTATTTGTTTCCAGTACATCGGTGCGTCCGATCATTTCATTGATGGTGCGGAATCCGAGCTCCGCCATCAATTCGCGTGCTTCCATGGCGATAAAGCGCATGAAGTTCGCAACATGGTCTGCTTCGCCTGTATATTTTTTGCGCAGTTCCGGGTTTTGTGTCGCAATCCCAACTGGGC
Source organism: Planococcus maritimus (assembly GCF_001687625.2). Taxonomy (NCBI): domain Bacteria; kingdom Bacillati; phylum Bacillota; class Bacilli; order Caryophanales; family Caryophanaceae; genus Planococcus; species Planococcus maritimus. The sequence continues at coordinate 2,885,650 of NZ_CP016538.2, forward strand.
ATGTATCCAAATGACAGACGCGCATCATGACGCATCCAAGGACGACGAGCGGTGCTGTCGAGAAGCCGTATTCTTCTGCTCCGAGTAGCGCTGCCGTGACGACATCGCGCCCAGTCATCATTTTGCCGTCTGTTTCGACGACGATGCGGTCGCGCAGGCCGTTCAATAGCAATGTCTGATGCGTTTCAGCAAGGCCAATTTCCCACGGCAAGCCCGTATGCTTCAAGCTCGTTTTCGGTGCAGCACCTGTGCCGCCATCATAGCCGCTGATCAAGACGAGATCTGCACGGCCTTTCGCAACTCCTGCTGCGATCGTGCCGACACCAACTGCCGACACCAATTTTACGCTGATGCGCGCATGCGGATTGGCGTTTTTCAAGTTGAAAATCAGCTCTGCTAAATCTTCAATCGAATAGATATCGTGATGAGGAGGCGGTGAAATCAATTCAACGCCAGTCGTCGAACCGCGTACTTCCGCAATCCATGGGTATACTTTCTTGCCTGGCAAATGACCGCCCTCACCAGGTTTTGCCCCTTGTGCGACCTTGATCTGGATTTCGTCGGCATTGACCAAATAATGGCTCGTGACGCCGAAGCGGCCGGATGCGACTTGCTTAATGGCGCTTCTGCGGCTGTCGCCGTTATCGTCCGGGATAAAGCGCGAAACTTCCTCTCCGCCTTCTCCGGAGTTGCTGCGGCCGCCGATTTTATTCATCGCGATCGCCAATGCTTCATGGGCTTCTTTACTGATCGACCCGTAGGACATCGCACCGGTTTTAAAGCGTGCGCAAATTTCTTCGACCGTTTCGACTTCTTCAATCGGAATCGGCGTGCGCTCTTTGAACTTCAGCAAGCCGCGCAAGGACTGGAGATTGGCTTTTTCATCCGTTAATAGCTTTGAGTACTTGCGGAAGGTATCGAAATTATTCGTTCGGCACGCCTGTTGAAGCGTGTGGATGGTCATCGGGTTGTACTGATGGTCTTCGCCGTTTTCACGATATTGATACTCATCGCCTGACTCAAGTGCCGGGTTCGCTCCCTCGCGTTCCGGATAAGCAGACGCGTGGCGAAGCAAGACTTCCTTGGCAATGATATCGAGTCCAATACCGCCAAGACGTGAAGATGTCCGTGTAAAGTATTTGTCGATGACATCCATATGAATGCCGATTGCTTCGAAAATTTGTGCACCGCGGTAACTTTGAATCGTTGAAATGCCCATTTTAGACAAGATCTTGATAATTCCATCTGTTACAGCTTGAACATAACTCGCTTCGGCTTGCACCGCGTCCATGCCATGGATATCGTCTTTCGCCACCAAGTCTTCAATCGATTCGAATGCTAGGTAAGGGTTAATCCCCTCTGCTCCGTACCCAATCAACATGGCAAAATGATGCACTTCGCGCGGCTCTGCGGATTCTAACAGAATGCTCATACGCGTGCGGGTGCCTTGACGGATCAAATGGTGATGCAATCCTGATACCGCGAGCAGTGCAGGAATTGCCGCATGTGTGCTGTCGACGCCACGATCGGACAAGATGACCAGCGTCGCGCCTTTTTCGATAGCTTCGTCCGCTTCTGCAAATACAGCTTCTAAGCGCGCTTCCATTGCCTCGGCGCCTCCGTCTGCGTCAAATAAAATCGGCAAAGTGACAGCCTTGAATTCTGGCAAGTTCTGCTGGCGCAGCTTTTCGAGCTCTGCGTTCAATAAAACTGGCGTTTCCAAGCGAATATGGCGTGCACTTTCCGGTTTCGGGTCCACTAGATTGCCTTCTGCCCCAATCGTTGTGCGTGCCGCTGTGATGATTTGCTCACGAATGGCATCAATCGGCGGATTGGTAACTTGTGCGAATAATTGCTTGAAGTAGTTATACAAAAGCTGTGGTTTTTTCGACAATACCGCAAGCGGTGAATCGTAGCCCATAGAACCAACCGGGTCTTTTCCATCGGATGCCAGCGGTTTGATAATTTTCTGAACTTCTTCTTGTGTATAGCCAAATGCCAGCTGCTGCTTTAATAAGCCTTCACTGTTTGGATGCACCACATCTTTCGGTTCCGGTAAATCCTCTAAATCGAATAAATTGTTTTCGACCCAGTCTTTGTACGGAAGCTCGGATGCAATCTGTGTTTTGATTTCATCATCCGGAATGATCTTGCCGGCTTCAAGGTCGACCAAAAGCATCTTCCCTGGGCGCAGGCGATCTTTGTAGATGATGTCATCCGAAAAGATATCGAGCGCTCCGACTTCTGAGCCGAGAACGATCATGCCGCTTTTCGTGATGTAGTAGCGCGCTGGGCGCAAGCCGTTGCGGTCAAGGCAAGCGGCAATCTGACGGCCATCTGTAAAGACGAGCGCCGCCGGGCCGTCCCACGGCTCCATAAGCGTGCTGTGGTATTCGTAGAAATCACGTTTTTTCTTATCGATTGATGTATCGTTGACCCATGGCTCCGGCACCATCATCATCGCCGTATGCGCAAGCGAACGGCCGGATAGGTGAAGGAACTCAAAGCAATTGTCGAACATCGACGAATCGCTGCCTGTCTCATCGATGACTGGCAAGACTTTTTGAAGGTCCTGGTCATTGAAATAAGGAGAGTTGCAAGCGAGCTGGCGGGCTCTCATCCAATTGACGTTGCCGCGAAGTGTGTTGAATTCGCCGTTATGGATGGAGTAGCGGTTCGGGTGGGAACGCTGCCAGCTCGGGAAGGTATTTGTACTGAACCGTGAGTGGACGAGTGCCAAAGCCGATTTGAATTCGGGATGGTTGAGGTCAATATAAAACGAATCTAGTTGTTCCGGGATAAGCATGCCTTTATAGACAATTGTTCCGGCTGACAAGCTGCTGAAGTAGACGTCTTTAAATTCTTCCAAACCGCCCATTTCCTGCTCAATTCGTTTACGGATAATGTACAAGCGGCGCTCTAGATCCATGCGCGTCTCAAGTTCTGCTGATGCGCCGATGAAGATTTGGCGAATGACCGGCTTGGTTTTCGCCGCGACATTGCCGACAAAAGAATCATTTACAGGCACCGGGCGCCAGCCGAGTGATTCTTGGCCTTCTTCTTCGACGATGCGCTGAATGATTTCTTTCGCTTTCATGCGAATATCGTAATCTTGAGGCATGAAAATCATGCCGATTCCGTATTTTCCTTCATCCGGAAGGGCGATGCCTTCTTTTTCACATTGCTTCAGGAAAAAACGGTGCGGAATTTGCGTCAAGATACCAGCGCCGTCTCCCGTGCTCGTATCAGATGATTGGCCGCCGCGGTGCTCTAAGTTACAGAGAATGTTCACCGCGTTCTGTACAATACTATGCGATTTTCTGCCATCTATATTAGCGATCATCCCAATACCGCAAGCTTCATGTTCCTGGTCAGGGTGATACAGTCCTTGTGCGATCGGATACTCTTTCTTACTCAATTGAACCGCCTCCTTTTACGCGCTAATTTGTCATAATATTATGATAGTATATCATATAACTGAATATATATACAATTGCATTTTGTGAAAAATTTAGCAAGTGCATGAAGATTCATTGAAAACGCAAGGGATTTAAGTGAAAACGCTTTCAAATAACGGCTTATAAGGATTCTTCTTTATTCGCAATTTGTGTATATTGATACAGTATTTTTTTTACGGACCAGTCCAAGGTGGATTTTTTCCCAATTAATAGACAAATCAATAAAAGATTCGCCTATTTTTTCGCGCTGATTTTTTTCTCAAATTCTTTTTTAAGGAAAATCATCCCATAAGAAAAGAGCGTGGAAAACGACTCGTTTCCCATGCTCTTTTCTTATATCAATAAAGTTTTCTTGATTTATCCATTTTTATGTGCACATTTTTAAGGCCAATGGATCTGACTGGGCAACTAAATCGCTACGAATTATTCACCGTTTCATACATTCGAATCGCTTCAAGAAAATATTCTCCGTATTTCTCCAACTTATTCGCACCGACTCCGCTGACTTCAAGAAAAGCCTCTTCGTCTTTCGGTTTGCGTGCCACCATGTCCTGCAAACTCTTATCCGAGAAGATGACAAACGGCGGAACTCCCGCCTCGTCTGCCAATTTCTTGCGGACTATACGCAATTCCTCAAACAACGGATCGTTAGTGGCGATGCGCTTCGTGACGACAGCGCCTTTTCTCATGACACGGCGTTTTCCAAGCAGGACATCGCGTCCTCCATCCGGAACGAAAATAGTGGGGAAACTGCCTTGCTCAACAGCTAACAGTTCCTGTGAAATCATAAATTCGATGAGGTTTGACACTTCCTTCGAATTCATATGCTTCAATACTCCATAAGTCGACAGTTGATCAAAGCGAAAATCGAGCACTTTTTTGTTGCGCGAACCCGTCAACACTTGGGCGGTCATCGTCTTGCCAAATTTCTGGCCCATGCGGATAACACATGACAGCACTTTTTGGACATCTTCCGTGACATCCTGACCTTCCCGTTCGTCCACACAATTTCCGCAATGGCCGCACGGAGCCGCATTTTCGTCGCCGAAGTAATGGACGATGAATTGCTGGAGGCAATTTTCCGTATGGCAATAATCGACCATCCCCTGGAGCTTTTTCAACTCTCCTGGAATACGCGATGGATCTTGCGCCTGGTCGATTAAAAAGCGCTGTGTCTGAACATCTTGTGACGCATAAAGCACGATACACTCACTCGGCAATCCGTCGCGCCCTGCACGCCCGGCTTCTTGGTAATAACTTTCCATATTCTTCGGCAACTGGTAATGGATCACGTACCGGATATTGGATTTATCGATGCCCATCCCAAATGCATTGGTCGCCACCATCACGGTCACTTCATCGTTCAAAAAGCGTTCTTGTCCGAGACGTCGTTCATCATCTGGCATGCCGGCATGGTATTTCGCTGCCTTGACACCGCGTTTAATGAGCGCTTCATAGACCGAATCAACCGTTTTGCGCGTCGCAGCATAAATGATGCCAGCTTCGTTATCATTTTTCTGGACATAATCGCGGATAAAGCGCTCACGGTCCTGCCCTTGGATCACCGAAAAGCTCAAGTTCGCCCGTTCAAAGCCAGTGATGACGGTGTGTTGCTCTTCGATAGCCAAAATGCGGCAAATGTCTTCCCGTACTTGAGGCGTCGCTGTGGCTGTCAACGCAAGCACAGTCGGATTGTCTGGAAAAATATCCAGCATGCGGCTGATCAAGCGGTAGCTCGGCCGGAAATCATGCCCCCATTGCGAGATGCAATGCGCTTCATCGACTGCGATGAGCGGAACCTTGACACCTTGCAGGCCATCCAAGAACATTTCCGAGTCGAGGCGTTCTGGCGCGATATACAATAATTTGATAATGCCCATTTGAACTTCGTGAAGAATTTCGCGGACTTCATAGACATCGAGTGAACTATTAATAGAAGCAGCTGGAATTCCAGCTGCCTGCAAAGAGTCAACTTGGTCTTTCATCAGGGAGATCAGCGGAGAGACGACAATGGTCGTCCCTTCCATGGCAAGCGCAGGAATCTGGTAGCACATCGATTTCCCGCCGCCTGTCGGCATGACGCAAATCGTATTTTGGCCATCGAAAACTTGAGTGATGGCCTGCTCCTGGCCCGTCCGGAAGCTGTCGTACCCGAAATGCGACTGCAGTAATTTTCTTGCTTGTTCCAACACCTTTGAACACTCCCCAACCTGTTTTACTATGAACGTAGCTTACCATATTTGAGCGCGTTTTTCTTTTTTCGCATACGAAAAGCCACACCAGAAAATCGTTTTTTCCGGTGTGGCTGAAATGACTATTCACATTAAATCTCTAGTTCCCAATGCTTCGCTTCTTCGTCTTTCATCTGCTGCTCGGTTTCTTCAGGGTACGCTGTACGGAACTTATGTGAATCCTGTGGAATGATTTCCACCATCTTATCGATCATGTCCTGCGGATCGAATTGGTCTTCTAAGCCTTTCTCCATTTCCTTCATGTCTTCTGGGCGCGTGAAATGTATTTTTTCGTCAAACCATTTCCATTTCGCTTCTGCGCTGCGGTCGTTGAAACCGGTAGCGAATGCGCCCGGATTGATCGTCGCCACTTGCACGCCGAACTCCGCCATTTCCTTGCGCAATGTTTTCGCAATCGCTTCGATCGCATGCTTCGTCGCCGTATACGGACCGACATAAGGCGTCGACATGATACCTGCCATGGAAGATAGGAAAATAATCTTTCCTTGGCCTTTTTCGACGAATTGACGCGCTGCGATTTGCGCCGTTTCAAGCGTCTGGAAGACATTCACTTCAAACAATTCACGGAAGTTCGCCATCGGCACTTCACCGAGCGCGCCGCCTTCATTGACAGCAGCATTCGCCACGAAGATATCAAAATCATATTCAAGCATCTGTGCCAAATCCTGCGGGTTTTTAATGTCCATCTTAAACGTCGTCAGTTCAACTCCAGCGGATGCTGCCGCTTCCCGGAGTGATGTTACCTGCGGGGCCGTTTCGACTGGTGCGATTACTTTATGCCCTTTTGCCGCGAGGCCGAGTGCCGTGCCTTTCCCGAGTCCACTTCCTGCACCTGTAATAAAAATCGTTTTGTTCATGTTTTCTCCTCCTGTTTCTGTAAGCTGCTATCATTTGTCTTCCCCCTAGCAAACAGAATAAACAGGTTTAATTGAGCCACCATTCTCTCCGTTCCATTTCCTCCGCAAAATCAGCGTATTCAGCGAGAGTGTCTTCCAATACTTTTTCACTGCGGGCAAGCATGCGCTCTCTCGCTTTTTTACGTTTAAAACGGCGTCCATATGCCGCTTGTAATTCATCATAGGAGGCTTTCAGTTCCCGAAAACTCGAAGCAATAATATCATCTTCGTTCGATAGTAAAGACGCCAACATCCCAATTTTTCTATATAGCTCTTCCACGGTATAACGTTCACGGTCTTTGTAAAGTAATCCCGCCACAATCGAGGCCGGCAGTTCTTCATCTACGCCTCTGGCCAAATCCGTCAGTAATTCGATCATGATGCGGCGGTTGCTCGCGAGCGATAGAACATAAAAAACATGAGGAATCTGATCAATTGGTGTCTCTTCGATATATTCATCGATTTGCCTGATCAAGTCTTCCGTTTTCAAATGGTCGATGAGAATGCCTAATCGGTAAGTTTCGTACATGATGTATCTCCTCAAATTCTCACCGCCATTTCCTTAAGTATCTTTTTATTTTGACAGATTATTCTGTCAAAAACAATTCTTCACTTGCTCATGCGCATAAAAAATCCTGCTCACCCTTTATATTAGGAGAACAGGATCAAGATTTCACATAAGCATTCATCAAGTCGCCAACCCGTAGCTGCCCATACGGCGTTTTACTTGAATAAAAGAAGCCGCCTCAGCGAGTTCCGCTTCGTTCAATGGCTGGTCATCGAGCATCACTGTATATTCGTTCAAGAAATTCATATTTTGAAGATCGATATTAATCGTACGCTCATTGCGGTCCAGTAAGCTGTCCATTGAGATCTCAAAGAAATCGGCAAGACGTTCCAAATGCACCACCGAGACTTGTTTTTTCCCGCTTTCGTATGCCCATACCGTACTTTTCGCAAACCCTAGGTGATCTGCAAGCTGTTCCGCGGACAAGCCTCTCGCTTCTCTTAAATCTTTTATATTTTTGCTTAGCTGTTTCATAGCTGATTCCTGCTTTCTTTAATAAATTTCTAATTATTTTAAATATACTGCAATTAAAGTGAATGGGCAATCATTTTTTGGATAATATTTTAAAATAGAATGAATATTTAGTGAACAGTATGTATTTTATATAATAATTGGAAACAGAGCAGGTCATAACACATATAAAAATTAAAAAAATCCTATTCTTTTATAATTAACCCTAACTTTTGGGCAAACAGCAAGGCTTGATCTGTAGATACTTTGCACCCCGATAATAATTCAGTGCTTAATTGCAGTTCCTCGAATCGGCTGGTACTGAAATCTACTCCTTTTAGAGAAGTTCCTGTGAAGTTGGCTTCGTCTAATTCGCAATCAAGAAATTGTGTGTTGTTTAAATCCACTTCATAGAAATCGCCTTGCCGCAGGACACTTCGTTCGAAGCTTACGTCATTTATATGCGAAAATCCGAACACCGCATAATCGATTCGGCATTCTTGGAAGTGCGTAAAGCGGATGCTTGCTTCTGTAAAGTCCGTGCCAAGCAATCGGCAATTTTCGAATTTGACTCGGTGAAAGACTGCACGGCTCATATCGGCATTTGATAAATCGCAATTGACGAACACCACATCCGCAAACTCACTGCGTTCCCATTCGCCGTCCAAAAAACGGACGTTTTCAAACAATACACGATCAAAATGGATTTTTTCTGCCTCTATTTCTTCGGAAACAATCCGGCAGTCATGGACATATCCATCATCTAATGCTTCAATAAAAGAAATTGTTTCTAATTCCTGGGGGAGCATTGGTTCGTTCTTCTTGTTCTTTTTCATCATAATTCCTCCTGCCTGTGTTTGTTCTTCCTACATCTTAACGACAATCCAGTTTCTTGTCCCATCCGCCGTGCGAGTTGCATCAAGCCAAATCCACTGTAAAGGAGATGCTGCATGGAAAATGTCAAAAGTACGTTGAAAGAAGTCGCATCTGCCATTCTTCCGGTCACGCTTGTCGTCGTCTTGCTTCAAGTGCTGATCATCCGCTTGCCAATCGAAGCCTTGCTGCAGTTTTTGATTGGTGTTGCCTTTGTCGGCACAGGCTTTTTCCTGTTTCTGCTCGGTGTCAATGCCGGGCTTTTGCCGATTGGTGAGTTGATCGGCAAAAAGCTGCCACTAACCCGCAAGCCTTGGCTGATTATCGCAACAGGCCTGGTGCTCGGACTCGCCGTGACCATTGCCGAACCGGATGTCCGGGTATTGGCCAATCAAATCGAAGAAGTTTCGGGAGGAGATATTTCAAGAAACATCCTTATCTTGTCTGTCTCAATCGGCTTGGCGATTTTCGTCGGCTTGTCCATGGTTCGAACGCTGTTCAGCATACCGATCCACTATATGCTGATTGGCGGGTATACCGTAGTCTTTCTATTTTCCTTCTTTGTTCCGGATGCATTCATTCCGATTTCGTTTGATGCGGGAGGCGTGACGACCGGCCCAATGGCAGTGCCATTTATCTTAGCGCTGGGTATCGGCGTCGCATCTGTCCTGCGCTCCGACAAGCCAAGCAGTGGTGAAGGCTTCGGCTTGATCGGGCTTGCCTCGATCGGCCCGATTCTCGCTGTCATGCTGCTGGGGGTGTTGTACCGGTGAATGTGCATATTTTTCACGGTTTCGGGGAAATTCTAGTTGAAGTCAGCTTAGCTCTCCTTCCGCTCGTCCTCTTCTTTAGCGTCTTTCAATTATTCATGCTTAAATTGCCGAAAGAACGCGTACTACAAACTGGGCTCGGATTTATTTTGACATTTTTCGGACTAGCCTTTTTCTTGCAAGGGGTCCATATCGGCTTTATGCCTTTTGGGGAATTGATGGGGGCGGCTTTGGGCGATTGGGAGTATCGCTGGGGCATCATCCCAATCGGCTTTATACTCGGCTTTGTGGCGACATTCGCCGAACCGGCTGTCCGCATCATGAACGAGGAAGTCGACCGTGAAACCGGCGGGTATATCTCCTCGAAAATCATGCTTTATACCTTATCGACGGGCGTCGGCTTATCCATCGCTTTGTCGATGCTGCGCATTTTGACAGGCTGGTCTATCTGGTATTTTCTCTTGCCGGGGTATGCACTCGCCTTGATCTTGATTTTCTTCTCCACCCGCACATTTATTGCCATTGCCTTCGACTCAGGCGGTGTCGCTACTGGGCCGATGACGGTCACATTTATCGTCTCTGTGGCAGTCGGGATTGCTTCTGTCACAGAAGGACGAGATCCCCTTGTCGATGGCTTCGGCATGATTGCGCTTGTCGCATTGACACCGATTATCGCGGTACTGGTTGTCGGCTTACTCTTTAACCGAAAGGCGGGAAATCCTAACCATGAACCTAAATCATAGACTGATGATTGCCATCGTAAAGCGCGGCGCTTCCAGAGACGTTATTGCGGCCGCAAAAGAAGCCGGTGCTGATGGGGCGACAGTGCTTTACGGGGAAGGCATTGGAAGAAATGAAAAACCTACATTCCTCGGGTTGCCTGCGACGCATGAAAAAGACGTTATCTTTATCGCTGTTGATGGCGGAATCGAATTGGCCGTTGCCGAAGCGATCAGCCATGCCGGAAAATTGGGGAAATCCGGTTACGGCCTCGGTTTTTCCGTGCACTTGAGCCAATTGCTTGGAGTCCCCCATCTCGATGACCGCGAAGATGACCGAAAACAAAAGCGAGGAGTGGAACTGATGCCAGAACCGAAAGATTTCCAACTAATCGTCACCATTGTCAACTCCGGGGATTCCGGACAAGTCGTCAAGGCGGCCGCAAAAGCTGGCGCTGAAGGTGGTACCATCCTAGAAGGACGAGGCACTGGAGTCAACGAACAGAAAAAATTCATGAACTTTACGATTGATCCGGAAAAAGATGTCGTTCTGACATTGGTGCCGGCTGCCTTTGCAGAAAAAGTCGTTGCGAGCATCGAGCAGGCAGTTGACCTTGATGCTCCTGGAAAAGGCATCGCTTTCCTGATAGATGTAGAAAATGTATTTGGCGTCAATCACTCTTCTTTAAACCAATCCTAAAAATAGCCCTAAGCCATATATGCCGCTAAAAACTAGACGGTATTCAAATCGGGGCTGTCCCATAAGCCCCTAAAATAAAACAGACGGAGAAAAAGAATTTCTTTTTCTCCGTCTGTTTTTCATTTTTTCTTTTTAACCCGGCTGATGGGAATGGAGACGGCGACTCCAGCGGGGACAGCGCTTGACTTAATTCACATTAAACGCTGGACTGAGCGGAGCGAGGGAAGCGGCTAAGGCCGTGCCCGCGGAAAGCGTCCGTCGAAATGGACATCAGCCTTTTCTTTAGAAGACGAAAAGGCTTATCGAAAAGCGCTAATATTCTATTTAATCTCACTCTGTATATATCCCCCTCCCTCCTCCCTCTTGGAATAGACAAATCTTGCTGAATATGAAAAACTAGAATGGAATCGACTAACAGAAAGCAGGGCTGGAAATGAGCGTTACCTTGAAAGAAAAAGGGAGATGGGACCCTTTGAAAGTTTTTTTGAAAGTATCAACAGCCTTTGTTCTCTCCCGGTTTTACCGAAATGCAAAAGGACCAAAAATCGCTTTGGTGGGCGGAAACCTCGGAGAGAAATATGAAGACAATGCTTCTGTTTTCCATAAATACTTGGTGAATAACCACACGGAGCAAGTCACAGCATATTGGATGTATGACCCGTCGACCGATTATGCAAAAAACGGGCAGATTCCAAACGCCGTGCCACTCGGCAGCTTCCGGAATTACTTGCTGTTTTTCCGCGCTGATTACACATTCCATGGGCATTCCTTGCTCTATGATATTGTGCCCTCAGCCGATAAATTTTTGAATTTAAACCGCCGGACAATCATTACGCATGTTAGCCACGGGATCGAAGGCTTCAAGAAAATCCTCATTCAAAAAGAGGATGTACCGCTCCTCAAGCGGACAGATTATTTCAACTGTGCCTCACAGTATGAATACGAGCTAAAACGCGATAAATGGAATATTCCTGAAGAAAAACTTGTCATTACCGGGTTCCCCCGTTTTGACCGTTATTTGCCAAACCAGCCGCCAAAAGAAATGAAACGCATCCTTATGATGATGACTTGGCGTGAATGGCTGTTCGATCTGTCAAAGGAAGAATTTCTCGAAAGCAATTACTTCCGCAGCACAATCGGCTTATTGGAACACAAAGGGATTCGCGAACTTCTGAAGTCCAACGGCATCCAACTTCAAATCGCGCTTCACCCATTCATGAAACGCTTTGAAGAACATTTCTTTCCACTTGCCGACCAGGCTTACGGCATTGAATTTTTGGATTTCAACCATGCCTCCATTGAGCGCTCGATTGAAGAAAACGACATGCTTTTGACAGACATCACAAGCGTTTCTTGGGACTTCCTGTATTTAAACAAACCGATTATTTTCTTCATGTTCGACCAACAGGAATACACGGAAAGACGGGGTTCGTACCTCGACCTTGATAAGGACCTGTACGGCTATAAATCATCGACAATAGAAGATGTCTACCAAACGCTTTCCTATATGCTTGAACACAATATCACGCATAACGAGTGGTATGGAAAAGCTGATGAGTTTATCGATTATTTTGACCAGGACAATTGCAAACGCCTGGCACAACGCGTCATGGGCGTTTGAATGTTTCACGTGGAACTCTTGTGAGACAGAAAAACCGGCAAGTCTGAATGCACTTCAGGCTTGCCGGTTTTATTTGGTTCAACTAATAAATTGCTTGAATAATTCCTTATGCCGATACATCGTTCAATTGCAGTTCCACAGGACAATGATCCGAACCATACACATCTGTATGAATCGACGCACTTCTCATGTTGCCGGCGAGACGGCGTGAGGCGATGAAATAATCGATGCGCCAGCCAACATTCTTCTCGCGGCAATTAGAGCGGTAAGACCACCATGAATAATGACCACCCTCTTCTGGATGGAAATGGCGGAATGTGTCCACGAAACCGCTGTCGAGAAAGCGATCAATCTTCCCTCGCTCTTCCGGCGTGAAACCGGAATTCTTTTTATTGGCTTTCGGGTTTTTCAAATCGATTTCCTGATGCGCCACATTCAAATCCCCGCATAAAACAACCGGTTTTTTCATGTCCAATTGTTGAATATGTGAAAGCAATTGATCTTCCCATAGCAGGCGGTACGCAAGGCGCAGCAGTCCATGCTGGGAATTCGGCGTGTAGCTATTGACCAAGTAAAAATCAGCAAACTCCAGTGTGATGAGCCTGCCTTCTGAATCGTGTTCTTTGAGGCCGACTCCATACTGCACACTCAATGGACGCTGCTTGGTGAAAACGGCTGTTCCTGAATAACCTTTTTTCTCGGCATAATTCCAATATGTATGATAACCCGGAAGTTCCAAGTCAATTTGGCCTTCCTGCAATTTGATCTCCTGGACGCACAGTATATCAGCATCCACCTTTTCAAAGAAATCCATAAATCCTTTTTTCACCACGGCCCGCAAGCCATTTACATTCCACGACACCAACTTCATCCCATTCACTCACTTTCTCTCCTCAGTTTAGCTGAATAAAGACCGTGCCTCAAACAGCATGCTTCGTGTTATGCTTTTTATTCATTGTAAAATTTCAGCAAATATTCAGTCAAAAACACCTTTTTTTGGAGACTGTCTTGTACAATAGACTTAATAAAAAGGAGGCTTTCGGCTATGGCGAAGTTTACGAAACCGGAAAAAAGCTGGGCATTTTATGATTGGGGCAGCTCCGCCTATTCCATTATTATTACGACCGCAGTCTTCCCGCTGTTCTATAAAGCAGCCGCAACAGATGCCGGTGTGGAACTTGCGGATTCAACCGCCTATTTAAGTTACACGATCGCTATATTCACATTCATCCTGGCGATGCTCGGCCCGCTTCTCGGCACGATCGCCGATTACGAAGGGATGAAAAAGAAATTTTTCACCGTGTTCTTTTTGCTCGGCACCATTTCGACAGCAATGCTCGCGTTTGTTCCGGAAGGCCAGTGGCTTTGGCTCCTAATCTGCTACGTCTTCGCTGCCCTTGGAGCGACAGGGGCGAACCTCTTCTATGACGCCTTTATTGTCGACATCACAACTGAAAAGCGCATGAACCGCGTTTCCGCATTTGGTTATGGGCTTGGCTATATCGGTTCGACCATTCCCTTTGCACTCGCCATCCTGATCATTTTGCTTGCTCAAAACGAAGTATTGCCACTGTCTGTCACCAATGCCAGCCGGCTTGCGTTTTTGATCACTGCGGCTTGGTGGATTGTGTTCTCCATTCCGCTGTTCCGTCATGTAAAACAAAAGCATTTTATCAAACGCGAAGCGAGTCCCGTTGTTCAAAGCTTCCGCCGGCTCAATAAAACCATCCGGGAAATCCGCCAATATCGCGCCTTGTTTCTATTCTTGATTGCTTATTTTTTCTATATTGATGGGGTTGGCACAATCATTTCATTGTCCACAGCTTACGGAACAGACCTTGGATTGAGTGCCACCAGCTTATTGATTGTGTTGTTCGCGACACAAGTCGTGGCGGCTCCTTTTGCAATTCTTTACGGCAAGCTGTCGGATCGATTTACTGGCAAAAAAATGCTTTATGTCGGCATTTGCGTCTATATTATTGTTTGTGTTTATGCAGTCTTCATCGAAACCATCGTAGATTTTTGGATTCTGGCGATGTTGGTCGCTACTAGCCAAGGCGGTATTCAAGCTTTGAGCCGCTCTTATTTCGGCAAGCTGGTGCCCAAGCAAAATGCCAATGAGTTTTTTGGTTTTTACAATATTTTTGGCAAGTTCGCCGCGATTACGGGACCTTTACTTGTTGGGGTCACTTCCCAACTCACTGGCAACTCCAGTTTAGGCGTTTTGAGTTTGGTCGTACTCTTTATCATCGGTCTGGTCGTCCTGATTTTTGTACCAGAACCTGCGCCGCATGACCCTGTCGATGAAATTGCAGTTGAATAACCTTGCCATACGAAAGGCCTCCCGCCTAAGCAGCGGGAGGCCTTTTCAGGCTGTCGAGAAAGGTAAAAAGTCGCATTTTCCGAAGCTTATCGCTCGCTTTCCGTGAGCTCGCGCCCAAGCCTCCTCAGTCGCTTTGCGCCTTGCGGGGTCTCGGTCATCTCGCTGATCCACAGGAGTCGAGCGAACGCTTTTCCAAATACTAAGACATTTCGTCAATTTGTTCATTGTGGAATAGTGTCACATTCTTTTTATTAATAGATGATTATAGACTTCTTCAACACTCTGGAAAGGCCTCCCGCGTGATGCGGGAGGCCTTTTATCAGTCATTAGTTATTCTTTTTAGCGTCTGTTGGCTCGACCTTGATCTCGCCATCTGAATTTTTGCCGAGCGATGATTCGCCAAATTCTACGACGTCAACGCCGCCTGCATCTTTTTCAGCTTTTTTGATTTCTTTTTCTACTTTCTTTTCAGCCTTTTCGTGCTCTTTCTCGGCCTTTTCTTCTTTTTTCTCTTCTTTTTCTTCAGCTTTTTCCTGTTGCTTTACTTCTTTTTCAATCGCTTTTTCTTGCTTTTTCACTTCTTTTTCTTCTTTTTTCTCTTCACGCTTCGTTTTCAATTCGTCAGCTTTCACTTTCGCCTGCTCGATTGACGTGTTTACTTTTTCACTGGAATCTGCAGTTTTTGTTTTGACTTGCTCCTGCAATTCCTTGCCGCTTTTAGGCGCGAGCAAAAGACCTGCTGCTGCACCGATTAAAGCACCTGTAACCGCGCCTGCGACGAAGCTTCCGCCACCGCCTGATTCAGAATCGTTTTCCGGTGCCATCGGTGTTGGAGATTGGATTTTCCCTTGACGTACGAGACGTTCTTCGACTTCTTCAACAATTTCAAATAACGTGCGCCCTCTTGCTTCAACTAATGAGACGCTCATGTGGAAATCCGTCAAATCTTCCTGGTCACGGACGACCACTACGTCATAATCTGTCGCATCTGTTTTCTTTTCAAGCATTTCTGCGTTGTACCCTTTTTGTACTAACGCGTCACGTACGGATGTAAATGGATGTTCGACTGCAATTTTTACCATTCTGTGTCCACTCCTTTTTTTGAAAACTCTATGTTAAGTTGTTTTCCCCTAATTGTTCGCTCTAAACGTATCGTTTGTGAACCCCTCCATTTTTTTCAAATTTTCACGCTTTCATTGACTGCTGAATAGGCTATTCATAGAACTGGTTTTGGTTCCAACTTATTAGTCGCCTCCCGGCTTGGGGTTGGCCTTTCACCATAAGCCAAAAAGGACATTTGTCTTATGGTTTCGGCTCACCCTTTTGCGCCGGGCGGCTTTGGGATTTCATTGAAACTTGTGTGGATATCTGGCTGAACTTTTACCATTCATCTGGTGAGGGGGAATCGCTTCCTGCTTTTTGATTGAAAGTGTTGCCTGTGATTTTCGGTTTTGGCTTCAACTTATTAGTCGCCGCCCGACTCAGGGTTGGTCTTTCACCATAAGCCAATGAATTGGCGAAAGGAAGTTGAGCCGATTCATTTGCGATGCATTTGCTTGCAAATGTAGGAGCAAAGGGTTCGACCTGATGCTTGAATAAAACTTTTATCTTATTGCGCCGGGCGGCTTCGTGATTTCATTGGAAATTGGGTGTGTAGATGGTTGGGTGTTTCATTATTCATCCGCCGATGGGGGAATCGCTTCCTGCTTTTTCATAGAAGGTGTCGCCTTTGGTTGTTGGTTTTGTGTCAGCTAACTAGTCGCTGTCTGGCTTCGGAAAGGATGGCGGATATGTTCAAGTGGAAGTGATAAATATCCGTTCAGGCATCCGATATTGATTTTTTCTTTCTCCCTATTTTTCTCCGCCCAAACAAAAACTCCCGTCCAACTTTTTCAGATGGACGGGGTCTTTAAATTTATACAGTTACTGCTGCTCGTTCTGTAGCTTTGATGCGCGAACCTGATTCCGCGTCGAAGAAATGGACGTGCGTCATGTCGAAGGCGAGTGTCGCTTGATGCCCTGCTTCGATCGAAGTGGCGGCATCGACACGGGCGATGAAGTCTTGGTCTTCATAGACTGCATGGAGAATGGTCTCCGCACCCGTCAGCTCAGATACGGTGATGGTTGCCTCGAATTCGCTTGCTGGGATTTTAGATAGGTCTTCGTTGTTAACATGGATATGTTCCGGGCGGATGCCGAGAGTGATTGGCTTGTTGTCGTAGCCTTCTGCTTTCAGTACATCCAATAGTTTAGAAGGAATCGTCATCTTTTTAGTGCCGACAGCAAAAGAG
This sequence comes from Planococcus maritimus, assembly GCF_001687625.2. NCBI lineage: Bacteria > Bacillati > Bacillota > Bacilli > Caryophanales > Caryophanaceae > Planococcus > Planococcus maritimus. The sequence goes on from NZ_CP016538.2 coordinate 2,902,571, forward strand.
TCATCGACCAGCTGTCCTTCAAAGAAGTTCATCGCTGGCGAACCGATAAATCCTCCAACAAAGCGGTTTTCCGGGAAATCATACACTTCTTTTGGCGTGCCGACTTGCTGGATCACGCCATCTTTCAATATCACGATGCGGGTAGCCATCGTCATGGCTTCCGTTTGGTCGTGCGTTACATAAATCGTGGTCGTTTTCAGGCGGTTATGCAATTTGGAAATTTCGGCGCGCATTTGCACTCGCAATTTCGCATCCAAATTCGACAAGGGTTCGTCCATCAAAAATACTTTGGCATCGCGGACAATCGCGCGTCCAAGTGCCACACGCTGGCGCTGTCCGCCTGAGAGCGCTTTCGGTTTTCTGTTCAGGTATTCTTCCAAGCCAAGAATTGCAGCTGCCTCGTCGACACGTTTTTTGATTTCCGATTTTTTGAACTTTCTCAGTTTCAAACCGAACGCCATATTTTCATAGACCGTCATATGCGGATACAAAGCATAGTTTTGGAACACCATGGCGATGTCGCGCTCTTTCGGCTCTACATCGTTCATGCGTTTTCCATCAATGAAGAATTCACCTTCTGAGATTTCTTCTAATCCTGCAATCATGCGCAAGGTTGTCGATTTCCCACACCCCGAAGGACCGACAAACACGATGAACTCTTCATCTTTTATATGTAAATTGAAATCACTGACTGCCAGTGCCCCTTTATCGTAACGTTTGCCTAATTGCTCGATTTTAATTTCAGCCATTCCCATTCTCCTCTTAAGCGTTTTCTTTCATTATAGAGAATTTGCAGTAAATTACAAATACATTTGTGCAAACGTTTGCGTAATTTCGGGTCATACACAGCAAATCCAGTACTGCCATAGGGTTATCCGCTTTTTATTTTTTTTACAATCACCTTAATTTTATCATTTCCAACAGCATATAAGACTGTCCACAAGAGCGCGCCAGGTTGATTTCGATTTCGATCATACAAAAAGCCCCCGAAAAAAATTCGGGGGCTTGCTGTCTGACATGAGATTAGACCGTTGCTGGTTTTTTCTCTTTTTTGATTTGCTTGCTGCGAAGTTGTCCGCAGGCAGCGTCGATATCTGCACCTTGTTCGTGGCGAACGCCGCAGTTAATGCCTTTTTTCTTCAATGCATCATAGAATGCACTGATGGCTTCAGGCGTGCTTTGCTGATATTGGTCGTGCTCATCAACCGAGTTATAAGGAATCAAGTTGACGTAAGACAAATGGCGCTTGTTTTCAAGCAATTTCGCCAGCTTGTTCGCTTCTTCAACATGGTCGTTGACGTCGCGCAGCATAATATATTCAAAAGTGATGCGGCGATTCGATTTTTCCAAGTAGTAATCGATAGACTCCATCAATTTTTCAACTGGGTACGCTTTGTTGATCTTCATAATGCGTGAACGCAATTCATTCGTCGGGGCGTGAATAGAAATCGCCAAGTTGACTTGCAAGCCTTCATCCGCATAATCGTAAATTTTCGGTACGATACCGCTTGTTGAAACCGTGATGTGGCGCGCTCCGATTGCCAACCCTTTTTGTGAGTTTACAACGTGGAGGAAATCCATCAAGTTCGTGTAGTTATCGAATGGTTCGCCGATACCCATAACAACGATGTGGCTGACGCGCTCTTCTTTTTGCTCTGCGTCGAAATGTGCTTGTACTTGCATGATCTGTTCAACGATTTCGCCTGCGTTCAAGTCACGGCTCTTCTTCAAGAGACCACTAGCGCAGAAACTGCAGCCAATGTTACATCCGACTTGTGTCGTTACACAGACCGAGTTGCCGTATTTAAAGCGCATGAGAACCGTTTCGATCAAGTTGCCGTCCTGCAAACGGAAAAGGAATTTGATCGTGCCATCAGACGATTCTTGCTTGACTGCCTGGTCTAATGTACGGATCGCAAAATTGTTTTCCAAAAGCTCGATGCAATCCTTCGATAAGTTCTTCATCTCCGAGAATTCAGTGACACGTTTAATATAAAGCCAATCCCACACTTGTTCTGCGCGGTATTTCTTCTGGCCATTTTCTACAAACCAATCTTTTAATTGTTCTATCGTCAATCCATAGATGGAATTTTTCATATTAGGACCCTCATTTCAGAATTTCACAATTGCTTATTATAATACTAAAAATCCAGTCTGGCAACAACTATTTTCGACTAATCGCTCAAACAATGCTCTATTGCTGCATATTTCCACCTGTAGAAGGGTACAGAATCAGTACAGAAAAAAGGAGGAGAATCATCATGGCAGCAATTACGCATGTGGGGCTCGCGGTCCCCGATTTAGATAAAGCGATTAAATGGTACCGAAAAGTTTTTGATTTTCATATTTTGGCGGGCCCCTTCGACTTTGATGCAGAAACAGAAGGCCCCGAATCGATGACAAATGATTTACAGGGGCCGGAGATTCGCAAAATGCGCAATGTCCATCTCATGTCCTCCGACGGCTTTGGCATCGAGCTATTCGAATTTCAAGACCCTTCTTTTTCTGAAGCGCCGCCGCGGCATGCAGGATTTTTCCATATTGCCCTAGTAGTAGATGATATCGTCGAAACGATTGAACGCATCGTCCAGCACGGCGGCCTTCAGCGGAGCAAAATGTGGAACATCAATAAAGGCAAACCGCATTATCTCGTCTACACCGAGGACCCATTCGGCAATATTATCGAATTGTATTCCCGCAATACTTCAGAAATGTATGGCAATCGTTGAACAAAAAGAACCGGACAGCCACGTGGCTTCAAGGTTTAAAAGTGTTGAAGGAGACTGTTGATCATCTATGAGTTAAGATGGGAATTTTTTAACTTTAAACAATCAATGGGCTATTTAAGTATTTGAAGAAGCGTTCGCTCGACTCCAGTGGATCAGCGAGACGACCGAGACCCCGCAAGGCGCAAAGCGACTGAGGAGGCTTGGGCGCGAGCCCACGGAAAGCGAGCGATAAGCTTCGGAAAATACGGGTTACCTGAATTTCTCGACAGCACAAAAACCGGACAGCCCACGTGGCTGTCCGGTTTTGTTTTAGACCAATTGCTCTTTTTTCAAAAGCATTGTGCCGTTTTTAGCTAATGATTCGTGCCAAGAGAAAGCTTTCTCTAAGACATGCGGCGTTTGGCCTCCGCGTGTCAATGCTTCTTCGTAATACTCGCGCATTTGCGGACGATAATCCGGATGCACGCAGTTTTCGATGATGACTTCCACGCGCTGACGAGGCGCTAGCCCGCGAAGGTCGGCATAGCCTTGCTCGGTGACCACTACATCGACATCATGCTCAGTATGGTCGACATGCGCTGCGAATGGCACGACGCTTGAGATTTTGCCGTCTTTTGCGGTAGATTTCGTCACGAAGATAGCAAGACGCGCATTGCGGGCAAAATCGCCCGATCCGCCGATGCCATTCATCATTTTCGTGCCGGAAACGTGTGTAGAGTTGACGTTTCCGTACATATCAAATTCCAATGCCGTGTTGATCGCGATCAAGCCGAGTCGACGAACGACTTCCGGATGATTCGAGATTTCTTGTGGACGCATAATAATTTTGTCGCGATACTGGTCAAATTCACTGAAAACCTGCTCCATCTTCGGCTCGGACAAGGTAATCGAGCAGCAAGAAGCAAAATCGACTTTGCCCGCATCCATCAAATCAAATACCGCGTCTTGCAAGACTTCCGAATAGACTTCCAAGTGCTCAAACTCTGAATCGATCATGCCGTGCAGCACTGCGTTGGCCACCGTACCGATCCCTGATTGAAGCGGAGCCAATTTTTCCGTCAACCGTCCAGCTTCAATTTCGCTGCGGAAAAAATTCAATAGATGATCAGCGATGATTTTGGTGTCTAGGTCCGGTGCCATAATGGTCGAAGGAGAATCGTCCTGATGGTTAAAGACGATGCCGCGTACACGTTCCATATCCACTGGAATGCCTTTTGTCCCGATGCGCTGGTCAACTGAAGTCAACGGGATTGGGTCACGCTCACCTTGTGTGCCGGCATCATAAATATCATGAATGCCCTCAAATGTTTCAGGCTGCGCTGTATTGATTTCCACAATGATATTTTTGGCGTGTTTCACGAATATGGAAGAGTTTCCGACAGAGGTCGTTGGAATGATCATCCCGTCTTCTGTAATGGAAAGAGCCTCGACGATCGCGAAATCGATCGGTTCAATGGCGCCCGTCCGAATCCATTCGGCCGTGTGGGATAAATGATGGTCCAAAAAGTACATATCCCCTGCGTTAATCGCTTTACGCATCGCCGGGTCTGCTTGGAAAGGCAAACGCTTGTTAACGATTCCCGCTTCCGCAAACAATCGGTCGACATCAGAGCCAAGAGAAGCTCCAGTAAAGACGTTAACTTTGAAGTTTTCAGTTTTCGCACGTTCCACTAGTGCGTATGAGACCGCTTTTACATCGCCCGCTCTTGTAAATCCGCTAAGCCCCAGTGTCATGCCATCTTGAATCCACGCAGCCGCTTCTTGCGCTGTGACTACACGATCCTGCAATTCCGTCGCTTTGATCCGCTCGAGGTTCTTTTCCATTCCATCCACTCTCTCTTTCTATCTATTTTTATCTAATTATCAGTTATTTTTTGAAGCGTTTTCATAATACTAAACAGTTTTGCGGTGCTTCTATAGGTTGAAAATAGGATACAGAGCACCCAATTTACTTGTGTGACCACTATTAATGATAACGCGCAGCGGAGCGAAGCAGGAAATATTGGGATGAAAAAGTAAATACCTTGGGTCAAATAGAAAAACGGCTACCCGAGGCAGCATTTTCATGCGTCCTCAGAAGCCGAGTAGTTTGCGGAAATAACTAGAATACGATTGGCTGACAGGCAGGCGTTCCCCGTTGTCCATCTCTAGCACGAATGTCGAATGGGTATCAGGATAAATTTCTTCAATATGATGGACATTAACGATAAACGACCGGTGGCAGCGAATAAATGAATCTCTCGGCAGCAAATATTCGAATTCCTGCAGGGAGTTTTTATTGGTGCCGGAAAAATCGGCAGCATGGACATGCGTCTTGCGGTCTTTTACTTCCAGATACCGCACGTCAGTAAACGAAATGGGCCTCCAACCATCGGGGCTTTTCACGGTCACGACCGATTTGCCTTCTGTGTAGGCCGGGTAAATCGCCATCACGCAGCCTGCAAGCTCTCCGTCTTCTTCAAATGGCACTGCCATGCCATGATAGGGCACGCCAAACACTTCCCGGTTGATAAATTCGGATGCCTTGTGGCCAGTTGTCAGCGCTTTGTGAGCGATGGTGCCTTCACGCACTTTATCTCCTGGCTTAATTTTTAAATCGATGCGTTTGCTTGGGCGATAATAGGTGTATTCATCCATATTCGATACCGCTATCGAGATTTCATCTGAGAATAGTTCCCCCATCACATCCAATAGCGGGCCGGGTGTTATTTTTTCCATCGCGCATGGGCCTCCAGTAGGGTTCAAATGATATTAGTATACCTGACTTCCAAACAACAGAAAAGACAAGCAGGTGCTTCTGTCTTTTCTTCACGTCCATTACTGCGCTTTTTTAATCATCGTGCCTTCGCGTGTGTACAGTTCATGCCAAGACAACGCTTCTCCTAGAACATGCGGCGTATGGCCGCCTTGAGCCATCGCTCGGTTGAAATAATCTTGCAGTTGCGGGCGGTAATCCGGATGAACGCAATTCGCAATGATCCGTTCTGCCCGCTCGCGAGGCGCCAGATTACGGATATCGGCAAATCCGTACTCCGTGACCAATACGTCCACATCGTGCTCTGTGTGGTCAATATGGGAAGCGAAGGGCACGACACAGGAGATCCGGCCGTTTTTGGCAGTGGATTTAGTGACGAAAATAGCCAGCTGTGCATTGCGCCCGAAATCTCCCGACCCGCCAATGCCGTTCATCATCTTGGTTCCAGCCACGTGTGTGGAATTGACATTGCCGTACATATCAAATTCCAATGCGGTGTTGATGGAAAGGAGTCCGAGGCGCCGGATGATTTCGGGGTGATTGGAAATTTCCTGCGGCCGCAGCACCAACCGGTCTCGGTATTGGCTGAAATTACGATAGATTCTTTCCATATAATCTGCGGATAAAGTAATCGCTGAAGCTGAAGCAAATGATGCCTTGCCCGAATCGAGCAAGTCGAATACGGCATCCTGCAGCACTTCCGAATACAGCTCAAGTCCTTCGAATTCCGAATCGATCAGACCGTGCAATACCGCATTTGCGACAGAGCCGACACCGGATTGAATAGGCGGCAATTTTTCGCTCAATCGTCCGGCCTGCACTTCGCCACGCAAAAAATCGAGCAAATGGTCAGCCATGATATTCGTATCGGCATCGGGTGGTTCGATCGGCGAAGGTGAATCCGGCTGATCGTTCCAGACGATGCCTTTGACTTTCGCTGGATCGATTGGGATGCCTTTTGTGCCGATGCGGTCTCTCGGCGAAACGAGCGGAATCGGCTGGCGCACTCCAAGCGCTTGCGGTTCGTAGCAATCGTGTATTCCTTCGAGTTCCATCGGCTGTGCCGTATTGATTTCGATAATGAGCTTATCCGCATGATGGGCGAATACCATCGAGTTGCCGACAGAAGTCGTCGGGATCAGCAAGCCCTCCTCGGTAATGCCGAGCGCTTCAATGACGGCGAAATCCAAAGGCCCCGTCACGCCTCCGCGCACCCATTCGGCCGTCTGGGATAAATGGTGGTCCACAAACTGCACCTCCCCAGAATTAATCGAAGCGCGCATCAAAGAATCGGATTGATAAGGCACACGTTTCCGAACGATGCCTGACTGTGCAAAACGGCCGTCGATTCCGCACCCCAGCGAAGCACCACTATAGACATCGATTCGAAACGGCGCTTTCTCTCCGCGTTCCACCAGAGCATTCGGCACTGCCTTGGCGTCTCCTGCGCGCGTGAAGCCACTGAGGCCAATCGCCATGCCATCCGTTATCCAAGAAGCTGCTTGTTGCGCGCTGACAATCCGCTCGCGTAAAGCCGGTAGTTGGATTCTTTCCAGTCGTTGATCCATACGCATCCCCTTCCCCGTAGTCGATCTTAGATATTACCTTATACCCGAGAATCGCGATGGCTCAACCCGTTTCATTTTGCGCGACTGCCCCTCTTGGATTTGCACTTAAAATAAAATCCACATCCAACTTGCAAAGTCATTGACAAGCATTGGAAGTATACATAATATGGGGAAGTCAATATAACTGTCCTGCGTATGTATATATAAGAAAGAAGGCACACCCATGTCCAAAGACCAACGCAAAAAAATCCTGATTTTAATGATCAATATGTTCATCGCCATCGCCAGTTTCGGCATCATCATTCCGATTCTGCCATCGTATCTTGTCTCCATCGATCAAGGCGGCATGGCGGCCGGTTTGATGATCGCCATCTTCGCCGCTGCCCAATTCCTGTTCTCGCCGATCGCCGGTAAATGGGCCGACCAATACGGGCGACGCATCATGATCATCTGGGGTCTGGCAGGGCTGACCTTATCGATGTTCATTTTCTATGCTTCCGACTTTATTTGGGTGCTGTACTTCTCACGCGTCGTCGGAGGCATTGGCGCGGCGATGCTCGTACCAGCCATTTTCGCTTATATCGCTGATATCACAACATTCGATCAACGCGCCAAAGGCACAAGCCTGGTATCAGCTGCGATGTCACTCGGCATCGTCATTGGCCCGGGGATTGGTGGATTTCTTGCCGACTTCAGCCTGAAGCTGCCGTTTCTCGTGTCAGCGCTCGTGTCGCTCGCAGCCGTTCTCTTCTCTGTCTTTGTCTTAAAAGACAGCGACGCCGAAAAAGCGGATCCGAATCTCGCTTTAACGATGACCCAGTCCGAATCGATGTTTAAGAAAATCGCCCGCTCCACTTCAGTGCCATATTTTTTGCCGCTAGTCATCACGCTGGTCATGAGTTTTGGCTTGCTCGCATATGAGTCTGTCCTCGGGCTTTATCTCGACAACCAATTCAACTCCACCGCAAAAGACATTGCCTTTATGATTACCGCTACCGGAACGGTGAGTGTCATCGTTCAATTGTTTGTCGTCGATCGCATCGTTTCGCGCTTCGGGGAAATCGGTGTCTTAATCACCTTCCTTGGCGTTGCCGCGGGCGGCTTTCTGGCCTCGTTATTTGCCAGCAGCTACGTCATGTTCTTCGGAGTATCGCTGATCATCTTCCTGGCGACCTCTATTCTGCGCCCTGTATTGAATACATTGATTTCAAAACTTGCAGAAGGCGAAGTCGGCTTTGCAATGGGCATGAATAACGCCTATATGAGTATTGGAAATGTTATGGGGCCACTTCTCGCAGGGATTTTATTCGATATCAATATCATTTTTCCGTTTATCCTCGGCTTGATACTATTATTGGCTACACTTACCATTACGGTGGGGTGGCAGCGTTCAAGATCTGCCAAACGCATACGTACAATCGAACAACAATAAGCACCCCAAATCTGAGTCATTTACAGATTTTGTATCAGTTTTATACTCCCTTATAGACAGTGCCGCCCATAAAGCGCACTGTCTTTTTCCATGTTAAGGATTTATCGCGGCGCTATGCACTAAATAGCCCGTTTCTTTCTTTAAGGATTTGTTTTTTCTTGCTCTTTTCTGCTGACAATAAAGCCAATAACTTTACGCTTGAGATAGTTGGTTGTATAATATTTGTATAACAAAAAACTACGGAATGAAGGTCATGCTATGTACAATATCAAAGCTGCTGCTAAACTACTCGACATGCCCAAAGTGACCATCCGTTCTTGGGAAACGCGCTACAATGCCATCACGCCTGCGCGCACAGAATCGGGCCACCGGCTGTATTCTGATCAAAACTTGGAAGATTTGAAATGGCTGAAAATCCAAGTTCAGGAAAATGGCATGAAAATCAGCGAAGCCGTCAAGTTATTGCATACTTCGAGAAAACAGTTCTATCACCCTGAAGTTACCGATCACAAGGAACCGATTGAGTACGCGAAGCAAATTGAAGAACTGTATCAGGCCGCTGTAGAAATAGACATTGACCGGTTTAATTATTTGCTCGACTTGAAATTCTCGTTGTTCCATCACCAAACCGTTTTCTTTCACATCATCGCGCCACTCATGGTACGAATTGGCGCCGAATGGGAAAACGGCCAAATTAGCGTGGCACATGAACACATGATCACCAATATCATCCAACAGCGCTTTAACCAATTTTTCCGCATCTTCCCGGTTGCGCCTCATTTGCCGAAAGTGTTAGCACTTAGCCCGAGCGGCGAGCATCATCAGCTCGGCCTGTTATTGTTCTCCCTGTTCCTTCGGGAGAACGGCTTCCACGTAGTTTATACAGGTCCTGACACACCACTTGATGGCCTGGCAGAAATGGTGGCCAAGCAGGATTTTCAAATCGTCTGCATGTCTGTTATGACACCCAAAAGCCGTCCTGTTGCAGAACAATATATCAAAGAGCTTTCCGAAACAATTCCGAACCTCCACTTTTTGCTTGGCGGCCAAGGCATCGATTGTGATGACCAAAAGATTAACCGCTATTGCATCGGCACCACACTTGAATCCTGGCAGCAATGGCTCGAGGAATTCAAAACTGCCCGTACATCTTAACCGAATAGAAAAGCCATGAGCGAAGGATTCCCTCGCTCATGGCTTTTTTTACTGATTATCGATTTCTTGATATTGCTTCATGAAAGGGCCGCTGTCCGCCACTTCTGAGTGGTAAAGCGCTTTTAATGCAAAGCTTTTTTCAAGCTCCATTTCTTTCATCAACACTTTCAACCGTTGTTTTAGTTCCGGCTCCTGGCTGACCAGTTTTTCCATATTCGATTTAAAATAGCGCATCGTGATCCGCTCCTTTTCTATTATTATAACATGCCCAAATAAGCAAAAAGCGCATCCATCGACCGGATGCGCTTTTTCACATGTCTGGATTCTTGAATCATGTTTTCCGAAGCTTGAACCGCCCGCTTTCCGTGGGCTCGCGCCCAAGCCTCCTCGGTTTGCGATACTTTCGCTACGCTTAAGTATCGCAAATGAATGAACTCGGCATGCCTCGCTCATTCATGCCCTGCGGGGTCTCGGTCGTCTCGCTGATCCACAGGAGTCGGGCGGACGCTTCTACAAACACTTAGAAAGTTTACAAACTATTCGTTGTGTAACATTACTTGCTTTTTAATTTCAGTGACATATTCTAAGTATTTAAAAAATATGCGTTTTTTTAGCCGATTACGTGAAAGACGTAATTGACGAAAAACAGACAAGCAATCACATAAAGTGCAGGAGACACTTCACGCCATTTGCCGATTGCCACTTTTAGCACCGGATACAGGATAAACCCGATCGCGATGCCGTCCGCGATACTGTACGTAAACGGAATGAGCGCTACAATCAACAATGCCGGAAAGGTCTCGCTCATGTCCTTCATGTCGAGATTCTTGATGTTTTGAAGCATCAACCCACCGATAATGATTAAAATCGGCGCAATTGCGCTATCGGGAATGATCTTGATCAGTGGAATGAAGAATGCTGCACCTATAAACAAAAATCCTGCCGTCAACGAAGTTAATCCAGTGCGACCGCCAGCAGCCATCGCCGCTGCGCTTTCCACACTGGCCACCGTCGGGCTTGTGCCCAGAAATCCTGAAGCCATCGTCGAAACCGACGTCGCCTGGAACGCACGCGAATACTTTTCCGGGCGGCCGATAAAATTCACCTGTCCGTGGACAAGGCCGATGTTTTCAAACACCAGCACCATCGTCAAGGAAAAGACCGCTACCCAGAACGTCGTCGACAAGAAACCTGCAAACGACATCGAGCCGAACACCGCAAATGCTTCTGCCGGATTGACGCCTGGCTCGCTCACTTGGCTGAGGTCGATCATGCCGAAGAAATACGCAATGACCGTTCCGAGTACAATCGTGATCAAAAAATTCCCCGGCACATTGCGGATGAATAAAATGATCGCGAGCAAGAACGTCACAATCGTCGACAGCACCAGTGGATCCGATAGCGAACCGAGCGAAAGAATCGCCCCGTCGCCAGGACCCACAAGGCCGCCTTTCTCCAGACCTAACAGCATCAGAAATAGCCCAAGCCCAACCGTAATCGCTTCTTTCAGCGAATTTGGAACAGCCTCGCTGAGCATTTTCGAAAAGCGCGTAAACGCGACAAAGACGAAAATAAACCCTGAGACGAACACAACGGCAAGTGCTTCCTGCCAGCTAAGCCCCATCGACTGGACGAGCGTATACGAGAACAATGCATTGATCCCCATGCCCGGAATGAGCAAGATGGGCGCATTGCCCCAAAAGCCCATTAATAACGCTCCAACGACAGAAGCGGCAATGGTCCCGATAATGGCGTACTCGATCGGCATGCCGGACTCCGATAAAATCAGTGAGTTGACGGCGATGATGTAGACCACGGTGAAAAATCCGATCAAGCCGGCTGTCATTTCCCGCTTGATGGTCGTCCCGTTTTCGTTAAGACCGAAAAATCGGTCCATCCAATTTGCCATAAGACATACCTTCTATGAAATTAGCCCTCTCCCTACCCGCTCTGCCTGAAAAATCAGGTAAGCCAAGATTGAAGTGTAATCCTAAAAAAAGCCGCTGTCAAGGCTTTCTTCTTGAAAGGCAGCTGGCAGCATGCAGAAGCCGATGAAGCTTGCAATAAAGAAAAAAACCACCTGTTCCCTTGTCCATCTCATTAGATGAACAAGGAAACGAGTGGTTTTGATTTGCTCAAACAACGAGCGCTTGCTTAAACGAACATCCCAGCGATTGCTGCACTCAATAGAGACGCAAGCATACCGGCTGCAATGGCGCGCATGCCAAGGCGCGCAATTTCCGGGCGACGGCTTGGCGCCATTGCACCAAGACCGCCGAGAAGGATAGCGAGTGAGCTGAAGTTGGCGAATCCACAAAGCGCGAAGCTGACGATGATGACCGTCTTCGGAGACAAATTCGCGATTTCCGGAGCGAATGCCGTGTAAGCGACAAACTCGTTCAAGACGAGCTTCTGTCCGATAAAGCTACCGGCTTGCACAGCTTCTTCCCATGGGACGCCGATTGCAAACGCGAGCGGCGCGAAGATATAGCCAAGAATGCCTTGGATGGTGATGTTTTCAGCACCGAACCAGCCGCCGATGCCGCCAAGGACACCGTTTGCCAATGCGATCAACGCGATAAACGCAAGAAGCATCGCCCCGACGTTCAAGGCCAGCTGGAGGCCGTCTGAAGCCCCGCGTGCAGCTGCATCGACAACGTTGACTGATTGCTTGTCTTTTTCCATGACAAACTCTTTTTCTTCCACTTTTTCTTGTTCCGGGATCATGATTTTCGCCATGATCAAGCCGGCAGGTGCCGCCATGAAACTCGCAGCGAGCAAGTATTCAAGTGGAACACCGAGAAGCGCGTACCCTGCGAGCGTAGAACCTGCGACTGAGGCAAGCCCACCGGTCATGACCGCGAACAATTCGGACTTGGTCATATTCGGCAGGAACGGGCGGACGACTAGCGGCGCTTCCGTCTGGCCGACGAAGATATTGGCCGCTGCGGAAATTGATTCCGCTTTACTCGTGCCGAGCAATTTCGCCAAAGCCCCACCGAGCAAGCGGATAATGAATTGCATGATGTTCAAGTAATAAAGCACCGAAATCAAAGACGAGAAGAAAATGATGATCGTCAGCACTTGGAACGCGAAGACGAAACCAAAGTTTTGCGTATCAGCTGCAGGACCGAATACAAACGCGATCCCTTCACCGGCGTAATTGATGATGTTTTGCACGCCTTGCGACAATTTGAGCAAAGCTTGTCTGCCAAGTTCCCATTCCAGTACCATAAACGCAAACGTAAGCTGTATGGCCAAACCGCCGAGAATCGTCCGTGGCTTGATGGATTTTTTGCCATCAGAGAACAAGAAAGCGATTCCAAGAACGACGATGATACCGAAGATGCCCCATAGTAAATTCACAACTTCACCTCATTAAAAGTAGTTTTATCAGAAATTGAACAAATCATTCTTATTCATTGTCTGTCGTCAGACATCTTACCAAATCTGATAGAAGAAGTAAATGCACATATTGTGACATCTTCCGGTTATCACTTGCCTTGTTCCTGGGCCTTTGGATTTTTCATAAAAAATGCTAAAACGATGCCAATGGCACTCAAAACGCCTGTCACCATAAAGGACATATTGACCCCTCGAATCAAGCCCTCAACGCCGTAGCGCCCCGGATCGAGCGCGGCGCTGGTCATGATCGTTACCAGCAATGCCGTACCGATAGACCCCGACACTTGGCGCATCGTATTGCTCATCGCCGTGCCATGAGGGATAAGGTGATCCGGTAATTGGTTGAGCCCAGCTGTGGTTACCGGCATCATGACAAGTGCAACCCCTAACATGCGGATGGCATGCATAACAGCCAAATAGACGAATGTTGTTTCAGAAGTCAGGACTGTAAACTGAAAAGTTGAGCCGGTCACAATCGACAAGCCCGCGACTGCCAGCCATTTGCCGCCCACTTTGTCGAAGATGCGCCCGGCAATTGGGTTCATGAGCCCCATGATGATCGCTCCTGGCAATAATGCCAATCCCGATTCAAGTGCCGTAAACCCATGCATATCCTGCATATAGATCGGCAAAATCGTCGCACTGCCGATCATCGTGACGAACACGATAATGCTGAGTATCGTCGATAAAGTAAATATGCCATATTTAAAGACACGGAATTCCAAAATCGGCTGTTTGAGCCTGCCCTGCCGACGGATGAAAAACACTAAAGCCAGCATGCCGACACCGATTGTGGCAATTACGGACATACTGCCCCATCCGGCTGCCCCAGCACTTGAGAAGCCATAAAGCAATCCACCGAATCCTAACGTCGACAACATAATCGAGACGATATCGATTTTTGGGAAAGTCCGCTCCGTTACATTGCGTAAGAAGAAATACGCCAACGCTAAGTCAATGAGCGCAATCGGAATGACGATATAAAATAATGACCGCCATGGATACTGGCCGACCAAATAACCAGACAAAGTTGGCCCGATCGCCGGCGCGAAGGAAATGATCAATCCGAACATGCCCATTGCCTGTCCTCGTTTTTCAATCGGGAAGATGACGAACAGCACAGTTTGCGCGAGCGGTATCATGATGCCTGCCCCTGATGCTTGAACGATGCGCCCAACCATCAAAGTTGCAAAGCCAGGCGCCAGTGCACAAATAATCGTTCCGGCCGCAAATAAACCCATCGCAGCAAAGAATAGATGGCGTGTCGTATATTTATTGATTAAAAAAGCAGTGATCGGTATCATGACGCCGTTGACGAGCATGAACACCGTCGTCAGCCATTGTGCCGTATTGGCAGTGATATCGAGATCTCTCATAATATGCGGCAAAGCGGTGGCGAGCAGCGTTTGGTTCAGGATCGCTACAAATACGCCAGCCATCAATACCGCGAGCAACGGTTTTCTATATTTTTCTTCTAAGTCCAAAGTCCGCAAACGCATCGTCCCCTTTTCAAAAATTGCCCTTTCTCTCCTGCTTACCCCATCACGCAAGCTTTACTCTGCCTACAAACAACAAAAAGCTGCAAAGTCCGAAGACCTTGCAGCTTTTCATCAGGCAGTTGTTTTCTCGCCTTTACGGTTGAACAGATAATACAAGGCAGGAATCATGACGAGCGTGAAGATTCCTGAGAACATGAGACCCGCAATGATCGTCACGGCCAGCGGTTCAAACAATGGATCGCCAGAAAGTGCAACCGGCAACAACGCCACGATCGACGTCAAAGAGGTCAACACGATCGGCTTGATGCGCGCATAGCCAGACTCGATGATTGCTTCTTTAATATTGAAATCTCCTGTCAGGCGTCGCACTTCGACAAAGTCGATTAGTACCACTGCGTTTCGAACGACAATCCCCGTCAAGGAGACGATTCCCATGACGCCTAGGAAGCTGAGCGGCGTCTGCGTCAGGAACAAGCCCAAGATAGCGCCTGAGATGCCGAGGTATACAGCAATCAGGACAAGGAATGGCAGGCCAAACGACTTGAACTGGAAGGCGATGACAAGATAAACCAGCAATAGGACGACTAAGAACAAGATGCCGATTTCAGCGAAGAATGCTTCCTGATCGGAATTCTCGCCGCCTGTCGACAATTCGTAGCCGGCCGGTAAATCGGCGCGAGCGTTGTCGACGATTTCAAGCATTTGCGCTTCAAAGTCATCGGCTTCACCGAACGCACGAAGCGTGATGGCACGGTCTCCGGATTGATGCGGCACTTGTGCAAGTGTCGTCGTCTCCTGTGCCGTGAGTAGTTCGTCTAATGCGATCAGTTCAGGCGGACCTGGCTGTGCGGCAGCTGGGGGCCCCGCTTCACCGTCTTGCGCTTCTTCATCGCTTGCGGCAGACGAGGCCGGCAAGCTGAACGCAGAGAGGTCGATGGTTTCGCCTTCTGTAATACCCGCTTGTTTCAAGATGACTTGATAAGGGGTCTGGCCTTCATACAAGGTATAAAGCGGCACGCCTTGCGTCAATAGCTGCAATTGATTGGTAACGGTCGATAAGGCGATGCCGTTGTCTTCAAGCATTTGCTGTTCCGGCACATATTCAATCGCCGGTACCGCAGCCCCGAGGTTATCAGTTACAACACTCGCACCGTTTGCGAGCATCTCTTCTTCAAGCGTGTCACGGAGTGCGGCGAGTTCGTTGATGTCTTCACCTGTCGCCGTTACGGTCACTGGTGCGCCGACTGGCGGGCCTTGGACAATCGTATCGAGGAAGATTTCCGCATCCGGGTAACGTTCGCGAAGCTCTGGCTGCCATTTATCGATAAACGCAGAAGCGGAAGTCGCTTCACGGTCGATACGGAATGCCACTTGGCCCGTATTAGCGCCTGTGTTGTCCATGGACGCGGCAAAGAGATTTGGCAAGCCTTCCCCTGTGAAGACAGCCGTTTCGTTGACATCCGCGTCTTCAGAAGCGACTTCTTCAGTCACTTCCTGAATGAATGCATCGGTTTCTTCAATAGTTGTGCCTTCTGCGAGACGGACATTCATTGTCACTTCTTCGCGATCTGCTTCAGGGAAAAATTCGAACGGCGTGAACAGTGCCAGTGATAGCAAGGCTGTCGCAATGACCAATCCGCCAACCCCTGTCAGCCAAGGATGTTTTAAAACACCCTTTAATACTTTTTCGGAATACACTTGCGCCAGTTTTTCAAGCGGCTTGCCCAGGAAGCCTGGGGTATCCGAAATTTTGCGTTTTTTGCGCTTCGTGCGCAGATATTGCATCATCGGCACGAGTGTAATCGATAAGACCGTCGAAGCTAATATAGTCGTGATCAAGACACTCGGCAAGGCTTTGATGAACGCACCATTTCCTCCCGATAGCAATAATAGTGGAGAAAACGTCACAACAATGGCTAAACTCGACGACACGATCGACGGATAGACTTCTTTCACCCCGTTGATGGCCCCCGTTAGCGCATTATCGCCAAGCTTGTAGCGCCGCTGGATGTTGTCGTTGACCACAATGCTGTCATCGACCAATATCCCGATGGCAATGATCAAGCCAATAACCGAGATTTGGTTCAAATCGACGCCGAGCGATGGGATCGGAATCAGCCCAATCAAGACCGATGCCAGGACCGTTAACGCTACGGCAAATGCGCCGTACAGCGTAAGTCCTGCAGTTGTCACGATCAAGACCGCGAGTACCGCAATTAATAGGGAAATATAAAGCGTGCTGAAAATTTCATTGACGTTTTCTGCTTGAGACACATAACGTTCAGCTGAAATGCCAGCAGGCAAGTCTTCGTTAAAGCCATCAATCACTTCGCTGACGCGATCATCGACAGATGGCACATCTTGTCCAGTTTGCAAAAAGACTGTATAAGAAACGGACGACTCGCCTTCAAAGGTGACAATATCGTCAGCCTGCACTTCAGTCAGTTCGACCGACGCCACGTCTGCAAGCGGCACGGCAGTCTGGCCGACCTGCAGTTCGCGCAGTTTCTCAATGCCTTGACCTTGCTGGACGGTCAAGACGAATTGCTGCTCGCCGTCGCTATGGGTGCCAAGCGATAAAGGTTGATTGGCCTGCTGCAGGCTTTGTAGCACTTCAAATGGCTGCAATTGGTTTTCCGCCAATGCGTCACCATCTAGTTCAATGACGACTTGCTCTCCGTTTAAGCCTTTTACTTGCGTACCGGCTACACCGGATACTGCTTCTACTTCATCGGATAGCTTGGCAAGCGGCTCTTCGAGTTCAGCCAATTCCGCTTCATCCCCGGAGAACATGTAGGAGACCAGCGGGAAAGTCAGATCCAGCTTCTCGACACTGATGTCCTGCGCCTGGTCCGGGAAACTGCCGGCAGCGCGCTGTGCCTGTTGTTGAATTGAATTGATTAAGCCATCCGGTTCGATGCCATCTTCAATTTCCAGCGTGATAATAGAAGCCGAATTCGCTGAGATGGAATTCATCGACGCGATGCCATCGATGCTTTGCAATTGCCTCTCAATCGGGTTGGTAATGCTTGTTTCCACTTCTTCCGGCTCTGCGCCAGGCAAAATGGTGGAAATCAGCACGAGCCCTGGAGGCGTTTCGGGAATTTCTCGCTGTGGCAGTGTAAGAAATGTATAAACACCGACCAACATGAGGATCAGAATCAAGAAAATGAATAATTTACTGCGTTCAAGTATGTAGTGCATAAGGATTCTCTCCCTCCGATTATTGTATAACTATTGTATAACCGAAGAGTAGAAAGTACCACTTTAAACACTTGAAAACCGGCCGATTTTTTTCGGCCGGTTTTCGTTCACACTTTTTCAGGTCGGCGCTGTTTAAAGAAGTACGCCCCGATAAACATCAGAAGAGGCGGCACGATGCTCAATTTGAACACCCAGCTGTCATCTCCCATAAAGATTAAGCCCATCGGCAAAAGTGACGCAACCCCTCCCCAAAACAACGCTTTCCATGATCTTTTCCAAACGCCGTACAATCCGAGCAGCAATGCGGCAATGACCAGTGACCACAACAAGATTCCCATCAGCAGGAAATCCATCTCCATGCGCCTCCGTTCGGTTTTATACTTTAGTTATACTCCTTTTTATGATAAAAATCACTCATCAAGAGTGCTTTTTTACATTTTTATGCGAATATCCGGAAATAAAAAGCTTCCGCGGGATGTCCCGCAGAAGCTCTAAAAATCCAATTATAAGTTTTCGAAAAACAAACGCAGCACGTCGGCTCCGCCGATAAATGTGCCGAGTGAACTGCCGAGGTTGGTCAAGACGATGACCAGCAATACGCGGGTCACTTTATTGTCCCAAAAGCCTTTCACCGTGAAGACGTCCTTCGACAAAGTATCGAAATCGCCGACATTCGGGCGGCGCACAAACGCTTGTGTCAGCCCGGAAAACCAACCGGCCGCAACGAGCGGATTGAGCGAGGAGATCGGCGCGGCGACAAAGGCGGTGAGAATCGCGAGCGGATGGCCGAATGCGACCGCAGAACCGATGGCAGCCAGCGTGCCGTTCCAAAGAATCCAGCTGATGGCTTGGTCAAAGCCCGCTGCCGGGTTGGCATAGAACGTATAGGCAATAATCGACAAGATCATTATCGGAATCGCCCAGCCGATGATTTTCGGCCAGTTCGATTTTTTCGGCACTTCATTGAGTGCTTTCAAATCTTGATCACGGTAAATTTCTTGCGTAATGCCCGGAATATGCGCCGCCCCAAGTACCGCCACTATCTTTTGGCCGGGAGCCTCTTTGATTTTTTGCGCCAAATACTGGTCGCGTTCATCGATGAGCGGCTTTTTGATTCGCGGAAAGGCTTTGGTGAAATCGTCCATGACGGCATTCAAGGTATCTTGCTGTTTCATCTTTTCGAGTTCTTCTTCAGAGATCGATTCCTTGCTGAAAATGCTGAAAAACACTGAAGAAATCAGCTGGACCTTGCCCATCAACCCAATACCGCCCCAGATGCGGGAAAACGTCACTTGGATATTGCGGTCAGCGAGCACGAGTTCCGCCCCGGTTTCTTCTGCTGAACGGATACCTTGGATCATTTCAGACCCAGGCTTGATGCCGAACTGGTCAGCCAGGCGATTCTGAAACGAGGAAATCGCCAAGTTCATCAACAGCAAACTGGCTTTCTTGTCTTTGATGATCTTGAAAATATCGGTCTCTTTCCATTTCTTATCCTGCGTTACCGATTCATAGCGCTGCGCATCGAGTTCAATGCACACTGAATCCGGACGTTCGCGCTCGACCACTTCTTTTACTTGCTCAGCACTCCGCTTGGATACGTGCGCAGTGCCGATCAAAATCACTTGCTTGCCGTCCACTTCAAGACGGGTAATATTGTCTTCTGTCATTAGCTCTTCTGTCATGAGTGTACTTCCTTCATAGAATAGGATTTCTTCTTCATTTTTTCATGATGAAAAAGACTGTCTATTCTTTATAATGAATCACTAAGCGCAAAATATCAATCTTTTCGAAAGCTTATAATTCCGGGGCGTCAAAGGTATTGCCGCTATTGAGATCACCTGCTTGAAAGCCTTTATAGAACCATTCTTTGCGCTGCTCCGAAGTACCGTGCGTAAAGCTTTCCGGAACGGCATAGCCGCGCGTCCGCTTCTGGATCGTATCATCGCCAACTGCACTCGCTGCAGTCAAGGCTTCTTCTAGATCGCCTTCTTCCAAATAGCCCATGCCTTGAGCATGATGTGCCCAGACGCCCGATAAATAATCCGCCTGCAACTCCAGACGCACTTGCAATTGGTTGTATTCCGTCTCGCTTAGCTGATTACGCGCCTGCTGCACGTCTCCAAGCACACCGAGCAGATTCTGCACATGGTGGCCGACTTCATGTGCTACGACATACGCCATCGCAAAATCACCGGGCGCATTGAACTGGCGCTCTAATTCGTCATAAAAACTTAAGTCGATATACAATTTGGAATCCGCCGGGCAATAAAACGGCCCTGTCGCAGCACCTGCCATGCCACAAGCTGACTGGACACTCCCAGAAAACAGCACCAAAGTCGGCTCGACATACTCCATGCCTTCTTCAGCAAATACTTCTGCCCAAACCTCTTCTGTATCCGCGAGAACGACCGATACGAAATCGGCAAGTTCTTCTTCCCGCTCACTCGCCACATATGGTTCGGAGTTAGAATCCCCTCCGCCCTCGCCGCCAAGGATCGCCCCCGGGTCACCCCCGAGAAATGTGATCAACAAGACAATCAGCAAGCCGCCAATTCCGCCGCCGGCAAGAACCGGTCCGCCGACACCGCGCCCTCTCCTGTCCTCTACATTTTTACTGCCCGCTCGCCCTTTCCATTTCATAACCGAAACCCTCTTTCCGCTTTCATTTTAATAAAGCTATACCCGTTTCAGCGGAAGATTCAATCCCACTTCGGCAACCGGTAAATCAGAAACCGCTCGCGCGGATCTTCCGTCTCTACTGGCAGCTCGATGTCGCCGGTCCATTCAAAAGCGGTACGTCGTTCGAGAAAGTCGGTATACTCGACCGATGGATAAAATAACATCACGACGATTTCCCGTGGATGCTCCGCCACAGACGCCAAAATCCTGTCTATCACCGTCATAAAAACCGGATCGGAAAATGGATTGAAAAAATAAAACCAGCGATCTTCCGGCTGTACCTCATAGTTTTGCGCATAGCCATTGATGAACTCGATGTCCGGGTTTCCTTTATAATTTTTCAAGTTCCGAAGCGAAGCCTCGTGCAGCGATGGGTCGACTTCCACTCCTGCCGACGGCGTCCCAAACAGATGGTGCGCCAAAAAATTCAAGCGTCCTTTGCCACTCCCGAAGTCAACCAGCCTGCCGCTGCCTTTCAGCGGATGCGCACGGAATAATCGAGCTAGCCAGGCATAAGGCGTCACTTCGAAACGGTGCTCATGCATCGACGCGTTAAAGCCCATTTGTTCGCCGCCCGTTTGGATATTCAATTGACGGTCCATTTGCTGATCATTCATTTGAATGCCTCCCTTTTATACATCAACTCATATTCAAGGTTTATACCTAAATTTCCCACATATTACAAAATAAAAAACGCATTTCTACTTGCCATTCCCATTTCTTTCTGTTATATTACAGCTAATTCAATAATTTCTTGCTTCCTTAGCGGAGCGAGGATAGAGGCGCAAAAACCATCAGTACGCAACCCGAGGAGTATGGGCTCTTAGGACGGTTGCCGAAAGGGGGATTTGCCGAAGCGGCAGGATGCTCATATTCCTGTGCGCTGGTTCTGCACTGAAGAAGTGCCGGACTGTCATATAGGAAACTATATGGAGGGCTATCTGACGAACAGGAACGATGGGTAAACATTGTTTCTAACGGCAGCAACGGGCCCCCGTTGCTGCCTTTTTGTTTACTGCGGACCGGCCCCCACCTCTAACTTTTGAAAAAAACTTAGAAAAGGGTGTGTTCTCTATGAATTTCGGTCAAGTGATCACTGCGATGGCGACGCCATTCGATGCAAACGGTGAAATCGATTTTCAGGCAACAACAAATCTTGTGGAATATTTGATCAATAACGGCTCTGACGGCATCGTCGTCGCCGGAACAACCGGCGAATCGCCGACTTTGTCGATAGACGAAAAAGTGGCATTGTTTGTCCATGTTGTTACCGTAGCCGATGGGCGCGCGAAAATCATCGCGGGCACTGGCTCGAACAACACGCGTGCATCGGTCGCTTTGACCGAGCAAGCAGAGCAAGCGGGCGTCGACGGTGTCATGCTCGTCACTCCTTACTATAACAAACCGTCGCAAGAAGGCATGTATCGCCATTTTGAAGCGATCGCAAGTGCGACGACGCTTCCGGTCATGCTTTACAACATCCCAGGCCGCAGTGTTGTCAATCTATCGGTCGATACCATCGTCCGCCTGTCGCTCATCGACAATATCACCAGCGTTAAAGAAGCAAGCGGTGATTTGGATGCTGCTTCTGAAATCATCGAACGCACTGGCACTGGCTTCGCTGTCTATAGCGGCGATGATAGCTTGACCTTGCCGATGCTTTCTATTGGCGGAACCGGTATCGTGTCGGTCGCTTCGCATATCATTGGCAATGACATGCAAGACATGATCAAAATGTTCCGCACCGGCGATACGGTTGGAGCCGCTGCGCTTCACCGCCAATTGCTGCCGACAATGAAAGCTTTGTTCGCAGCACCAAGCCCAAGCCCTGTCAAAGCGGCACTCAACTTGATGGGAGTGCCAGTCGGCGGCGTACGCTTGCCGATGCTCGCTTTAACCGCAGAAGAAACCGCGACGCTGCAACAATTCCTGCCGTCCGCGAAACAAGACGCCGTCACCAATTAAAAAAAGCTTCGCCGCTCCTTTTTCGGGAGCAGCGAAGCTTTTTTTTAGTTATACATCTTTTCCAAGGCTCGTTTCAAGCTGCCCCCGATATTTAAGGTGCGCACATCAACGCCAAGTGCCGTCATGGATTGCGCCGTTTCCGGCCGGATTCCTGTCAGCACTGCTTCGACACCGATCAGCCCAAGCGACTGGATGATTTTGATAATTTGCTCTGCCACCATCGTATCTACACGGACAACTCCGGATAAATCGACAATCAAGGTGCTAATTTTCAATTCACTGGCAGACAATAAGGTTCGTTCTAAAATATAACGCGCCCGGTCGATTTCGATGCTGCCGACTAATGGCAAAATCGCAACTGAATCACTAATCGGAACGACGGGTGCGGACAATTCCAGAAACTCCTTACGCGCGGTTGCCAGATTTCGTTGATAAGAAGTGGTGTAAGCGTGAGTATAAGCATACGTCGCGTGATCCAAAAGTGCATGCAATAGTTCTGCTGCATCGTACGTTATTTCCGGGGAAATAGTTAAGCGGCGGCCTTCGCTTTTAATCAAAGTCGCGATGTGCTTTCGGTACAAGGCGGTTTCCGCAAGCGCCACGTCCAATGTCATGCCATGCGCTAAAAAGAAATTGCCGGTCGCAGTTCCCCATTTTTCCATATCCGCCATAATCTTCTCTTCATAGCAGCTATTCTGTATCGACGTCCCCAACAAATCGATGAAGCGGACGCGCTCTTCCAATACCATCGCTGAAAACTCCTGATTGCTCTCTAAAGTTTGTAATGATGAGTCCGCATGCCGCTCTTCCTGAATCAATCCTGCAATCATATATTTTTCCTCTACCACTCGTTTACCGAATAACACCATTTCCTTTTCCATGGCTACCTCCGTTAGTTGCTGACAGCTTTATTTCTTTCGATAGATTCATTATACCCAATGTCTTATACCTGAATAGTCTTTTATTGCATAAAAAATACCCGCCGGATGGCAGGCATTTTTAAAATATTATTTAGCGAACAATTTTTTCAATGTATCAGATGAAACGGCCCCTTCGCCGCCTAAGATCGTGTAGTAGGAATACTTCGTGCTAAAGTCTTGAATTTGCTCTTTAGAAGCGGCTGTTGGTGTTTTAGCCGTTAAGACCAAAGGCCCGCCATACAAAGCAGCTAAAGAACTTCCTGACAATGCATCCGGATAATTGGTGCCAGTTGCAATAAAGATCTCATTTGGATTTACAACGAATTCGTTTTCCAAAGCAAATTCGTTAAATTGTTGGTTTGTCTCATAACGAGTCGCACCTGCGAAACGAATCGGCTCTTCTTCGAACAACTCTTCAACTGCCGGTCCTACTGCGCTCTTACCACCAACGATAAGCGGCCATTCCGGCTGGTTTTCTTCAATGTAATCCGCAACGACTGTTGGAACCGCGCCAGTTGCCGGCACAAGAAGGATTGGATCTGCGAAAAGCGCTGCTGATGGGGAAACGGACAATGAATCTGCGAAGTTTGCGCCTGTAGCCACGTAAAGCGTGTCTCCCATGCCTACTTCTTCTGCGATGCTAACAGCAGTTTCGTAACGCGTCTTGCCGCTGATACGATCCACTTTTACGCCAAGATTCTTGATTTGAGTTTGGACTTTGTCAGAAATAGCACCAGTTCCGCCGACTAGGATAACGTTATCCGCACCCAATCGCTTCAACTCAGCTGCAAATCCTTCAGGCAATGAATCCTTTTTCGTCAAAAGCAAAGGTGAATAATGAAGACCTGCCAGCGGTGCTGCAGCTAAAGCATCCGGGAAATCGGCGCCAGTCGCAACTACTACTGTTCCAACACTGTCATCGTCCCAGCCGGAAAAAGAAACTTCCAAGCTTGTCTGGTAACGGTCGCTGCCGAAAATGCGTTCTGAATTGTCTTCCGTCAATGTGGCTGCAGAAGCTGCGCTAGTCGGTAAAACTGCTCCAAGAGCCAAAGCTGCAGTCAATGCTGCAGTCGTTAAAACTTTGCTATAAGTCATCGTTAATCGTTTCCCCATTCTGTAATGTATTCATTTCTTTTCCAATTATATGATATTTTACGAACATTACAATAGGTTTACAAAAATTTTTATTACTAGGCACAAATGCTTTTCTACTTTTTTCATTTCAATAAGCTTTTTGCAACTTCGTACTTTCTTCTCCCGAAAGGAAAAGTGTTTATTGCTAAGCTCTTCCAAGGCAAAATAAGCTGAAGGTTTATCGATTCTCGCTTTCCGGGTACATAAGCCATAAAGAAGCGACGGTTAAAAATGACCTTACAGGAGGATACAAGGATGCAAAAACACGGCCACAAAATGATCGGTACATTCGATGTGCAGGCGGAAGTGATTCACGAAATCGGAGAATTGAAAGCACAGGGATATAGAGAACAAGACATGTACGTCGTCGCATTGAACGGCCAACAGCTACAGATGGTACAAGGCCAGACAGATGTCCAATTGAATACGGATGAAGGCGACTTCATGGATAAGTTCAAATCGTTTATTTCCGGGGAAGACCCAACGAAAGATGCGCTCATTCAAATGGGGCTCTCTGATGCGGAAGCGGAACAATATTATCAGCAGATCCAAAACGGCAAGCTCGTTCTTTACGTCGATAGCGAATACGGCATGAACTACCGGAACTTTGAGGCTGCAGCGGCGAAATTGACTGGCAAGGAACAGGACGAAAACGCCTGAATAAAAGGGAAATATTCACAAAGCGTGTTTCTCGCCCATCCAAAATGAAATGAAAAGTTTTAGAATGAACACAAAAAGCGATTCCGAAAATATACGGAATCGCTTTTTTTGCTTTCCTTTAAAATGTCGTAAACAAGATGGCCACTAAGAAAAATATAACGACAACAGCTAGTAGAAAAGAAGGAATCACGATTACGAAAAACCCTTTCCACGCTGAAAATCGATGCGCTTCTCCCACTGCCTTGCATTGAATGACGAAGGTCCAAACTGCGACGATAGACGAAGCGGCTAGAAGTATAAAACCAATTACCATGCCGATACCCGTATCCGCTTGTGTCTGGAGAGGGTCATTTTCCATATAAAATGTTGCTGGTGATGCCAGGAGCCAAATCAGCCACATCGGCAAAAGCCAAATTTGCGGAATGCTTGAGGTGGTGACTGCCCGAAACATTTCCGTATAAGTCCCGACCCCGCCGAACAATTTGCCGAACAAAAGATAAATGCCGGAAGCAATCGAAATCCCAACTAAGATAGCAAGGGGTCCTAAAAACAAAGATCCGAGGATGACCGTCACTGCAGAAAAGATTTGTTCCTCACTCGACGCACCCGAAAGTCCCCCTGCAAAACCAGTCAAAATGAGCAGAATGATAATAAAACTTGTCCGCTTTTCTTCAATAACATAGCGGACGGTCTCGCGCGGACGTGTCCAAATAGCCGTAAACGGATTTAATTGAGTGTATTCAGTCGCTTCACGCATGCCATCGACCACCCTGATGTTCTTTTTCTGTAATATTCATGAGCACTTCCCCCTTATATTTCCATCTAATCATATTCCACTATTCTTGTAAACAACTGGAAGAATAGATTCTGCTCCTATAAAAAAAGCTCAGGCACACTTGCCTAAGCTTTTCGGTGATCGCCGGGAGGTTTCTCCCTTTCCTCTGTCGATTCATGCAGAATTCCACTATGCGCCGCTTCAGGCGGCAAATTTTCAAGATTGACCCTAATGAAACGCACTGAACGTCTCTCCCTTACTTTCGGTGCCATTCGTGACAATAAGCGCACGGTTTTCATTCGTTTGCCCACTTCCACTACTTCTCTCGGCTCATCGATCAAGTCAAGGATCACTTTAGCTGCTTGCCGGGGATCGTTCATCGACTTCATATCGACGACTTTCCCTGAATAATTCCCTGCATATTCGAACCACGGTGTATCTGTTGCCCACGGGAGCACCGAACAAACATGGATGTTGTGGTAGCCTTCGAGTTTCATTTCTTCATTGAGCGCTGAACTGAAACCCAGAACGGCATGCTTGCTGGCGCTGTAGCCGGTAAAATAGGGAAAAGAGACATCACTCGCTACCGAGCCAATATTGATCAAGGTGCCGCTGCCGATTTCTTTAAAATGGCGAAGCGCAAAATGACTGCCGTTGACTGTTCCTTTGACGTTCACTTCCACCATGCGCGTGAGATCTTCAAGCGGAATAGATGTGAACGGGCCAATCACTCCCACACCTGCATTATTAATCCATACATCGATTTTCCCAAAACTGGTCAAGGCTTCCTCAAACAACCAAGCGACATCCGCTTCACGACTGACATCCATCGTTACGGCAATGGCATTTGGCCCGAGTTCACAAGCAAGCGCTTCGATCAAGCCGGTGCTGCGTGCTGCCAGGACTAAGTTGGCCCCGTCCATAGCCAATTGCCTTGCCACTTCCTTGCCGAGCCCACTGGAGGCACCGGTGATAACGATTGTCTGGCCGCGCCGTGATTTTTCCTGTGCCATGTCGCCTCCTCCTTTCTTCACAGCTCTTCTTGTTGTTCAAAACGCTCACGCAAATCTCCCGAAACCGCACGCCCTTCCTCAACCGGCTCATGCAGGTTGCCAGAAGTCAGCCCCGCTGCCGGAGCCGATTCGATCATTTCTTTTAATTCCTGTCCGCTGAGCCCCTTCGAAAGGGTTGGCACAAGCTGCCCAAAAATAGCCGCTGCTTTCCCTTTGCCAACTTCCAAGTTTTTTCTCGGTTCATCAATCAAGCCGAGAATGGCTTCGATTACTTTGACCGGGTCATCCGGCGGACCGACCACTATCTCATGCCCAGAATAATTAGCTGCATGTTCTGTCCATGGAGTGTCCGTGACCCAAGGGTCGATGGAGCAGACATGAATATCCGGAAAATCTTCCAGCCGAAGCTCTTCATACAAGCCATCCGACAAGCCGCTGACGCCAAATTTACTGCCGGTATAAGCAGCTCCATAGGGCATCGGTATTTTGCTTGCAAATGACGAAACATTAATCAAGGTGCCGTACTTCTGCTCCCTGAATCGGCGCAACGCAAAATGGCTGCCGTACATAGTGCCCAGCATATTGACTTCGACTATGCGATTCAAATCGCGCAGCGGCGTGTTGGTAAATGGACCGTAGACACCGGTTCCAGCGTTATTGATCCACACATCGATGCTGCCAAAATTGTTTACCGCCGCTCTATGCAAACTTTCGACATCTTTTGCATGACTGACGTCTGCGGTTACAGGAACGACCAATGGACCCAGTACGCCTGCCAGTTCCTCGATCAATCGCGTCCTGCGGGCAGCAATGACCAATTTCGCCCCTTCTCCCGCTAAGCGCTCAGCCAACCCACGGCCGATTCCACTTGACGCTCCGGTAATGACTACAACTTTTCCACGCATTGAAGTGTTTGCCCCCACAGTACCCGCCTCCTTCTTAGAAAAGTACAGAGTTTTATCTATAAATACCCTTTTTAAATATTCAGAAAACCATTTATGGCAGTGCTTGAGAAGAACAGTTCTAAAGGTACGGATACAAGAATCACACCTCTACCTAAACACCTACGAAAGGAGAGGGTTTGACCGAAAGTTTCCCATACAAAAAGAGCAGCACTTGTATAAGTGCTGCTCTCCAGAGTGTTGAAGAAGTCCATAGTTCGCTCTCAATTATGAAAGAGCGAACCTTTCTCTATGTCCAACAATCAATGACCACTCTAAGTATTTGGAGAAGCGTTCGCTCGACTCCTGTGGATCAGCGAGACGACCGAGACCCCGCAAGACGCGAAGCGGCTGAGGAGGCTTGGGCGCGAGCCCACGGAAAGCGAGCGATAAGCTTCGGAAAATACGACTTTATCACTTTCTCGATTACCTAAAGAGCAGCACTTGTATAAGTGCTGCTCTCAGAATAAGTTTGATGCGCTTATGCTTCTGGCTCGATCGCTGCGCTAAGGACAACTTCTCCCTTAGGCGTAGTGTTCCCGCGATTCGGTTCCAATGTGACTGCGATGGTATCCCAGCCTTCTGTGTCTTCTTCTAGACTGAAGAACACGGCGCCTTCATTTTCCTGGCTCGGCGTGAATGCACCGGTCGGAATCGGCTTACCGTCTTTCAGCAGCCATACCTGATAGACTTCGTCTCCACTCGTCGGCTGCAGCTGATTTGCCTGAACTAAAAGGTTCAGCGCCCCTTCTTCATGGACCAATGCAGCCGTCCCTGCTCCTGCAAATGTTTCACTTGCCTGCAAATCCACTGTCTCAAAAGCAACTTCAGGTGCTGTTGGAGCGTTTGGCTGATCGTTTAGTTCGTAAAACGCGTAGGCGTTTCCGAGCAGCGAGACGAGCAACGCTGCTGCGACGAGCGGTGTCCACTTTGAAGTCCGGAAGCCCCGTTTTGGCACAGCCACAGGAGGCGCCGTTTTTTCACGTATTGGCGTCGGTTTTTCGATAGGCGCATCTTGCTCACTCTCATCGAAGACCGTATCCAAAATACGAGCTTTCATGCCGGCATCCGGCTGTACCGGTTCCGCGAGATAAGGGAGCTCTCCTGTCGCATCTACGATATCACGACATTCCGGACACTCCGCTAAATGTGCTTCAAATTGTTTTTGTTCTTGTTCGTTCAAAGTGCCGTTCAAATAATCGATCAATTGATCACAATTCACGTTTGTCATCCAGAACTCCCCCTTCCTGCACTGCTTGCAAGGATGTTTTCAATTTTTTCAATGCTAAGCGTATTCGACTCTTGACCGTTCCGAGCGGAATGCCGCATGTTTCTGCGATGGTTTCATGTGTGTAGCCTTTAAAATAAAATAGTTGTACCATTTTCTGTTGCTCCTCCGATAAATGCCGGACGGCTTGATGAATCTGGTCGCTTTTCTCTTGCCATTCGGCAGTTTCTTCCACTGAAGACTCTGTGCTTTCCACTTCGGCAATCTCATCCAATGGAACAGATGGTTTTTTCTGCTTGCGGATCAAATCCACTGCCGAATTACGCGACATCGTTACTAGCCAGGCGACAAACTTGCCCTTGCTTTCATCATAACTGCCGATTCCCCGCCATACTTTGACGAATACTTCCTGCAGCGCTTCTTCTGCCAAATCCCGATCACGCGTCATTTTACACAGGTACGAATATAGCATTTTTTCGTAGCGGTCGTACAATTCCTCAAGCGCATCCTTGTCCTTGCTCCTGACGCGCTCGTATAGCAATGCATCTGAAATTTTTTCCATACCGTTTCCCCTTTGTCGCAGATTTCGTATACTTAGCTTACTACACTCTGCAGCATTTAGGTTGTGTAACTCTTTTTTGGTTCTTACTTATTCAACGCACAAGAGGCCAAATTAGTTCACTTTTCCTGATTTTTTCTTTCGCACAACAAAACGGCTGTCCGTAATCGTCCATTGCCAAAAAACACATTAAAAAAGTGATCCAAACAACGAATTTTTACGTTATTACTATAAGAGGCCATTTAGATCACAAACGGCCAAGTCCGGCAAGAAAGCAAAGAAACCTGAAGCTTTCTGTTTCCAAAGCCGGCCATTATCATTCAAAATGAACATATTGATTAACGAACGATGGAAGGTGGATGTGCAGATGAGACAATATTTAATCATGGGATTGGCTACAGCTCTTTGTATTACCCTATTCTTCATTCTCGACCCGTTGAATAGCCAAGATTCACAAAAGACCGAAAGCCAGACGGCCGACACCACCCAGACAGCCGCTAAACCGGCTGAAGAAAAAACGCCAAGCGAACGGCTTGATACCCAGTATAAAGACAAAATTGCTGAGTTTCCTGTTCGCCCCGTGCAACAGGAAAAGCTGGCAGAACTGCGCCAAGAACGAATCGACAATTTGCTCGGTATGAAACCGGTACGCATTTCAATTCCTTCTATAGGAGTCGATGCCGCCATTGAAGAAACCGGCGTATTGGACAACGGCGAGATGGGCGTCCCGGATGATGTCGACCAAGTCGGCTGGTTCGCTCCAGGCTTTAAAGCAGGCGCAGAAGGCAATACCGTTCTTGCCGGCCACGTTGACAGCCTGACAGGCCCCGCCGTCTTTTACAAACTAGATCAATTGAAAACAGGCGATCAATTTACGCTGACAGACAAAGATGGACGCGAAATGGTATTTGAAGTGCGCGGCACCTCAAGTTACATCACAGACGAGGCACCCGTACAGGAAATCTTCGGACGTTCTGACAAACGTATGGTGAACCTTATCACATGCACTGGCGATTACAATCGCGATATCGGTTCTCACGAAGAACGCCTAGTCGTTTCCGCAGAACTCATCTCCGATTCGGCCATGAAAGAACAAGCACCTGACGCTCCTGATAACGTGAAGCTTAATACAGCTTCATTATCATGGTACGCCGTTCGTGACGATTCTGTTGTTGGCTACCGTGTCTATGAAGAAGATATTGAAAGCGGCGAAGCAGAGAAAATTGCAACCATCTCTTTATTCGAACGCAAAAGCATTGCGCTTGAAGCCGACGAATCGAAACGCTATTACGTCGTTTCTGTTAACGTCGACTTGGAAGAATCCGAAAAAGCTTATGTAGCTGAAGAATAGCAAAATCCCTGTCCAGCATTGCCGGACAGGGATTTTTTTGCGTTCGACGCTGAGTGCCTAGGGTGAGCCGACGCGACATGTGAAAATTTCTATCTAGGTATCATATAACTCCCCTTGCCCCGACATCTGCAAGCAAATGCATCGCAAAAAACATTGCAAGCAGATGCGTCTCAAATGAATCGGCGGCGATTAGTAAAACGAATCTCGAGTTAATATTCAGTATTCAGTAACATTTTTATAAAAAACGTCTCGTTACTTTAGCTCACGCTCAACCAGGGAAGCGATTCCCCCACTAGCCGGAACGATGTATGGAAGCCGATTCTAATTAAACATACACATCTTAACGAAATCTCTGAGCCGCCGAGCGCCTAGGGTGAGCCGACGCCGCAAGACGGATGCTCTTTCCGGCTTGAGGCATGAGGCCATCCCAAAGCCCGGGCGGCGCCTCTTCCATAAGACATCCATCCAAAACCCAAAACATTTCCACACCCCTCGTCCGACTCTCAGCAAGCGATTCCAGGATAGAAAAAGCTTAACTGCCTTTCTTAAAGCTCAGCGTCGTCACTGTCAGAAGAATAGTCACCATACCGATAATCTGGACAATCGCCAACTTATCGCCAAGCAGCCCAATCCCGAACAACGAAGCCGTCACCGGTTCTACTATCGCAATAATCGATGCAGTAGAAGGAGCGGTCCACTGAATGTCGATCGTAGGCCGGCAAGCAATAGCCAAAAACCAAAGAGCATCACTTGAACTGAATACAGAAGCCGCTTCCTCGACATTTATAAAGAAGGCAAAAACGACACTGAAAGCAATAAAAGCAAAAGTCAAAACCACCTGTGGCCTGGCGTTTTCAGAAGCATTCTTGAAATCAAATATGAACAAGGTACCGTAAAGCCCCGCTCCAAGACCAGTGGCGACACCAATGAGATTGACTGTAGAAGAGCCCTTATTATAGGCTTCCGTCAATAAGACGATGCCCGTGAGA
This sequence comes from Planococcus maritimus, assembly GCF_001687625.2. Taxonomy (NCBI): domain Bacteria; kingdom Bacillati; phylum Bacillota; class Bacilli; order Caryophanales; family Caryophanaceae; genus Planococcus; species Planococcus maritimus. The sequence continues at coordinate 2,934,535 of NZ_CP016538.2, forward strand.
ACACTGGCGATACAGCTCCATTTAAACCAAGTCGGTTTTTCCAATTGATTGATTGAAAATAATTTCTAGCCAGAAATTCTTATGTACGTTGTTTTTTCCATAGAAAAAACCGGAGAAGCTTGGGGCTTCTCCGGTTTCCTAAGTTATGTCGTTCTTATTGTTTTCTTGTACGAACCGATACTGTTGTGATCAACGCTGCAAGCAATAGTCCAGCAAGTGCCCATAGGTAAGGCGCTGTGGAGTTACCGCTCATGCCGCCCATGCCTGTTGATGGCATTTCTGATGGCATTTCCGCTTCACCGAACTGTTCTGGGAACTGGTCAGTGATTGCTGCAGACAAGCCAGCTGCTGGCATGTTCATGTGTGCGTAAGCTTCACGGATCGAAGCGTAAGCTGTTTCGTAATCTCCAGCAACATAGCTGTCGAATGCTGTTAGCAATTGTTCAACGTGTGCTGTCAATCCTTCTTCAAGTGCGTCAGCCGGTACGCGTCCTTCTGTTGCTGAATCCAGGAATGCTGCTTGGTCCATGATGTATTGATCCAACTCAGCGCGCGCTTGTTCTTGGCCTTCTTCGTTGCCTTCACCAGTTGCTGTTACATAGTCGACGAAATAGCCGATGTGGGATTTCCACGTTTCTTCAAACTGTGCTCCGGCTTCTTCACCGTAAACAGAACCGACTGCTGCAGAAAGGTCATCTGCGTTCGCAAGTAGTGCTCCAGCTGCCTGGTCGAAGCTTTCCGCTCCATCAGCACCGTCTTGCATAGCCATTGCTGCAAGTCCAGCATGCTCTGTGAACGTCATGTTAAGGCTAGCACGGAGGTCAACCGCTGGTGTATCAGGGTTTGTGTTGTTGAATTTGTCAGGGAATTGATCTGTGATCGCAATTGACAAAGTTTCAGCGAACATGCTCATGTGGTGAATGGATTCGCGCTCCCACTCATAAGCTGTTTCGAAGTCGCCTTCAACGTATGCATCAAATGAACCGATCAATTGATCAACGTGTGCGTCCAATCCTTTGACGACTGCTTCTTCAGACAAACGTCCTTCTGTTGCTGCATCAAAGAATTTAGCTTGTTCAACTTTGTATTCTTCCAATTCAGCGAGTGCTTGTTTTTTGCCTTCTTCGTTGCCTTCTGCTGTTGCTGTTACATAATCAACGAAATAGCCGATGTGTGACTGCCAGATTGCATCGAATTGCTCTCCGCCTTCTTCACCGTAAACAGAAGCAACTGCCGCTTTCAAGTCTGCTGCGTTAGCGAGCAATGCGCCAGACGCCTGTTCGAAATCTTCAGCGCCGTCTACGCCTTTACGCATAGCTTCAACTGCGAGGAATGCGTGCTCCGTCAATACTGTATCAAGGGCGATGCGAAGTTCTGCCGCTTCCGTAGCTGTCGGCGACTCCATTTGCATTTGGCTATGTCCTCCGTGGTCATCTGCAAGTGCTGCTGTTGGTACGAGTAGGGATAGGCTTAGTGGTAGTGCCACCATCAATTTATTCATTTTCATCATCCATCTCTCCTTTGTTTTTGTTATTGTTTTTTTCGTTCTACTTACTCAACGGAGAGCGGATCAGTTTAGATCACATTTTTTAAAAAGAATTTTAAAATTGATAAAATCTTTTTTGTTTCGGGTAACTCCACTAGCTTTTCTTAGGCAGGAAATCACTAGCGAGTGCTATGCTTAATGAAAAGAAACCGATAGGAGCTGTGGTCATGCAATTTTATTGCGAGCAAGTATTTCACCAATTGGAACTCATCGTTTCCTCCGCCGGTGAATTAATCTCTACTATAGAAGAAAGCGAATGGGAACTGCGGCCAACCGAAGGGAAATTTTCGATTGGCGAATTGGCTAGCCATCTCGCATTGGTTTGTGCAGCAGACCTTCACATTGCAAATGGGGCAGATGAACATGAGATGACGGCCTTTTACAGATCGCGAATGCCCGCTTCCAAAGGCCAGGCATTAACTGAACTGGCCCACAGCTACGATCAGCTCCACCGTTTTTACTTATCATTAGATGAAGAACAACTTCAAAAAAAGCAAATCGCTTACTGGGGCGTTAGCTATAGTCGCTTTGAATGGTTATTGGAAATACTCGTCCACCTCACTCATCACCGTGCCCAATTGCATTCACTTATCGTGCACTATCTAAACAAAGAACCAAACCTCGCGTTATTCGAATAAAGTACTAGAACATTTCAGTACTTCGCTTACAAGTTTTCCATTTTGGGTATGGAAAACAGCCTATTGAAAATACTAAAGGACGTCATGAGTCTGCTCACGCCTCAAATTAGCTAACACCATCGCTCTTGTATAAAATCCCGCTTTGCTCGCTGAAGACTTCACGGTTCGCCGCCAAATCGCTGCCGTTACACCATTTCTAGCTTATTTCAGTACATCTCACAGAATAGACGATGTTACTTATCTTCTGTAATAGTTTTTTATTCTCTATCGATAATTGTCATGAATTTCTTTTCAGTATAACTTTTATAGGTGTTTTTTCTGTACTTTTGTACCGCTCAGATGGGGTATAATAGTCCTCATAATACAATCACGAAGGGACTGTCTCATATGCCTCTCGAATTTGCACGCCTGGTTTTTATGGCGTTTTCTGTTATGACAGCCATCGCCGCTTCCTATATTGCGCTCCTTTTAATCGGCCGGATTGCCGATAGGAGCCGCACGCATCCGCTCTGGTGGGTCATTGGCAGCTCACTGGTGTTCGGCACGGGCATTTTTTCCATGCATTTCATCGGCATCTTGACTTATCATTCCGCATCTCCCGTGCAATACGATCCGATTTTGCTGTGCATTTCGCTGCTCGGAGCATTCGGTGCAGCATTTCCCGCTTTCTATGTATTGCGTACAACGAATCCTCCTAAAAGACATTTGTATTTCAGCGGGTTTTTCATTGGATTCGGGGTGTTGTTCATGCATTACACCGGCAATGCAGCCGCTCAAGTGCCGGGCAATGCCCAGTTCGCCTTAATGCCGTTTCTTTTATCGATAGCCATCGCATTCGGTTTTTCAATTGCCGCTTTGCGCATTTTCTCGCGCACTCGCAAACAGCCGGAATCTTCGGCCAGAAAACTTCTCAGCGCTATAGTTCTTGGCGTAATGATCTCAGGTGCGCATTATGCCGGGATGCAAGCCGTCAGCTATTCCACTGCCTCCGCAGGTCCCGCTTCTTTCACGAACATGGGCCTCGCGTTCGTGGTGTCGGCGCTGATTGTTTTGCTGCTGGCCATTGCAGGGTATTTGGCTTATCTCGACCGTAAACAATTGATCAATGAAAAGCTTTATTTGAGCAAAATCCGTGAAAGTGAACGGCGATTTCGCAGGCTTGCAGAAATATCTCCAGAAGCGATCGCTATTCACAGCGACGGCAAGCTCTTGTATGTGAATAAAGCCTGCCTGGAAATGTTTGGTGAAACCGACGCTTATAAATTGATTGGAACTGCCGTGCTGGATTATGTCCACCCCGACTACCACGACATAGCAAAGTCCCGTATTGCTTCCATGAATCAAGGACTCACCACTCCCCCCGCTGAGCAATTGTGGGTAACGCCAAAAGGCATCTCTCACGAAGTTGAGCTGACGGGCATGAGCATCGAATTTGAAGGCACCTCTGCTGTACAATTACTGATTCGCGATATTACAGTCCAGAAACAAATTGAACGTGAGCTTGAATTGAACCGACAGCGTTACGAATCGCTATTCGAAAACAATCCTGACGGGATTTTTTCAATGGATTTGTCTGGGCGTTTAATAGACGTCAACGACTCGCTCGTTCACTTGCTTGGCTATTCACGGAACGAACTGATTGAAAAAACGTTCCACGCACTGGCAGATCACCGTCAGTTGAAAACCACCGAGACAAAATTTCAAATGGCGCTTAATGGCATCACTCAAAATTTTGAAACAGTAGGTTTACACAAATCTGGCCGACGCGTGTCGTTGCGCATCACCAATATGCCGATTTTGACGGACGGGCAAGTAACGGGCGTCTACGGCATCGCTAAAGACATCTCTGCTGAAAAAGGTGCACTGGCGATGCTTGCGGAAAGTGAAGAAAAATACCGTTCGCTCTTTGACTACAATTTGGACGCAGTTTTTGAAATGGATAAAGATGGGCGTTTCGTCAACGCGAACTCCATGACAGAAGAATTGAGCGACTACACGCGCGCGGAATTGATCGGCATCGATTTCACACCGCTGATCGCAGAAAATCTTGAACGCGTACAAAGCTTTTTCGCATCCGCCGTTTCTGGTGAAGCGGTCAATTTCGAACAGCGCATCAAACGGAAAGACGGCAACATCATCGAAGTCGACATCAATGCCGTGCCAAAACGGCGCAACGGCAAAATTGACGGCGTCTTTGCGATTGTTCGCGACATCACAGAGAAAAAAGCGTCAGAACAAAAAATCAATAACCTGGCCTTTACGGACCAGTTGACGGAGCTTCCAAACCGGCACTGGTTCTATCAAAATATCCGAGATGTACTTTCGAGAACGGAAGAACATCAGCAAAAAATCGCTGTCTTGCTGGTCGATTTCGACGACTTCAAGAACGTCAACGACTTGCTCGGGCATTTCGGCGGTGACCAATTCCTGAAAATTGTCGCCAACCGTATCCATTCCTGCTTGGGTCCACGGGATACCATTTCACGTTTTGGGGGCGATGAGTTTATCATCGTATCGGAAAATACGACCGAAGCTAAAGCCCACGCACTTGCCGAAACGATTCTCGACGTTATGCGTGAGCCAGTGCAATTGCTCGGCCAGGAATTTTCTGTGACCTTGAGCATCGGCATCGCGGTTCAGACAGGCTGTGAAAGCGACGGGGAAGAACTCATTAAGGAAGCCGATTTTGCCATGTATTCGGCAAAAGAGAATGGCAAAAACAATGTTCAAGTATTTACCCGCGAACTCAATAGCCAAATGACACGGAAAACCCAACTGGAACAAGCGCTAAAAAAAGCGCTCGATGAACAGCAATTCGCCCTTCATTACCAGCCGCAAATCAACTTGGCAAGCGGTGAAGTGATCGGCTATGAGGCGCTTCTTCGCTGGCAATCGCCGCTTGGCAACGTATCCCCGTCGGAATTCATCCCTATTGCTGAAGAAACCGGCTGGATTGTGCCGATTGGCGAATGGGCGCTGCGCCAAGCCTGCCGCGACAGCAAAGAATTTTCAGCACTGGGCCACGCAGCCCAAAAAATTTCGGTCAATGTGTCAGCGCGTCAATTCAAGGATCCCGACTTCAGCGAAAAAGTGCGCATCATTTTTGAAGAAGAACAAGTGGATGCGACACGCTTTGAAATCGAGATCACCGAAAGCGTCATGCTCGACATCGAGCAGTCGGCACGCATCATTTGCGAGCTGAAGGAGCTCGGCCTGCGCATCGCCATCGATGATTTCGGTGCTGGCTATTCTTCATTGAACGTTGTTAAAAATGTCGAAATCGATACCTTGAAAATCGACAAATCCTTGATTGATGAAGTCCTGATTAATCGACGGAACTTGTTCATCCTCGCCGCCATCATCGAAGTCGGCAAAAACCTTGATGCCCATATCGTCATTGAAGGCATCGAGCTCGAAGAACAGGCTGAACTATTGAAACCATTTGGGATTCTCGGGCAAGGCTATTTGTTCAGCCGGCCGTTGCCACCGGGAAGCCTCGACTCTTTTCTCAGCGAGTCTACGGCCGTCACTGCCCGCACCGCACCAAAACCAATACAATAAAAAAAGGCGTGCAGCTAGGTCAGCTGCACGCCTTTTCGTGTACCTTATTTGAGGCGCGTGTATTTGCGCACTGCTGGCAAAATTTCTGATGCCAATAACTCAAGATTTCGCTCGAGGCGCTCTATTGGCACCCCACCGAAATCCATTTGCGCGATATAGCGCTGATGCCCATAAAGCTCGTGCTGGTAAAGAATCTTCTCGATAATTTCTTGTGGGCTGCCAATGTTCATGACGCTTTCTTTTTCTGCTCCGTGCTGGAACGCTTCCTGTGGATAACCGCGGCCGTTGGTTTTGAGCATTCCTTTATCCACATGTGGATAATATTCCGCAAGCGCCTGTTGGGTCGTTTCAGCAGCATTGAAAAACCCTGCAGTCGCAACCGGCAATTGCGCAGCGTCATAGCCCGCTTCTGTCGCGGCCTTGCGATACGCGTCGATGGTCATCTTGAAAGTTTCCGCCGGTCCGCCAAGTGTCGCGAGCATCATCGGCACGCCAGCCTGCCCTGCTTTAATAGCACTCGATGGATGCCCACCGACCGCTCGCCAAATCGGCAGACTGCCGTGTTCTGGGCGTGGCAATACTTGAGCATCTTTTAGCGATGCGCGAAAACGGCCGTTCCAATTGACGGTTTCCTGCTCATTGATTTCAAGCAATAGCTTGAATTTTTCTTCGTACAATTCTTCGTAATAGCGGATATCGTAGCCGAGCAAATCGAAAAGCCCGACACGCGATGCACGGCCCGCGATGATTTCAGCGCGGCCTTGCGAAATCAAATCGATCGTCGCAAAATCCTCGAATACGCGAACCGGGTCTGAAGTCGAGATGATGGTCGACGAGCTTGAAATTTTGATTTTTTCAGTTGCCTGTGCGATTGCCGCCAAGACGACCGTATGCGCTTGCGTAGCGAAATACTCCTGATGGCTTTCGCCGACGCTGAAAAAGTCGACGCCTGCTTGTTCGGCGAGTTGTGCGAAGCGGATAATCTCGCGAACGCGTTCCCCTTCCGATTGCCGTTTTCCTGTATGTGGATCCGGCAAATGATCGCCGAGTGTATAAATGCCGAACTCGAGGCCGTTGTTCGGATTAATGCGGTATTGTTCCATGTGCTCCGTCCTTTCGCCATGCGTTTTCCCAATCCTTTTCAGTATAGCGGCTCGCATGACGCAGTGGAAATCAGCCATTCGACTGAAATAGGGAGGAGAAGAACATGCTCATGCTGAACTAGTTAAAGAAGCAGATGCACGAGGAGGCAGACAAATGACTAAATGGACAACCGCTCTCCTGGCACTCGCAGGAATCCTGCTCGTTGCCGGATGCTCGAGCGGAAATAACGAACGTGCAGAAAAAGACGCAACGGCATCGGAAATCGACGGGTTCTGGCAAGGCGCCATCGAAGTGCCCGGACAGCCGATTCCTTTTTCAATTGAATTTATAGAAGACGAAGGGTTCTTAAGCATTCCGCTGCAAGGCGTTAAAAATTATCCTTTGTCGACCGTTAAGCTTGATCTTCCGGAAGTGGCATTCGACGCCAACTTGCAAGGACAACGATTGGTATTCGAAGGTGCCATCGAATCGGAAAAAATCACGGGTCAAATGACGCAACAAAATCAGAAGTTCCCTTTCACACTCGAGCGCGGCGAGAAAGAACCAGCCGCCGACCCTGAGAAAATCATTGAAACAGCCGTAGAGGGCGGTACGATGCAGGCGCTCGAAGAAATTCCGGAAACAGATGGCCCTTACCCCGTCGCGATTTTGATTGCCGGTTCCGGCCCGACCGATAAAGACGGCAACTCGCTGACGCTCGCCGGCAAAAACAATAGCCTGAAGATGCTCGCCGAACAGTTGAAAGCTGAGGGCATCGCCGTGATCCGCTACGATAAGCGCGGCGTCGGCGACAATGCTGCACTTGCAAAAGCCGAATCCGAACTGCGCTTTAATGACTATGCGGAAGATGCAGCTGCCTGGATCCGCTTCGCGAAAGAAGATGAACGGTTTACGGATGTCACAGTCATCGGCCATAGCGAAGGCGCACTCGTCGGGCTCGTTGCCGCCAATCAAGAAAGTGCCGATTCCTATGTCTCGCTAGCAGGCGTCGGCCGAACTGCCGATGAACTATTGAAAGAACAGCTCAGCACTTTGCCGGCAGCGCAAGTAGAAGAAGCACAATCGATTCTCGACCAACTCGCTCGAGGCGACACCGTGGATGATGTGAGTGCGGAACTGCAGCAAGTCTTCCGGCCATCCGTTCAGCCTTATCTTCGGTCGTGGATGGCGTATGACCCCATTGAACAAATCGAACAACTCAACGCCGAGACGCTGATCATCGGCGGTACACGCGATTTGCAAGTGCCAATAACAGACGCTGAACTATTGCACGAAGCGAAGCCTGGCTCTGAATTATTGATTGTCGACGACATGAACCATGTGCTGAAATCTGTACCGGATGACGAAGAAGCCAATCTAGCGGCTTATGCCGACCCCGAATTGCCGCTTGCAGATGGTTTGTTGGAACGAATTGCGGAGTTTGTGAAAAACTAAAAAGAAAAGGCGGCACCCCGTGGGATGCCGCCTTTTCTTTTACTACTTGAGTTCTCTTACCAAAGTATGGGCAAAGCGGTCATGCGGCATTTGTTCGCCCATGTCTCGGCCGCGTTCTTTGTACCATTCGAGCGGCATAATTGAATCACGATAAGCAAGGCGTTTAAAGATTTGCTGATTGGTCAGTTCCCCTCCGTCTTCGCTTTCGATCTTGATGCCCGCTACTTTGTGTCCGATTGTCTGGCCGCGCGTCTTCAACTGCACATATTCCAATCCCCAAGCCAAAGCGGTCGGCGTGATAAGCGCATGCACCCATTCCTGCTTGAACTTTTTACGGAGCAGCGGTTCGATGATTCCGTTCACCGCAGCGCATACCGCAAAATCGATGGCAATGGCTTTGCCGCGCTTTTTCGTCAATGCATCCATCTTCCATTCCCCTTTCTTCCTCATTGCTTTCATTATAACGCTTAGGTTCGGCAAAGACAGCAGGGGCTGTATGCGTTATGATAAGGAAAACTCAAGGAAAACGAGGTGGCACGCATGGCATTTTTAGTGATTTGGCTGATGATGATTACATACGCTGTCTTTTTCGCGCCATCGGGTTCTGGCGGATACGAATTCGGCCCGCTGCTCATGGGAGACTGGGAAGGTGTCGACCCGCTCATTCTCGCCGTTTTCAACTCACTTGGCATTTTCCCACTCGTCTTTTTGACGCTGCTTGTGCCAAATGACCGCTTCCGCTGGCCGGCGTGGCCGTTTGCGCTTGTATCATTCGGGGTTGGGGCATTCTCGCTATTGCCGTATTTCGCATTCGGCAACAAGCCGCCTGAGAAAACACGCCGCGGGCCGAACTGGCTGCACCGTATCCTGCGCTCAAAAGCGTGGCTGATCTTTGTTGCCGCCATCAGCATCATCAATTTCCTCACCGTCTTCCGCGGCTTCTCGCCGAAAACCTACGCGGAAGCGTTCCAGACGTCCAGTTTGGTATCGGTCATGACCATCGACTGGTTCGTGTTATGGGGCTTGTCGGTTTATGCCACGTACCGCTTATTGCCGGACGCACGCTTCAAGCAATTGGCCTTGCTGCCGGTCGTTGGGCCGATTTTGGTCGTATTGTTTAACCGCACAACAAATAAAGAGCATTAAAAACGTTCCCGGCATCATGCTGGGAACGTTTTTTTATGGCGATTTCATTTATTGCAAGATGCCGCCGGCGTTTTTCTGTTTGTCCGCCGCCCACTCGTACGAACCTTCGTGTAAGGTCAGAGTTTGGTGTTCAATCCAAGCGACTTTTGTGAACAGCTTTTGCAGAAAATAGCGGTCGTGGCTGATCGCGATAATCGTGCCGTTAAACTCCTTTAACGTTTCCTCAAGCACTTCGCGCGATTCGATGTCGAGGTGGTTGGTTGGCTCATCCAATACGAGAACATTGCAGTCTTCTTGCATGAGCTGAGCGAGACGCAGACGCATCTTCTCGCCGCCGCTGAGGTCTTTGACGCGCTTGAAGACGTCGTGGCCATAGAACAAAAATTGCGCAAGCACATGACGGGCATCGCCTTCGGTCATCGACAAATGCTCACGGAACGCCTCGATGACCCGTGCCTCCCCGTCAAACGCTTCAAACTGCTGGGCGAGATAGCCGATTTTGACATTGCTGCCGCGGCGTACTTCCCCGCCGACCGGCTCGATTTCGCCCAATAAAATTTTCAACAAAGTTGATTTGCCGGTGCCGTTGTCGCCGACAATCGCCAGGCGATCCTGCCAGTAAACCGACAAGTCAACATCGGCAAACAACACCTCGTCGCCGAAACCGTGAAACACCTCCTGCAGCTCGAAGACTCGTTTGCCGCTACGGTCCTTGGCTTGCAATTTTAAGTTCATCGCCTTTTCCGCTGCTGGCCGTTTGACTAGTTGCATACGCTCAAGCATTTTCTCCATCATTTTCGCCTTGCGAAACAGATCGGGGTTCGGCGGTGAGGCTTCATTCGCCCATTGGCGCAGGCGGCGGATCGATTCTTTGATCTTTTGGATTTTCTTCTGCTGCTCTTTATACGCTGCAAATTGCTGCTCCATTTTTGCCTGCTTATTGCGTAAATAGGCGTCATAATCGCCTTTGCTTTCCCAAATTTCGCCGTCTTCAATTTCGTAAACCTTGTTTACGACATGGTTCAAAAACTGACGGTCATGCGAAATAACGACGACCGATCCGTTGTAATACTCCAAATAATGTTCCAGCCATTCAATCGCTGATAAATCCAAGTGATTGGTTGGTTCATCGAGCAAGAGAACAGATGGTTTGCTTAAAATAAGCTGTGCGAGCATGACTTTCGTCTTCTCGCCGCCACTCAGCGCGTCAAACGGCTGCTCGATCAGCGAAGTGATGCCAAGGCCATTCGCTACCGCTGCGATTTTGGATTCTGTTTCGTATCCGCCCGCTTCCATAAACTGCTCCTGCAATTCGCCGTATTGCCGCAATATCCGTTCATCGGCACTGCTTGCCAAATGCTGCTCAAGCTCACTCAGCCGGCTTTGCATGGCGTGCAAGGCGCTGAAGCTTTCATTTAAGACTTCGTATACGCTGTATTCCGGATAGTCCGGGATTTGGTGCAGATAGCCGATTCGGGTATTTTTTGTCCGGATGATGGTGCCGGCATCCGGCTCTTCCAGTCCCGCCAATAGCTGGAACAAAGTCGTTTTGCCTGAGCCGTTGCGGCCGACCACTGCAATGCGTTCTTGTTCATTGATTTCAATCGATAGATTGGTGAAGATTTCATTGCCGCCGATGGATTTGGTTAATTGTTGTGCCGTAATTTGCATGATTGACGCCTCCAGGGCGCAGCTTGAAAATCGGTACAAAAAAAAGACCGCCCGTATCAGGCAGTCTTTCACACTAGTGAAAAGAATGTCAGATATCAGCTGCGCGTGATTTTAAATTGACTACAAAAGGGCAGACTTCTCCCGTTGGCGTCAAATCAAACGTAATGACACGCGTGAAATACAAAGCTTCCTCCATTTTCACACCCATCACCGCAGCACATTTCTCCATTCTTCTCACCTCCGTTTCGTTGAATTATTTCAATATTATCACACTTTTCTGTGAAGGGGAATATTCAATGCTGTCTTTTCGCGAGATTCGACTTCAGCCAATACGTTTATAAGCTCTCCAAAGCCTTCAATCACCACATCCGCCTCTTTCAATTCCTGTTCCTGCGCAAAATCAAAACGGCAGCCAACCGCCACAAAGTTGTTCGCTTTCGCCGCGCGGATATCGGACAAGCGATCTCCGACAACCGCGCCGTCGGTCACCGCGTATTTCTCTTTGATCATGCGGACCAGGTCTCCTTTATCGAACGTTGCAGCTTGTTCGATGCTGAACGTTTCCGTCACCCATCGATTCAAGCCGTAATAAGATACAATCGCCTCTAAATAGCGCACCAGCCCGTTGCTTGCGATAAACACCGAGTAGCCTTCCGAGCAAAGTTTCTCGAGCACCTCTTCCACTCCCGGATATAAAGCGCCATGGCCTTCTCTGATGTTGTCGATCAGCCGTTCAAGAAAATGCCCATCCATTTCACCTTTCAATTCATCCGACTTCTCCGGCAACAATGCCTGCCATACCGCAGGCAGCGGCACGCCCATAATGTTCCGGTACTCATCGATCGGTGCCGCACCTTGCCATTCGCCGCGCTCACGAAGAATCGCAAATGCCTGTTCTAGCGATTTTTCTAAAATGGTAGCGGTTTGAAACAAAGTCCCATCCATATCAAAAATGACTGCTTTCATTTCTTATCCCTCATTTCTTTTCTTCATTTGATAACGAAAAAAATACCCGCTGCGTTGCACACTCCCTGTATACTGAAGAAAAAAGGAGGGATTCACTTGCTGCTCCTGCGACAGCTTTACTTGCAAGTGACCAGCTTGTCCTGGCTCGTGCTAACCGTCAGCACTTTAGGGTTGATTGCCTTCAGCACCTTCATGATGCCGATCATCGAGCCGGCAACGTTCACCAATTATGCAGACGCCTTGTGGTTTACGATGACCACTGTCCTGACCGTCGGATATGGCGACCTATACCCGGTCACATTAGCCGGAAGAATTTTCACTGTCGCGTTTCTCTACATCGTCGGCATCGGCTTATTTGCTTCGTTTATCGGAAAAGCCATCGACAGTTTGTCCTTACATAGAAGAATGAAAGAAAGAGGTGAGTTGATGTATAAAGGGCGCCACCATATTGTCATCATTGATTGGTCCTATAAAGCAGAGCACGCCATTGCTGAAATCTTAAAGCAAGACGCCACAACAGAAGTCGTCGTCATCGACCGGCTGGAAAAAGCCAAAGAGCTCAATTCAAGAATCCATTACGTCAGAGGCAATGCCACGCACGAAGAAATATTGCGGCAAGCCAATGTCGAGCAGGCAAAAGCGGTGCTGATTTTTGCGGATGACCGCATCGAAGACCAGATGCTGACAGACGGAAAATCACTATTGATCGCGACTGCCGTCGAACGCATGTCTCCAGACGTTCATACGACTGTCGAAGTCGAACGGGAAGAACATTTGCCGAGCTTCTCGCATATCCAAGTCGACAAGTTCATCATGTCCAGCGGCACCATCGCCAAAATGGCCGTCAGCTCGATTTTTACGGAAACCCAGTAAACAAGAAAAACAAAACCCGGCACGTAATTTATGATGGGTTTTTAGAGTGTTCAAGAAATTTTTAGTCTCCTATAAACAAAAAACATACTAAGATTAGTAGGACGGACCAAGGCATTGGTTTGTCTTACTATTTTTTTATAGTAGAGGAGAAGCGTTCGCTCGACTCCAGTGGATCAGCGAGACGACCGAGACCCCGCAAGACGCGAAGCGGCTGAGGAGGCTTGGGCGCGAGCCCACGGAAAGCGAGCGATAAGCTTCGGAAAATACAGCTTCTTAAATTTCTCGAGAACCCGAAAACCCGGCACGCGATTGCATGCCGGGTTTTACTTATGACTTTTTAATGCCCATTGTCTTCTTGTATCCGTCTAGGTAACCCTGTTCAGACGGGCTCGCCATGTCCGGCGCACTCATGGCGCGGTGCCAATGTGGATAGAACGGTGCCGGACGCGCAGCTGCTTCGATCAAATCGTGTTCATCACGCTTCAGCTTAATCTTATAGGAAGCGATATTTTCTTTCAGCTGTTCTTCATTGCGTGCTGCGATGACGATCGGCCCGACGTTCGGACGGTCGCGCACCCACGCATAAGCGATTTGTGGCACAGTGGCGTTATGATTGGCTGCCACTTCCTCTAAGGCATCGATCACTGTATACAAGCGTTCCTGATCGTATACCCAAGGCTCCGGCCAGCCGCCGCCTTGGCGCGTATCTTCCGGAGCTTGTTTGTCACGGCCGATTTTGCCATTCAACAAGCCTTCGCCGAGCGGACTCCAAATCATCGAGCCGACTCCGAGTTCTGCACCCGCTGGAAGCAGTTCATACTCCGCTTCGCGCGCTTCCGGCGTGTAGTAAATTTGTTGGGTGATCGGCGGAATCTTGCCGTTTTGTTCCGCAAAGGTATGTGTTTTGGCCAGCGCCCAGCCGCTGTAGTTCGACACGCCCCAATGGCGAATCTTGCCGGCTTTGATCAAATCGTTCATCGTTTCAACCGTTTCTTCAACCGGCGTCTGCCCGTCCCATAAATGGACAAAGTACAGGTCAAGGTAATCTGTACCCAAGCGCGTCAAGGATTCATCAATCGATTTCAATAAATGATTGCGCGAAGCGCCGCGCGCATTCTGATGGCCGTCAAATGGAAAACCGGTCTTCGACGTCAGCAAGACTTGATCCCGCTTGCCGCGAACCGCTGCCCCCAGTACTTTTTCAGCATTGCCTTGCGAGTATAAATTCGCTGTATCAAACATATTAATGCCTGCTTCAAGCGACAGGTCGATCATGCGGCTCGCTTCGTTTTCCTGGATATTGCCTGCCGCCTCAAACCCATTCGTGCCGCTGAACGGGACCGTTCCGAGAATGTATTTCGGGACGCGCAGCCCCGACTTTCCTAAGTTAATATAATCCATTGAAGAAATCCTCCTCGTCGATTGCTTGTTTTCGATTCATGAGCCTTATTTACCCTTTCCAAAATGCCTTAAACAATCGACCAACCGCTTCACGCATCGGGTTTTTGCCGGATGCCTGCTGCAAAAAGCGGGCCGTGAATGGTCATTCCTGAAATGATGCGCGCGATGTCTTCTGGCGGCTCGATTGCTCCCCATTGAGCCATTCCTGGATGACCCCGATATGGGCGGAAGCAATGTACGAAGCCAAATAACGCGGAGGCACTAGCAGGCCATCCGCATTGAAAATTGCATTTTCCCGCCCGAATAATCCCCGGTTCAAGCATTCTTTCATTTTGACCTGGAAGGCCGCGTCTCCCTTTGGCCCCAGTAATGCTTTCATGAAACTTTGATTGGCGCGGAGGAATTCAAAAAATGGCATCAATGCCGAGATTGGCATTGGCCCAGCATCGTGTTGTTTCGTCTCTTCGATGAGCTTTGGAATATTGGGAACAATCTTAGTTTCCATTTCCTTCAGCAATTGTTCTTAGCATTTGTCCATCAAATCAAATTTGTCCTCGTAATGGCTATAAAAGGTGCCGCGGTTAATAGTCGCCCGCTCGGTAATGTCTTTAACGCTAATGGCTTCAAAGCCTTTTTCTTCAATTAAGGCTATCAAGGCCGAACGGATCGCTTGTTTCGTCCGAACGACCCGCAAATCAGTTGGATTTTCGCTCATTTTTGTTCCTCCTTCACACATTTTCCAACACTTTCTTCCCATGTGTTGTTTAAGCAACAGATTGCCTAGTTTTGATGATTGTCCGCTTATGGCTAAGGGACTATACTAAACCCAAGAAGTAAAACGACAGTTTGTTTATTATCTTAGCCGCAAATGAACAAGAAAAACAGCCCAATTTTCCGGGGCCACTACGCCTGGCTCCGGCAGACGGAGGAGGAACCATCATGGACATTCAGCTTTCTCATGTCAAAAAAAGTTTCGGCAAGACCCCAGTTATTAAAGATTTGAGCTTCACCATTACAGCAGGAGAAATCTGCTGCTTGCTCGGCCCATCCGGTTCCGGCAAAACGACCTTGATCAGCTTGATGATCGGGGCATTGCCGGCAGATAGCGGCACGATTCGTTTCGGCGATACCGAGATGCCCGATATGGCGGTTTTAAAACGACTCGGTTTTATGCCGCAAAACGATGCTTTGTACGACGATTTATCGGCATATGGCAATTTGAAATTCTTTGGCGGCCTCTACCCCATCAAGAAACAGGCGCTCGATATACGCATCACCGAAGTCCTCGACATCGTGGAGTTGACCGACCACCGAAAAAAATTGGTGAAAAATTTCTCCGGCGGCATGAAAAAGCGGCTGTCGCTCGCCATCGCGATTTTGCACAAGCCGGATATTCTGTTTCTCGACGAACCGACTGCCGGCATCGACCCGGTGCTGCGCCGAAAAATCTGGAAGCAATTTCAATCTTTTAAAGCGCAAGGCACGACCATCGTCGTCTCGACGCATGTTATGGACGAAGTAATCGAATGCGACAAAGGAGCACTTTTGTATAATGGCCAGCTCATCGAATACGACACCGTCCCGAAACTGCTCGACAAAACCGCAAGCGGACGCATCGAAGACTTGTTCTTCGCCGCTTCAGAAAGTGAGGCGCGCTCATGATCCAGTTAGCGAAACGCGTCATTCGCCAAACCGTCAACGACAAGCGCAGCGTCATGCTCATTCTCGTCGCCCCGTTGCTGATTTTAACTTTGGTTTACTTACTGCTCGGCGATTCGGATTACGTCGCGACCGTCGGCATTGAGCGAGAAGCTGTTCCGGCACCTATCGTCAGCGCATTGGAACAACAAGAGCTACACGTGGTCGATTTAACCTCCGCCCAAGCGGAACAAGCGGACGATTACCTTCAGCAGCATCAAGACGTTGACGCCGTCCTGCGCTTTCCAGAAAATGTGGGCATGGCCATTACGCTGTACGAACCGTCCAAAAAAGGCGCCACCGCCATGGCAGAAATCCAAGATGCGATGGCTTCGATCAACCCGAGCGCCAAAACCGACGTGGACTATGTCTACGGAACGCCGGATCAGAGCACCTTCGATTCGCTCGGCTATGTGTTTCTCGCGTTATTCTCATTCTTTTTCGTGTTCATCATTTCCGCGATGGCGCTCGTTCGTGAACGCAGCCGCGGAACGCTTGAACGCTTGATGATGACTCCAATTCGGCGTGGTGAAGTCATTGCCGGCTATACCGCTGGCTACGGCGTGTTCGCCATCGCCCAAGCAATCCTCATCGTTTTGTACGCGATCTATGTCTTGCAGCTGAGCAATGCCGGCAATATCGGCTGGGTGCTCTTGACGATGGTGCTGCTCGCTGTCACCGCCGTGTCATTCGGCGCCACCATCTCTATTTTCGCGGGCACCGAACTGCAAGTCGTCCAGTTGATCCCGTTCACCATCATTCCGCAAGTATTCTTCTCAGGGCTCATCCCGCTAGACTTGATCCCGTATCATCTCGGCAATTTATCCTACATCATGCCGATCTATTACGGCGCTGCCGCTATTAAAGGCGTCATGGTCTATGGCGACGGCTTCGCAGAAATCTGGGGCCATCTTGCGGGGCTTACGGCTTACGCGCTGGTACTGTACTTGATCAATACGCTAGCTTTGAAGAAATTCCGGAAACTATAAAAAAACGGGCGAAGCTGATGCTTCGTCCGTTTTTTTGTATTCACTCACTTAGTCCGCCCATATAATCTGGTACGAGCCACCCGGTTCTTGTTCTAAGCGGCAATTATCAGACAGAATCGGCCGGAACGCCTCTACTTGTGCTTCGTCCATAGAAATGCCTGAAAGCCCTTTTTCTGTCTCGGTATAGTCGAGGTCCGCTTCTTGGTCGAATTTCAAGCGCAGCAAGTTCTTCGCCCCGTTGATTGTCAGGAATTTCACTTGGTAGCCGTCACGGAACACAGACTCTAGGTCTGAGCCGAGCGAAGCGAACTTATCGCTGCCAAGCAAGTCCCCAATTTCTGCCCCTCTGCGGCGCACCGTCTCGATGCGAATGGCATCGGGCATGGAAATTTTGGTCAATGTCATCTAATCCCTCTTTTCGAATTTCTCGTGATGCCTCCATTTTAGAAGAAAGGCACCTCAATCTCAAATATTGGAAACCGGCGTCCATTCACTGCGCCCACCAGCGGACCGGCGTATACGCATCGAGCGCGCCTAAAGACAGCGTTTCCCCGATTTTTGGCGTGACAAGTTCTACACCTTGCCGCACGGCTTCCTTAGACGCACGTTCAATCGGGTCTGTCCAGCTATGGAACGCCAACGTGAACGCCGCCCAGTGAACGAGCATCATCTTCTCTCCCCGAACGTCCAGGTGCGCCTGCACTGACTGCTCGGGCGTCATATGAGAAGACTCCCAGCGCGCATCGTACTGGCCGCCTTCGATCAAAGCAAGGTCGAACGGCCCGTAAGCATCGCCGATTTCCTTGAAATGGCTGCCATAGCCGCCGTCGCCGCTCGTATAAAAGCGAGTCTTTTCACCGAGCACGACCCAGCCGCCCCATAGCGTCGAATTGCGGTTAAACAAGCCGCGCCCCGAAAAATGCCGCGACGGTGTCAGCGCGAGCGTCAAGTTTCCAAGCTGCGCTTCTTCCCACCAATTCAATTCGGTAATGCGCGCACCTTCCACGCCCCAGCGCGAAAGATGCACACCGACGCCAAGCGGCACATAGAAATGCCCGACTTTACTTTCCAGCGCACGAATGGATTCGTAATCTAGATGGTCGTAATGGTCATGCGTTAACAGCACTGCATCAATTGGCGGCAAGCGATCAATTGTGGCAAGCCAGTCGTGGCTATAGCGTGCGCTTCCGACAAAGGCTAATGGAGAGGCCCGGTTGCCAAGCATCGGATCGATGAATAATTTACGGCCGTCGATGCTCAATAAAAAGGTCGAATGGCCGAACCACGTCACACTGTCTCGTGGGCTTTCAATGCGCGCCCAGTCAACTTCCGCAACCGGCAACGTTCCTAAAGGAGTGCGCTCGACCTCCCCCGCAAACAAAGAATCCTTCAGCATCGACAAGCCTTCTGATAAATCGACGGCCGTTTCTTCCTCGTCATTGACGAATTTCCCTTCGTTGTAATTAGACAAGCCAGAAAAGCGGTCCCGCTGTCGCTTATCCGGGCTCGACCCAAGTGGTGTGTAAAGCTTTAGTGCGGCACCAGACATAGCGGTGAGAGCCGCAACACCGGCAACTGAATACAGCATTAATTTTTTCATGGCTCCTCCAATGTGGAAATGTATTTTACTGCTTTTAGCAGGATGGTTTCATTTTTACCATAGCTTTATTTTCCCTCATTAGCTAGCAGATCAAACGGCTTTTCGCAGAATTCCATCTTTAACGGCGTATAATGACCGTATAGAAAGAAATCGAACGCCACGGACTAACACCGTTACCGGGGAGTGGATCTTATGCTAAAGCGTTTAGCTATATGGTTTAGTGTTATCGTCACCAGATTTTTATTATTCGCCGCCACACAAATTCCATTTCAAATGGGGCTGTTTGGTGGGTATAGCGGAGTGGGCTTAACCTTGATTGGCGTCTTGCAAGCCGTACTGATTCTTCCATTGTTATACGTTGGCTTGCGTTTATTGAGCATGGATTTTCGCGGCATCGGATGGACAGCGGCACATTGGCAAAAAGACGTTTTGCTCGGAGCCGCAGCCGCATTAGTTTGGACATTGCTCCAATTTCTGTGGATTATCCCGCAGACCGGTGGTGCAGAGCGCCAAGATGTAGCCGACATCATCGCCATGCTCGGCGGTGAATGGGCCAATGTTTGGTGGTACTTGCCGCTTGGCATTATCGGCGGCGGCCTTGTCGAAGAATTGTACAATCGCGGCTTTTTTATTGGTGCCTTCGCCGGTATATTCAAGGACTCTAAACTTGCGCTTTATGGCGCCGCCGTGTTGTCGATCGTTTTTTTCGCAGCCGGCCACTTGCCGCGGAATTGGGTTGAATGGATCGATTTGCTCATCCCAAGTGTTTTGTATACGGTTTTGTACCTGTACACCGGCAGATTGACCGCTTCGATCGTTGCTCACGCTTTATGGAACACGACTGTGGCGATTTTAATCGTGGTGCTCTATACCTGAAAACAGTCGCAAACCAAGGTTCTCTGGTTACCTCCGAAAAGAAAACAAACGATTTTGCCCAAAAGTTGATCTATTTTGCCTGTCGCTGCGTTTACTAAGCAAGAAGCACTTACAAAAAGGAGGAAAAAAACATGATCAACAAAAAATTCACCTTAATGCTCGCTGCCGGCATGTTGTCACTCGCCGCTTGTGGACAAGACGACTCAGCGAACGAAGAAGACATGCAAGCGCCAGCGGAAGAAGAAAGCGCAGAGATGGAAGAAATGCCTGAAGAAGAACCAATGGAAGACACAGAAGAAGAGCCAATGGACGAAGAGATGGAAAATGAGGAAGATGCTGCAGGAGACGAATCTACTGAAGAAGAGCCTGCGGAGGAAGAAGCTGAGGAAGAACCAGCTGAAGACACAGAAAGCGAAGAGCAAGCAAGCGCGCCTGAAGCGATGAGCGGCGAAGCGTCCGACTTATTGTCAAACGGCGAAATGACTAGCTTTGTCTTCAATGAAACCGGCGAATACGCAGTCTATTGCGAACCGCATCCAGTCATGCAGATGACCGTTATCGTTGAAGAAGGCGCAGAAATGATGGATACCGTCTCTGTCGACATCGCCGATTATGAATTTGGTGAAGACACAATCACCGTCGCACCGGGAACGACCATCGAATGGACCAACCAAGAC
Source organism: Planococcus maritimus (assembly GCF_001687625.2). Classification (NCBI taxonomy): domain Bacteria; kingdom Bacillati; phylum Bacillota; class Bacilli; order Caryophanales; family Caryophanaceae; genus Planococcus; species Planococcus maritimus. Next base: position 2,954,715 of record NZ_CP016538.2, read on the forward strand.
CAAGTCCAGCACAACGTCGCATTCGAATAAACCATAGCGTCAATCCAAAAAAGCCTAAGCTCCCTTCAAAACAGGAGCTTAGGCTTTTTTCAGTCGCTTATACGCTTTGCGCGTCCGGCAAAAATTCCGCGATCGACTGCTCACGCTTATCGAGCAGGATCTGTTCGCGCGCCACCCCTTGTCCGCGAAGCAATTCAATGTTCTCTTTCAAAAACTCATCACTGCCAACGATATAAAATAAACCGTCCGCATCACTCGCAAAGCCTTTGACCGCTTCGTAATACGTTGCGCGGCTATCGACGAATTGCGCCGTGAACTTATGCTCAGGGTTTGTTTCGAAAACATCTTGGAACAAATACTGCTTGGACGAATCCACGTTCAAGGAGTGAACCGACTGAACCCCTTCGGCATTGCTCAAATACTCCAGCACAAGCGGGCGGAATGTCGCGAGGCCAACCCCTGATGACAATAGGTAGACATTCTTGTCCTCACGCTTCAGCGGCACATTGGAATGCGTCTTGAAGATCGCCACTTCGTCGCCCGGTTTCATGTCGCGCAAAATCGACTTGAACTCCGAACATTGATCTTTAATGCGCGTCGTAATGCCGATCGACTTTTCGTGCGGCAAGGTGCAGATCGACATATGGCGGATCAAGCCGCGGTTTGGTTTCTCCCCCACATCAAACCCTTCAAATGCGAAATGAGTATGCGAGCCTTCCTGCCACGTAAAGCCTTCCGGCAAATCAAGCAGATACGTTTTTACTTCCGGGCTTTCCTCGATGATGTGATTGATTTTCGTCCAATATATTTGCATCGCTATTCCTCCTAAGAATTCTTTAGTACAGTTATCATACCCCAATTGATAATCATTCTCAAATAAACAGTGATTTATTTTTTCTGACAGCGGAACTGGGAATCCTCTTATAATCGTTGTAAATTATTGGTATAATAATGAATAAAGGAACATATTTCTTCCAACAGCTCTATCCGATCAACAGAACCGATGCCGCCAATGACCTAAATTGCACCACGACCGACAAGAGGAGTGTCTTGAATTGAAAAAACAGATGAACTATTGGATCGTCTTGTTGCTGGCCGTCTTGATGGCTGGCTGCACAGACGCAGCAGAAACTGCCACCACTGAGGCAGAAGTACAACAAGAAACCACCACTGAAACCGCAGTCGCGGACGATGCGACAGAAGAAACCGAAGCACCCGAAGAAAGCGAAGAGGAAACTTCCAGCGAACAGCCAGCTGATACTGAAACCGCAGCGCCAGAAGAAGAAACAGAAGCGCAACCGGCAGACGACCGCTTCACCGGATACGAACTCGTTGAAGTCGACGGCGGCGACCTGTCCGGCTATCGCGAAGCGAATACCGTCGTATCCATCGGCTTTGGCGACCGTGAATACTGGGCGTTCACGAACGAACACGGCCAATTAGAGCGCGTCATCGCGGACGAAATCATCTTGCAAGATGACGCGAGCGAACCGGTCTTGTCAACCGGCCGTTATTATTCCGACGAAGCCAAAGTGCCAGGCGTCGAAAGCGATATTCTGGACGAAGGGCACGTCATCGCAGATTCACTCGGCGGGGTATCGAACGCCTATAATATCACCCCGCAAGAAAGCACGCTCAACCGCCACGGCGACCAGGCGTATATGGAAGACGTCATTCGTGATGCGGGCGGCGCCACCGATTTCGAAGCCATCATCAGCTATCCCGATACCGAAACGCAAATTCCGTCCAGCTACCAATACAGCTACACCGTTAGAGGCAACGAAGTGGTCGACACATTCGATAACGTCAACCCCGATGAAGTCAACGCCGCCCTCGGCTTGACCGACAGTGAGCCCGCAGAAGCAGAAGCAAGCGCGCCGGAAACGAGCAGCCCAGCCGCAAGCGGTGACGTCTCAAGCGTCGACACTAACGGCAACGGCCAAGTGACGATCCAAGAAGCCAAAGACGCCGGCTTCACCATGCCGATCACGAGCGACCATTGGCTCTATCCGCATATGGACGATCGAGATGGCGACGGGATGGTTGGGGAATAAGTTTTTGAAGAAAGATTTAACTGAAACGCATCATCTGAAAACACTGAGATTTTGTCAGTGTTTTTTGTTTTACAATATAAAAAACACCGCTATGAGCGATGCTTTTGCCGTTTCTTCTTAAATTGTCAGTTGGAACTGAGTCTACGTTTCGCCGCATTTAAATCCTCTTCCAATCATGCGCTCCCTTCGCCCAACCCCCAATCGCGACACCCATCGCAATCAAAGGCGACGCGAATTCGACATCTTCCATCACCAAATACTGGTGGCCAAGCGGCATCAGTTTCCCCGACAGCAATAACTCTTCCCGCAGCTTCAAATAACGCTTCGGGCATTTCGCCGTGGTCGTGCCTGCAAACTTCGAGCCGCGTTGCACGACAAACTGCTCCCCTTGGTAAAACCCGCTCGCATCCGCCCCGCGCTTTGACGTGATATAGAACAATTCCGGCGGTGTCTCATGATAAAGCTTCACCATCCCGCTATCGAACGGATCAATCGCCTGCTCTTCCCCGGTCGCCGGATCCACCTCAAAAAAGCGGTACACTTCCCCAAACTCCGGATGCTCAATCGCCGCAACAAAAAACTCCTTTTCCATCAGCCTTCCCCCTATTCTAAGAAAATTGCCTTTCATCTCTTAGATAGATGGACACTGCGGAAAAGGAGACAGGATGTTGAAAGTTTTTTTAAAAAATTTACTGTGAATACTTTATTGCTTCAGTAACGACTGAACACGCTGCGGATCGAAGCCGAGCACCCACTCGCCGTTGACATTCGCCTGTGGGACGCCCATTTGGCCAGTGGTTTGAACAAGGCGGTTCGCCGCTGCCTGATCTTCCTGGACGTTGACCTCGGTGTAAGCAACCCCGTTTTGATCCAAATAATTTTTGAGCATAGTGCAGTATGGGCATGTATTGGTTGAGTAAACAGTTACTTGGTTTTGCATGTGGGTTCCTCCTGTTTGATAAGTTATTTATAAACTAAATATACCTTCCGGGGTATTATTTTTCAAATAGATTGCTCACGGATTTAAGCGTAATGAGTATATGCCCAGCCGTAATTCAGATAGCTCTTCCTTCAGGCACATTTTTACTATAATGTAGGTATAAACAAAGGAGAGGATTTTCTGCCATGGCTAAGATTCCAGTAAAACTAGTTGCCGGTTTAGCAATAAAGCACGGACCGAAAGTCGTTGACCAACTTACGAAAAACGCCCATCTCATAAAACCGGCTGTTGATAAAATTGACCAATTTGCTAAACAGCAAAATGAGCGCAAGAACGAGAAAGTCACCTCAAGAACAACTCCTTATCTGGAGCAGCATTACCAGTTTTACAATGACGAGATTCTTCCGAGTTTGAGTACCAGCCAAAGAAGCGAGCTGATTGGTTATAAACTTGATCTTAAGAAAATACTCGAACAAGTCAGCGTAGATAAAAAGAAAGTCGCTCTCCCCAACAAGAAAAGCAAGAAATGGGAACAGGTATTATCTCAAATCGAAGGCAAGCTGAACGCAAAGGATTACGAGGAATATTTAAAGCTCTATCATAACCCTGAAAGTGAAAGCACTTATTTTCAAGGCTATGAACAAAACACGGCCACTTTTAAGAAGCTCTTGGCTGAGAATGATTCCGACAAAATACGTGTATATCTTTCTAAGCAAACCAATATGAGCTCGGAAGACATTACCCGGGATTTCTTCCTCGAATTTTCATAATAACTTTAGTTAATACCAAAAGGACCACAGAGAGAGTAGTACGACGCTCCCCTGTGGTCCTCTTAATTTCTTTTCGCTGCCTTACGCTCAAAATAAGCATGCAGTCGATATTCCGCAATTTCCTTTGTCCAGTCATATAGAATTCGTTGATGCTCTATAGTTGGCGATAAATTCAATGAAAACAACTTATCATCGAATGTCACTAAACCGCCTTTCGCACTACTGCTCCATTTCGTCATCGGCATCCGTTCAATCAGATCTGCAATTTTCTTTTCATCGTAATTCCTGAGCTTTCTGCCCTGCACATCATTGAAGTCTTCATTCAAACGGTATTGTTTCGCCGTCAGGAATTCGTGGAAATACGGTGCGGCTTCCACTGGCGTGATTGGCTTCAGCCAACTCTCCATGCCCCTCGAAAGCATGTAACTCAATATAACCATCTTATAGCTTTTATTCATGCCGGTCTTCTCAACTTCCAAAAACCAATTCTGATGCTTTATCCATACTTCAATCTCGTTTGCATTCAGCTCCGCCGCATAAGCGAGCAGGCCGAACCAGCTGCCAAATTCTTGCTTGATTGTTTTCGAGTCCGCCGTTCCTTGGAGATGAAATTCCAAATATGTCGGTCGTCTGCCGAGCTCACGCTTTAATTCACGGTAAGCAAGAACCATTGCTTCTTTTCTAGGCGCTCGTTTTTTCCGTAGCTCTTCCAATAAATTGACGACTGCCAATTCTAAAATGAAATCGCAATTCGCAGGAACTAACGGTTCGACACCTTGAGCTTTTCCTTTGGACTGTGGCGCTGTATCAAATACGGAAAGCTTTAAATCCGCGTTACGGTAGTTGCCGATAAAGTCGATAATGACGCAATGATCTTTTTCGTCCGCAATGCGCAGTCCCCGGCCGATTTGCTGGGTGTAGACTGTGAGCGACTCGGTAGGACGGATGAATAGCAAAGTATCCACTTTTGGAATATCGACGCCTTCATTGAACAAATCAACCGTGAAGATAATTTCCAAGTCTCCTGAATCCAACTTAGCTCTCGCTGCTTTCCTTTCTTCTGCAGGCGTACCGCCCGATAAGCTCATCGAACGAATGCCGCGCTCCAGGAAAAATTGATCCATAAACTGCGTCTGTCGAACCGTCGAACAAAAGACAATCGTACGCGTTTGTTTGTGCTTTTGCCACGCCTCAAATACCGCTTCAGCATAGTCTTCCCTCAGTTGCGCCTGAAGCAGTTCCTCTTCATCATAGCGGTTCCCGAGCCAGCGAATCTTCGAGTAATCGGTGTTGTCGTATACGCCAAAATAACGAAACGGCGCGAGCCAATTGCGTTCGATGGCATCGAGGAAATGAATCGAAATGGCCACGTTGCCATCGCATAAGGCATAGACATCCTGGTTGTCCATCCGATCCGGTGTTGCTGTGATCCCGAGTAAAAACTGCGGATCAAAATGCTCCATCAACCTTCTATAAGTCGGAGAAGCTGCATGGTGGAATTCATCCACGACAATTAAATCGAACGCATCCCGCTCGAATTGATCCAAGTGATACTCGCTTCCCAGTGTATAGATGGAAGCGAACAGAAAATCCGCGGAGGTATCTTTTTCAGTTGCATGGTAGAACGCAGATTTTTTATGTGGATGAACTTTTTGGAATGATTCTTTTGCCTGCTGGAGGATCTCCTGGCGATGGGCAACAAACAACACTCGTTTGAATTTCTTCGCAAAAAACGCCGCGAGATAAGTTTTCCCAAGCCCTGTCGCAAGCACAGCCATCGCGCGAGTGTATTCTTCCTTTATCACAGTATCGAGTGCATCAAGCGCTTCCTGCTGGGCAGGCCGAGGCTTTAATTCGGTTATGTACGGGGCTGCTGTTTCAATAATTTCTTGGGACTGCGCTCCCCCCAGCATAAGCCCGGTTTCTTCTGCTTCCGACCACACAGGGCTGATGGGCCGTTTGAGATTCGCTTTTTCATGAAGCATTTTATATTCCTGGAGCGTTTCTTTGTTCAAAGGAATCGTCTGATCGGCGTAGAAATGCGCTAAAAACTGCTCATCCGCTTCATCAAATACCGTTTCATCCACTGAAGTCGGCGCCATCAAATTCCATTCCACCCCTTCGGTCAATGCGGAGCGGGACAGGTTGGACGAGCCAACAATCAGATGCGAAGTTTCTTTTCCGCGGAATAAGTAAGATTTCGGATGAAACGAAGCACCTCCGCTTTTCCATAAACGAATTTCAGCAGAAGGTAATTCATCTAGCAGAATCTCAAGTGCTTCCGGTTGCGTTACGAAAAGATAATCACCAATCAATAGCTTGATGGGCACACCTCGGTCCGCAGCTTCTTTCAAAAATGGTGTTACGATTCTCACACCCGACTTCATCGCAAATGCCATGATCCAATTAATCTCTACAGCATTTTGAGAAAGTCGGCTCAAGTGATTCACGAGCTGAGAAGTGACTAGTTGCAGTTTACTCATCCTCAACCTCGATTAAAAAGATACGCTCTTTAAAGCCGCCGCGTTTTTCTGCTTTTTTGACACGAACTTCTTCAACTTCTTCAAACGAAGATCCATTGAGTTCCGCAGCTGCATGAATCAGCTCGAGAATGTCTGCGAGCTCTTCTATTGCATCTTTCTGATTATCAGTTTTCTCATATTCACGAAGCTCCTCTGTGAGTTTCTTCGTTACTTCTGTGTTGTATTCTTCTTCTGATAAAATACGGGTTTCGAATTGAAGACCGCTGTTTTCGATTACTTGTGGGATTTTATCTCTTACTAGCTTTTTATATATTGTCATATACTTATCTCCTTTTGAATTTCTTATTAACAAGTAGGATATATATATATTGATTTGTGATAAACCACTCTATCATACGCATATATATATCCTTCTACTAGTCGCGGAGGCAGACAAATTACTCCCTCAAACTCTTCTATGTCGTGTATATCATAGTTCAAAATAATAATATCTCCCTTACTACTATTACGTATATTAGTAAGGGTACTTAGGATATCATCGGTTAGCCCCAGTATTACATTCAACAATTATAGTTCCCCCTTTAAAGTAGTGAAAGCTGTTCACTTAAAGGTTACTAATTTATAAAATGACTAGTCTTCATTCAAGGATGCACCTCTATTTTTTACTGGTAGTGATTATAATCAATTAATTAATACATGACACCCAAAATAGTTCTCAAAAAATGGTATTATTATGTACTAAAGTAAATTTATTTGAAGAGGTGTTTTTTATGAAATTATTAGAAGCAGATACAAAAAACTTAGAGTATCTATTGTCTTTATCTTATGGCACATTGAATATTCCGTATAGTCAACGACCTTATGAATGGGAAAAGGGACAAGTGTCTAGACTCTTTAAGGATTTTTATTCAGTTTACTTGGATCCGGAGTCAACTCATGTGTTGAACTTCATTACTATTAGAATCGATGAAGACGAAAGTAATACTAAATATATTTACGATGGTCAACAAAGAACTATTACCTCCTTACTGATTCTTACTGCTATAGTTAATGAGCTCAAAAAGCTTGACAGTGATGCTAAAGATTCAGCTGATGCTTTGACTCGATTATTTTTATACACATCTCACTGGAAAAAAACTAGTGATATTAACTACAAAATTATCTTTGAAAATGATGAAGCAAATAACATGCTCCATAAATTTATATTCAAGGGCGAACAACTCCCAAAAGATTATATTTTATCCGATTATGATAATGCTATATATAATAACTATAATTATATAATTGAATTAATCCATCAAAATTTCGGTTCTTCTCCCACTAAAGATCAATTATCTGATTTTGCTGAGTCAATAATAAAAAGAGTTTTGGTAATAATTATAGAGACATCTTTTGAAAATATTGCAGAAGAAATGTTTGAAACTTTAAATAGTACGGGGTTACAATTAGAAGATTTTTATGTGTTGAAAAACCGGCTTGTCAGGACTCTTGGTGAAGGAACTGTTAAACCCGTCTGGTCAACAATTGAATTTAATACAGACAGAATTAGTAAAGGGAAATTTTTAAGTGCATATGTAAATACTATTAAAGGGAAAACTCCCTCAAACAACTTATATACTCGCATAGCTGATAAAAAGAAATTGACTAATATAGAATCTGCTACAGTTTTTTTGGATGAACTAGCAAAAGCATCAGACATTTTCTTAAAAATCGAAAAACCTTCTCAAAAACTCGATGGTACTGAAAAGGAAAATTTGCAATATGCAAAAGCTATTAAAACCCTTACATTACTAAGCGCTAACCAGTATAAACCTGTAATTATAGCAATGGGGTTAAAAGATTTTCCATCTAATGATATCAATATAATTCTGACAAAAATCATAAGTTTACAAATTAGAAATATTTTCATTTCTGATTTTAACGCTAATACACTTGAGCAGTTCTACCCGTCTCTAGCTAAAGAGATTTACGAAGGAAAATATACTCAAGTTGAACAAATAAAAAAACAAATCAGCAATATTATTGAAAATGACTCTACTATTTATGAACATTTCAACAATAAAATTATAAAAACCACCAGAGAAGAGTCGATAATTAGGTTCATCCTAAAAGAAATTTACAACTTTGAAAATCCTGAGATAAAGATTAACGAGAGTTCTTTAGAAGTGAATTTAGAGCACATTTTACCTAAAAATCCGAATGAAGATAGTCAATGGTTAGTGAACTTTCAAGACGAAGAGTCAAGATTCAATACTACAAGAAAAATTGGGAACCTAACTGTTTTATATGGAAAATTAAACTCCTCAATTAAAAATAGCGATTTCGAAAAAAAGAAAACTGCTTATAACGAAAGTGTTATTCCCCAAAATAAGCTAATAACTCATTACTCAGAATGGAAGAAGCCGCAAATTGATCAAAGAACCATCGATCTTTACAAAAATTTTATTAGTGTATGGCCAAAATAATATCCTTTTTTTGTACAATATTCTCCTTGACAATATTAATAGTCAAACAGAGTTATAGTTTTTAAATAATGGATAGTCATTTTCCTTACTTGACTTCCCTTCATACTTGCTATGAATTTTTTTAAAAAGCTTGGTATACTTGTTTTGAGGAGTTGGAATATGGCATGAACGTGATTGATTTATTTGCAGGTGCTGGAGGCCTATCTGAAGGTTTTCGAAAAGCAGGATACAATATAATTTCGCATATTGAAGTCGATAAAAGTGCGTGTAATACTTTAAGAACTAGAGAGGCATACTATTATCTAAAAGAGATCGAAAAACTCAACGTTTATGAAGAATATTTAATGAAGAAGATTTCTCGAGACCAACTTTATAGTGAAGTTCCTGACTATATACTTAATAAAGTTATTGAAGCAGAAATAAATGATAAAAACTTCAATAATATAACTTATAAAATTGATGAACATTTGTCTCGACAACAGGACCAAGAAGTAGATTTGGTAGTAGGAGGCCCTCCCTGCCAAGCATTTTCATCCGCTGGAATCTCTAGAGATCCAAATCGTATGAAAGGTGACCCGCGCAATTTTTTATATAAGCAATACATTAAATTTATTGTCAAATACAATCCGAAATTCTTTATTTTTGAAAATGTTAAAGGAATCATAACCGCACAGAAGGGTGATATTTTCAGGTCTTTACAAGAGGATTTATCAAACGCAGGATATAAAATTGATTACCGTATATTAAATGCTAAAGACTTCGGGGTTTCCCAAAACCGCCAAAGAGTTATTTTAATTGGATGGCGAAAGGAGTATGAGTTTTCTTACCCAAGCTTCGATTTACTTTCTCCTGCTAGCCTAATTAGCATCTCTGCACTTTTTAATGACCTGCCTTATTTGAAAAGCGGACAATCAATAGATGGTGAAAAAAGTTATAGAATGAATGCTAAAATAGCAAATTCATTTATTAGGACTAAAGATTGGAAAATATTATCTCAACATATAGCAAGGGTACACAACAGAAATGACCTTGAAATTTATAAGTTAGTAGTTGAAAATTGGAATAAACATAACAAACTTATAAAATATAATGAGCTACCTCTAGAAAATCAAACACATAATAACCGTGCAATATTTCTAGACAGATATAAATTAGTGCCATCTAAAGGAATTTCACATACCATAGTTGCTCATATTTCAAAAGACGGTCACTACTATATCCATCCCGACTTAGATCAAAACCGATCAATTTCCGTAAGAGAAGCTGCTAGGATCCAGTCTTTTCCTGATGACTTTTATTTTGAAGATTCCAGAACTGCGGCTTTTCGTCAAATTGGTAATGCTGTACCGCCCTTAATGGCATATCATATAGCGAGTCATTTAAAAAATACTTTGAAGGAAATTATTTGACCTAATCAGTTATTTGCAACTTTATGCAAAAAGTAAAACCAAGCTGCTTTATTCCGCAGCTTGGTTTTATTTAATTCTCACAAAGTATTCTTTTGATATAAGTTCCTCGAAAATGTCTTTAAATTCTCTAAGAGGTTTCCCCTTTGCAAATATTCCCATCTCAAGATTATTAATGATTCCATTATAGGATAAGTTTGAAGAGGAGATAAAAGCATTATCATCATCGATAACTATAAGCTTTGCATGCATACTTGAATTAATTTTACTATTTCGATATTTATAGAGTTCAAAATTGGAATTTAGAGTTGCTTTAGCAAATATATCAGTGTTAACGTTCTTATCTATAAAAAATTTTATTCTTACCCCCTCTCTAGCTTTATTCATTAGCAACACTATAATTTCATTGGCAAATTCTGAGACTGAATAACCTGTAATTAAAATTGTCTCTTTAGCATTTTCAATAGATTCTCTCAAAACCCCAATTGTTCTCCGCTGATTTAATATTTCAGATGGAGCAGTAACGACTACTTCCATTTGAACATTTTGCAAAGCATGCAATTCGTGCTGAATTTCCAATAGTGCGAAAAAACGTTGTATATCCTCATCTTCAACATTTGGAAACATTTTTTTCAATTCTTGCAGTGACTCAGTCTGCATCTTAGAATTTCTATTCTCAAATTGTAAATTTAGCTCCTCAGCTATGACATACAAACGGGGATTTTTAAAACTCATATCACATTAACCCTTTGAAAAAAGGAACAGCTTCGCTCTCCATAGTTTCTGTTACAAAAGAACGGCTTAAAAGGATATTTCCATTTTCACAAGCTGTTTCAGGAAGCATGGCACATGCGAAGCACGAAGCCCCATTTAAATAACTCTTCTCAGATGGTTCTTGACTAGAACAAGATGGATCATTAGAGCAGAATTTTGCTTCATCAAGAGCATTGACCAAGATTTTACGAAAACGTGATATTTCTCCCATCTCAACTAATCCACCCAAGGATCCTTCCTGATCGGTGTTACCAGTATAAATTAGAATTCCCGTCATCTTCTCACCATAATAAATCCGCTCCTTAATAGCTGTTGAAGAATAGCCAGATTCTTGGCTTAATTGTTTTATAAGTAAATGCGATAAAGTGTGAAGTAATACATACACTACATCCTTTTCAGATTGCTGAGTCCATTCTTTATTTTTCAGGTACTTCTCATAAAGAGACTTATATTTCTCCGAACTTTTTAAGACCTCTTTGTTTTCTGATAACCACTGCTTAATTGTTTCCCGATTCAATTCTAAAAATATTCCTTCTCCAAATATTTCTACAGCTGGCAACCAATTTGAATTGCTCCCCCCTAATTTTACTATGTTTTTCACATCATTGACTTCAGGCTCTGGACTATCAATTCGAGTAAAACCAAGTAATACTAAAACTTCTTTAAGCCTTTCAGCTTTAATTATTTTTGAAAAGTACTTCTGCAGATCTTTAGGCACCTCTTGGACCTCGGCTTTAAAATTATTACCTTTGTCCTCATGACCTTTGATACCTACAAAAGCTTCATATTCTATTTCTTTTATTTGCTCATAGTGTTGTGTATCTTCCAAAAGATCCGTTTTGCCCTTTCTATACTTCTTCAATTCTTTTGTAAAATCATTATAGTTTTCAAAAACTTCTAGCGCATTGAATTTTTTATCAAAAATTCTACGTATTCCTTCCTCTTCAAAATAGTCTTCGATTTTATCAATATCTTCGATGTTCTCCGAAATTATGTTCTGTTTAACATTTTCCATTTCTGGTATAGATATAGCACTCCTAAGTACAGAGAAATAAACATTAGATGCCCCCCGCTGGAGCGGTATTAATTGTTTACTTGAACAATTTTCTTTTTTCAGTAGCTGAGGATGATTTCCAGTACAATTCAAGCCTTCAAATGAGCTTCTTTGAGTAGCTCTTCCCATATCGTTATATGCTTTACATCCTGTACAGCTCACGGTCATAGAGGAAAGTCCTGAATTTTGTCCTGAGCTTGTAAGTTTCAATTTTCCCTCGCGGCAATCATGATTTCCAGTTCTTTTATGAGCCCACCAATGCCAAGGAAAATCTTCTAAATGATTTCCCTCGGTGCATGAAATAATAAACCGTGCTGGATATGACTTTTTACTGCAACTAGGACAAATAGGGCCATTCTTTAAATATCGTTCCATCGAAAACCCTTCTCTGATATCAAATATTTCCCTGCACTTCAAGTCTGAACAAACGTGAGAATAAGGGAACGGAATAGCAGGAAGATCTTTATATCCATTTGATGGTATTTTCTTAAAATAATCCTTTCTTAAAAACCCTGCTAATCTTTTATCGTGTATAGTTTCTAGATTTCCCTTCCAAAAACTAATATCTAGAATCATGAGAGAGTCATCCACTGCATCCATTACAGCTCCAGGGCCGTAAGTAGTAATAAGTTGACCAGGTCGTACTTCTCCTACCTCTTGTTTCATTTTTTTTCCCAACCCTCTTGAATATAAATTTTTGACACTTTTTCAATTTGTCTCATAGAATCTAAAGTATCGAATTCGTTATTATTTTTCGGTGTTATGTCATTGAATCTCGACATTAATCTATATTGCCCATTAGGCAGCCTATTGTTTGTCGGGTACTTATAATACTGCAAATTTTGATGATCGCTACTTAACTGTCTCCACTTGTCTACAAATTTTCTCAAGTCACTAATCGTGTCTTTCTTATTTTTTTTATCCGATTTAGTGACTCTGCTCTCAACTGTCTCATATAAGTTTTGAGTATTAACTTTATTGACAGATGCTGCACTTTCATTCTTTGCCGTCTCTGTATTGGTTAATCTTATAATACTTATTGCTAGTGCATGAAGTGCTCTATCCCGTGCTCTTGCAGCAAATGGGGTTGCTGTCGTACCTTCAACATAATTATAAAGTCTACTGTGATAGCCCTTAAAATTTTCATAATGTGATAAATCTCTTGCTCTGTAAGGATTGTATATAGTTACGACTAATCCTGGCTTGCTTCTGCCTACACGACTAGTGGCCTGAATATACTCAGATGTCTGCTTCGGTTGTCCTGTAACTACCATCATTCCTAATCGATCCACATCCATTCCCACCGAAATCATATTAGTTGCCAATGCAACATCAATCTCTTTGTTTCCTATTGTATTTTCAAGTAATTCCAACACTTTCGGGATACGATGAGAAGGTATCCTCGATGTTAGTTCTTCTGTTCTGTCCAAATATCTAGCTTTTTCATAGCCATTTCTATTCTTTAAAAGCTGAATTCTTTTTTTAATGTCATCATCAAGTAATCTTACGGTACCACCCAACTCTCGAACACTATTAAAGTATCCAATTAGAGTTCGATAAGGATCAACATATTCTTTATACTTATCAAACTCTTTAGAACTACTTAATGTTTCAGTAACTTGAAGCAACACTGCATATACTCTTAGTAAAACAGTTTTCATAGAATGACCACTCACACAAATACCGGTATAAAGCCTAAAGGGAAATTGTTCAATACCAACTTCTCTTCCATAAAATGAATCCTCGATACTTAATCCTGGGGGTGGAAACTGGCTTACATTCTCTCTTCCAAATATTTTAGCTACCTGTTCTTCCGCGCTTTTTATTGTTGCAGTTGCAGCAATATACTTGGGTTTAATTTTCCGACCATTATCGTATGCACTTGAAAGTTCTTCAATCGCAGTTTCATATAATCCATAAATGGTCCCTAATGGACCTGTTATTAAATGAAGTTCATCTTGAATAATTAATTCTGGCGGATAAAAAGGTCTAACTTTTTTTACTGTTGCAACTGGATTCCGATGTGCTTTCGCATGAATTTCTCCAGCAGAAATAAAACCACACCGTTCACAATAACGGTCTACTTTCCCGAATATCGAACCCGTTTGCTCTTCCCAAGCTATTCTTGCAAACTTGTCTACCGTAGAGATAATGATGGTAGGGGTTTTCCGATATATTTCTTCATCTACCAAATATATCGGCATGTGGTTATTAAAGTAGAAGCATGCTTCATTTCGGCAGGTTATGCGAACTCCCGTTTTATTTGTTGTATATTTTTCGTCAGGTAAAAATTCATAAGAAGGATCTTTAGTTCCACAACATGGACATTCAATAACTTGCTTTTTAATTTTTTTATATTCATTCTCGATTTTTCCAGGTGTCATATATCCTGATGCCTTTAACTTCTCAAACTTATTTATAGTAACTTGACCACCGACCCAAAATCCAATTGAAAATTCTCTACTACCCAATTGATTTTGAGTCGTTTTTCTAATATACTCTGCTGCCGAAATTAATCTCATTAGACGGTCTCTTTGCTGAGTTGTAAGAAGTCGCAAAGTATATCGCAATATAACCGTAACTCCACCATCTCTTTCATAAAAATCATTGTTGTTATTTAATAGTCTTCTGTACGCCATTAGAAAAGCTATTATACCTAAATAAGCTTCGGTTTTTCCGCCACCTGTAGGAAACCAAAGTAAATCCACCAACTCGTGATCTGCAGAATTTTTATCGACTATTCCTTCAATATTCGACAAAATAAAAGCTAATTGAAATGGTCTCCAATTGAAGTTTTCTTTTTCTAATTCAGCTTCTAAAGTTGTAATTTTATTATTTTTTGAATAATTTTTCATACTAATCTGAGTATGCATTACTTCATTCATAAATTTAAAAGCTTGATATGCTTTAGGATTTTTTTCAATAATTTTTATCCCAGACTTAATTCGGTTTAATGACAAATAACATTTTTCTATAGCACTCTGAGCAGATTTCTTATCTTCGACATCATTAATAGGCAATTCTTTAATCCAGTTTTCGTACCGCTGCGACAAATCTTTTAGATTTTTCAAAAGAGCCTCAGCGTCCTTTTCTCTAGACATCCCCCTTATAGAGAATCCGTTTTCTTGAAATATTCCTTTTATACGGTCAACTGGTAATTCTGTACTCATACTTTCAATTTCATGGGAAGGAATAAATGCCGTTTTAAGTTTTGAAGCATATTCAGTATCAAAATTTTCCCACTCTACTGCACAGCCATATCCTTTTGCAAATATTGGTTTATTTCTATATAGGAACTCTTGAAAATCATCCTGATTTAACCTCGCCTTATTTTCACAAATAAAAGGATGAGAATTTCCCACTCCAGTTACTTCGATACTGGTTTGAAATATTGATTTTTGGTTTGATTTATCAATATTTTCATTCACTAAAAACAAAGAAATAATAAAATTAGACGTATTTTTTATTCTTCTCTTATTAAAGACAAAATAAATATTTTTTAAATATTCTTCTTTAATACCTTTTAACTCAGTCTTTTTATTAGGTGAATCTAAATCCAACTTAAATTCATGCAAAATCATTACTCTTTCCCAAGAGTCTTTTTTCTTACCATTTACTTGATCTACTTTGGTCAGTTTGTTGTATTCTCCCCACCGAATAGCAATATTAATTTCTTTGACATCTTCATTTAAAAAAAATCGTATTCCACATGAAGATTGTTTTTGTTGTGTGATTTTAAGTATATTTACATTATCTTCATTTTCGACTTCATCTGCATCATTTTGGATATCATATTCAGCAGAATGTATGTCTTCTAAAACCTCTTCTTCTTCAACTTCAGCTTCTAATGGATAGAGTATTCCAGTTATGTATGCTTGTGTAGGAGGTTCTGTCAATACATCAATACTCGAATATTCAGGACCTACCAAATCCTTTTTCAGTTCTTCTAATATAATATTTCTGACCTCTGAATATATTTCTCGACTCATCTTATATCCCCCTTAAATATTTTCCCTGTTTCTTTAGGCTTAACTATATATTCTTCAGATGAAATATGCTTTACTCTTTTAATATGAACAGCTGACTGCACTTCTTCAAAAGTAAGCTGATATTTTCTCAAAAAAGCATTGTCTTCTGAGTTTAAGTTTTGATTACTAAAATAAATAATCTTATTCAATAAACGTGCTGCATTTCTGGCTTCTGTTCTGATATGGTTCATAGAACTATAATAGAAATCTATATCTTTAATGAACTCTGGGATTTCAAGTACCTCGCCTAAAATCAAAATATCTTTTTGATCTCTCGGTCCGTAACTGATTCCTCTGCGCCAATTTTTTAATATTTCTTTACTAGTTTTATTCCATCCATTCAACCTCATTAAATTGAACAATTCTTCATCTTTCATCTTCAGATGTACAAATTTATCTTCATATAACTCTCGCCATTTTTTGACTACTTCGAAATGTTTTTTGCTTTCATTTCTAGAGTTCACGTTTTTTATAAATATGGCATATAAGTCTTCTCTTACATCTCCATTAATTAAAATTACTTCATCCTTTTCTTTTAAATCATTTAAAGTTTTTGTAAGGATTTTTTTTCCATCTTCTCTTCTAAAATTAATTTCATCAGTTATTTTCAAGAAAGTATTATGTCCATCTTCAAAAGTAATTAGTCTAGCGCTAATACCATTGCTTCCTATATATTGTTTAGTCAGTCTAAAACTATAATTTTCAGGAATTTCGATGATGCTTTTTGATAAGGTATCAATACTCAGATTTGATATCTTGTCTCTTTTAGAATCAGCCGTACGAAACTTTTTATAAAGCTTCTTATAAATCGTCTCTCCTTCATTACCTAATCCCAAATCGAAGATACTGTTCCTAATTTCAACTAAATTACCCAATGCTTTTTTAATTTCCCTGAGTTCTGTCTTATATAAAATGAAATCAATTTTACTGCCTAGCTCTTTTTCTAAAATAATGAGATCTTTCATATCTATTAAAGAAGTTACTAAAACTTCATCATAATAATCATCAATAAGAGTTAAATTTTGGTAATTCAAAACCTTAAAACTCACACTTTCTAGGGCTGATATATCTATCTTAAATTTTTTGGCTAGTTTCTCCCGTAAAGACATAGTTTCAATTTTCCCATCCACTAGAACTAATATTCTACTTTCTCGTTTTAAAGCGTTCTCAATCCAAACCTCAATTTCGGCGAATTTAGGGGATTCCCTATCAAAGTCATATTTATTATATATGTCTTCAAAATTCTTTATAATATCTTCAAAATCTTTATGCTCATATCTCGAATCACTATCTTTTAATTCCTTTAGAATATCATCAGTTTTTTCTTCGTTATATTCAAATTCAGCTACTAAATCGTATAGTACGCTTTCTACAGGAGCTCTCAAAATATGTTTTAAAAGTTTCCAAATCACTCTTAACGTATGACTATCAAAATTAATAGACCTTAATTTATCTAGTTTTTCAATAATTTCATTTACTTCATGATCGAAAGAACTTTCTACCAACTTGATAGAAGGAAGGATCATGTCCATTTTTTTCAAGGGATAAAACCCATCAATTTTTTTTGCTACGAACGGAACTCGGTAATCAAAATAACTTTCAAAAAAGACCGTATACTTGGCTGAAATTTTATGAACTTCTATAGGTCTTTTAATAGTTTCAGCATCTATAAATACATGGTCAAATGCCAGTTCTTCATCATACGCTGTCGAGAGAATATCACTTATAAGAAAAACTGGTTTTTGTTTATTATCTTTTCTACCTAGTTTATTTCTATTTCCTCTAGAATATTCCTTAAAGTTTTTACGCCCTTTAGCAATTGGAAAAATATAGTGCGTCGGAATAATAGCAGGAGTATTACTATTATAATAATTTGCTAAAACATCTCTCCAATAAACAAAAGCAAAAGTAGCATCATTCATGTCACAAAAAATATCATTTTCTCTAAGTTGACGTCCTTTTAATTTACTGTATTCGTAGACATCTTCTGTTAATGTTTCTAACTCTAAAATGAAGTCTATCAGCTCACTATTTTTTGTAACTATTAATATACTCGTACGTTTCATAGGATTTTTCTCGTTATAATATTTTTTCTCGAAATCAATTACATTTTGTACGATTAGTGAATTACGAAAGATATTATCCGTATTAACAAATATTGAATCATTTTTCTCATTTATAAAATTTTTTTTAAATACGAGTTTTTCTGGAATATCATCAAATTCCGCTATAACCTCATATAAAGATTTCATTTTATTTCCCCTTCTCAATTTATAAAACATAAGAATTATAGTATTAGTACTTTCTTATGAATTTTATTTATGATGAGTCATTTTCTGTTTCAAACTCAATAAATTGCAATAGTTTATTTGCCATAATTTTTAAATTTCTTTAACCCTATTGTAACATATGTAAAATATCCCCTATTCTTTATTTTTCAAAATCCTTATTGTTTCATTTAAGCTTTTTACCTTGTTTGAACCGGTCTGGTCCATTATTATGAAATACTTCTAATATCTAAACTCGACTTTTTATTCGCTATAAGCTGTAAAGTTAATCGACAGCTAGTTGAAATGGCGTACAATATCTACTAATAGATATCCATACAGCCAGTCAGTCTAAGCAGATATAAAGGAGGTACGGCTTTGTTAGAAGCATTTCAGGCATACATTTCTTCAATCAAGCAAGAAAGATCAATCCGGGTATATCTGCCAAAAAGCTATTCGACAGAAAAGAAAAGCTACCCCGTGTTGTATATGCACGATGGGCAGAATGTATTTCAAGATTTGGAGGCTATCGGCGGGAAATCGTTAGGTCTTGAAAATTATTTGGATGCATATGAACTGGACCTTATCGTGGTTGCAGTCGATCAAAATCCACAGGCAAGAATTGATGAGTATTGTCCTTGGGTAAGCGGTGAATACAGCAAAAGCATATTAGGCAAGGAGAATACAGAAGGCGGAAAGGGCATGCACTACGTGGATTTTATCGTCAGCGAACTAAAGCCGCTGATAGACAGCAAATACCGCACAATCCGAGACCAGACCGCGATGGCCGGTATTTCTTTAGGCGGCCTTGTCTCTATTTACGCCATGTGCCGCTATCCCCACATTTTTAAACACATAGCCGTCCTCTCTTCCGCCTTTTACCGCAATCAAGAAGAAATCATGAAGCTGATCGAGCAGACGGATTTGTCGCTAGTTGAAAGTGTTTATATGGATTGCGGGTCCAAGGAAGCGGGAGCTGATACGGAAGTGAGCCAGAAGTTTCTAGCTTCCAATCAAATGGTCTATGAACTACTAAAGGACAAGATATCTAATACACAATTCGAAATCGTTGATGAGGCGGAACACAATTATTCGTATTTTAAAGAAAGAGTGCCTAGTGTATTTAGGTTTTTAACATCAAAAGATTTTTCAGGGAACTAGCACTCAGTTACTTGGGGAAACTGCTTATACATACAAAATAGTTCTATCCTTTATCTAATTGAAAAATATGCAATAGTTGCGCTTAGAAAAGTTACTTAATTACTTTACTCATAGTCGATTGAGAGACCCATATTTACCACGTGCAAAGCACCCAACTTCCGTAATATTCCAATCCCACCTCTGTTATACTGGAAGAAAGAGGGTTTTATTCGCCGAAGGGAGAGTCACGAATGAAAACGTACTGGTTGCTTGGCATCATGTTACTCGTCGATATGACGCTGCTGTTGGTGGACGATTACTTTCCGGGTGCACTCAGTTCCTTAAGTATCCCGGTGTGGTCTTTATACGCACTGCTTGGGGTTTTGGTTCTGGTGAGCCTACTGACACACAATCCTGAACTGGAGAAGCGCTTTGGGCTCCATGCCTTATTGTTATTGGCTATCTATCCGATGCTGGTGATGTTTTTATTGACTTTCCTTGGCGGTGAGTCAGAGAGCGGTCTCTCTATAACGAGCCCCCTCCTTTGGATTATATGGGGAGCGGTTTTGTGGATGGGATGCCGTGATTATAAGAAAGACAAAGAGCAAGATGGGCAAGCGCTGGATTGAACAGTTCTCTAGGATACATATGGCAAGAGTTTATTGCTCAAATGGAAAGGATGACCTGTTGTTATGCTATGGATACTTACGCAAAATAAACAAGACCTGATGAATGTTAAGAGTGTTGCTGTAAAAGGAAAGCACGTGGAAGGTTTTGTAGAAAACAGCTTATTGGATCAATGGAATAAGGTGATGGGCAAATACGAATCAAACGATCGAGCATTAGAAGTTCTTACGGAGATTTTTGCGAAGATTGACCAAAGCGACGGGGCTGCTGTGACCTTCACTATGCCTGAACGATAACCCTATATGGCTTATGCTTAGATTCTGTAACCTTCAAAAGGCGGAAACTCCCCTTTTGGAGGTTTTTCTTTTTATTCACCTTATTCAAGTGGATTTATACAGATTTCAGTAGAGGACGGAAAAGCACACTGATTTTTTTATGTTAAAATATGGTTATAGGCAATCAAGCAATTGGTCCAACTAAAGTTAAGTAACTTATATTAGGTTTTTCAATAGAAAGGGCGGATACAATGGATGAAGCGCAACAGAAGCTTAAAGAAATAACAAAGTTAAAGAAGAAGCAATTGCTCTGGAGCAATCTCTTCATGCTGGTGATTTTCTTATTGCTTAGTTATTTATTGGAGAGCGGAAAAATTTTATTCGCGACCTGGATCGTCATACTATTCATCTTCGTAATGGTCGTGCTTAGCTTATATACCTTGATAACAGGAACGATTATCGGAACCAAGACGACGAGGCGGATTCGGGCATTCGATCGAAAGCGCTGGGGCAAGACGAAATGGAAGCTTCTCAATATAACCGAAGTTGTTCTATATAGTGGTATGGGTGTCGGCTTGATTTATTTAGTTTTCAACACGGATTTCGATTTCGACTTCCACTTCCACGATCGGAGCTTGTCTACTTTTACCTTCCCGTTTATCGGCTCTTGGGTTGGTTATAATTTGGGCGAGATTATAAGAATATTCGGCTTGAAAGAGCAGGCAGCAAATGGCTAGCCGCTCTAGTTTTCCTTGGAATATTACCGCTAATCAATCAGCCCAACTACATATCAAAAACCCCTCGGTTCCAAGACTGAGGGGTTTTTGAGTTTTCGTGATTTGTAAGGTTCTTTCCTATCTTCTTCCGCCTGGCAATTGTCAGGCGTTTGCTTCTTAATTCCAGGAAGTTAAAGAAGATGCGTTAAGACGCCACATCGTCTTTGAGAAATCCTATAATAGAAACCAGAAGACCTGACAGCACGATGATATATTCCATTCCGCCGATGTTAGTAGCCGTATCTACTACAAGAATTCCCCCTAGAATCATAAATGAAATGCCTAGTAACATTAATTTTATGGATTTCAACAAACCGCTCCTCAAGAAAAATTGTGATAACTGAAATTCTTTCATTTTCCTATTATGTATCCGGTCCCCGCACTCACACAAATATATATATACCAGCATTCAATCTAGAGGCTTAGGATGAGCTGATGTGCATAAAAAAAACCCTTATTGATATGCGGATATGTTTATATCCGCTATTCAACTAAAGGGTTTTTACTGATCGGTTACGATGATGTGAACGGCTTCTACGGGTCCATGTACTCCGATCACGATATCCATTTCAATGTCGGCACTATTGCTTGGACCTGAAATGAAATTGATGCAGGTAGGAATGTCCTTTTTCGCCTGTACCTTCTGATGAATAGCATGGGTCGCCTGCGTCATACGCGGGACGATGGAAGATTTGGGGACGATGGCGACGTATACCAGCGGAAGCAGGCTGACTGAACGGGCAATGTCTTTGTCGTTAAACTGAACGACCGTTCCGGATTCTGCCAGGCTGACTTCGCTGAAAAACAAACCGATATTGGCTTTTTTGGCGATTTCGATATTTTCTTGGCCTATCGCCGCATTCCATACATGTGTGTCGTCTGCATTCAGTATGGCTGCAAGATTGAATTCGGTAAACCGGGCATCGTTCGTTGCAACGATGGGCCCTCCGCCAAATTGATGAATGACTTTTTGAATACTTGCTGCCAGATTCGCTTTATCCGTTTCAACTACTCTTACTGACTTTGCCTCGCTGTTTTCCTTGAAGGCCTGGGCCAAGCCTTCAACGGTCTTGTTCTCATATACTTTCCATTGAGGTTGATGTTGCCATGCTGGCAAGGATACTTGCGCTTTTCGATCACGGCCAAGTTTTCCGGCAATCTTATTCAAAAAAGCGTCTTTGTTCTGGACGGTGCCTGGAGTCATTTACAGATCATCGCCTTTCTTATGATTCTCAAACCACTTTCTGAAGTTGCTTTTTCCCGGTGCCGGAAACTCCCGCACGGATGTCCATAATTTCATCGGTCCTGGGCCAGCGGAAATGCTGTCGTCTTTGACGAATGGGCTCATGGCTGCTGGCATTCCTTTAGTGGCAAGCTGGAAAAGTGATGGGGTACTCGCGCCAATGCCGAACGCTTTCATGGCCATTTTTTCGCTTTTCTTTCCTTTTTTCTCTACATAGTTCTGCCGATGCGTGATCAAGTGTTCGTGAAGCGGGATTTTAACCGGGCAAGCTTCCGTACAGGCAGCACACAAGCTTGAGGCAAAAGGAAGCTCCCCGTATTCTTCATACCCGCCTAAAATCGGCGACAACACAGCCCCAATCGGCCCTTGATAAATAGATCCGTATGCATGTCCACCAATGTGGCGATAGACGGGGCAGACATTGACGCATGCCGCACAGCGGATACAATGCAGGGCAGATTGAAATTCGGTGCCCAATGCATTCGATCGCCCTGCATCCAAAATGACCAGATGAAACTCTTTCGGCGCATCGACGCTATCTTCATCTACTTTAGGGGTCAAATTCGTTACGTATGTTGTAATCTTTTGTCCGACAGCACTTCTGCTAAGGAGATTCGTCATGACGTCTAGTTCTTCCCAAGACGGAACTAACCTTTCCATCCCCATAACCGTGATTTGCGTATCCGGGAAAGTGGTTACCATATTGGCATTGCCTTCATTGGTTACAAGCGAAATAGATCCCGAGTCGGCTACGGCAAAATTACAGCCGGTTACACCGATATCCGCTTCCATAAATACTTCCCGCAGTTGGCTACGGGCGAAAGCCGTCAATTCCCGTGGTTCTTCAGTGCCGGTATAATTGGCTTTATCCCTGAAGGTGTCGCGGATCTGTTCTTTGTTTTTATGCAGAGAAGGCACTACAATATGCGACGGACGATCATGGTCATCAATTTGTAAAATATATTCGGCCAAATCGGTCTCGTACACTTGGCACCCGACTTCTTCTAAGGCTTCGTTTAGGCCTATTTCTTCTGTCACCATCGATTTCGCTTTCGTCACTTTTTTAGCGTTCTTTTTTTTGGCCACTTCCTGAATGTAGCGGGTCGCATCGTCTGCTGTTTCCGCGAAATAAACGTGCCCGCCTTGTTTTGAAAAGGTTTCACTCAATTGATTTAAATAATAGTCCAGATTCTCAAGCGTATGTTTGCGGATTTCTTCTCCCGCACTCCGCCATTCTTCCCAATCGCCGATTTCTTCGTCACCTTCAGTAGCGGCAAGTTTTTTGCCACGTAGCCGGTCTTGAGCAGACGCCATGGCATTTCGCATAAAATCGTCTTCAAGCGCATCGTCTACCCGATCAAAAAAAGCCTTTTCTCCGATTTTCATTGGCATCTTACGTCACCCCTTCAACTCGTGAATTCAGTATTTGGGCTATGTGTTTTACTTCGATTGGCTTACCTTTCCGGTTGATCCGGCCTTTAATGTTCATCAAGCAGCCATTATCTGCGGCGATCAGGAGATCAGCTGTCGATTCTTCTACATGACGCACTTTCTCATCTACCATCCGCTCGGAAATCGGTGCCATTTTCACAGCAAACGTTCCGCCAAAACCACAGCAATCATAATTGTTTTTCAATGGCAGCATCTCAAGGCCTTTGACGTTCTTCAATAGTAGAGACGGTGCTTCTTTTTCGCCAAGCAAGCGCGTCATATGGCAGGACGTATGGAAAGTGGCCCTCCCCGGATAAATGGCTCCTACATCTTCGACTTTTAAGACATGAACGATAAATTGAGAGAATTCGTACGTTTTATCCGCTACGGATTTTGCGCGTTCTCTCCAGTTCTCGTCATCATGGAACAGTTCGGGGTATTCTTTGAACATTGCAGCACAGGAACCTGAAGGGGTCACGATGTATTCCGCCTTTTCGAAACTCGCTATCATTTGCTTGGCCGCTTTTTGGGCGTCTTTTTTGTAGCCGCTGTTAAAAGCCGGCTGGCCACAACAGATTTGTCCTTTCGGGAAATCGACCTCACATCCTAAACGTTCCAACACTTCCACGACATCTTTTGCCACGTTTTGATAAAACATTTCTGAAAGGCAAGTGATAAATAAGGATACTTTCATGTACATCCACTCTTCTCATCATGTATTTTCCATCTGCCTGACAACAAGAACCGCGTTCCGAAAAAATTCCGAGCTTTAGGGCCCTGTCACCACTTGTTCGACTGTGTTGATTTGGATGAATTGATCGATCTTTTGCAATGCATCTTGTTCGTCTAGTCCTTCTGCGACGATGTCGATGACTGCGCCTTTTGCTATTGCCAGCGACATAACACCCATAATGGATTTCAAATTGACCGTTTTAGCTCCTACCGTTAAAGAAATCGTCGCCTCAAACTCACTCGCAAGGTTAACCAATTGAGCTGCCAGACGGGCTTGTATCCCTGTTTCCGAAACGACCTTATACGTTTTTTTCAACATAGCAGTCTCCTTTTCTTCTAGCATATTTGTAGGCTAGTTGCTGCTTCCCTGCATGTTTGACTCCAAGAAGATGACAACCAGAAACCTCAGGATAGCTTGATATACTCGGTCTTACACCGCACTATCTATCGCTTCAGACCGGCCAGTCAACACCGTTTTTTCATAGTCCTCAATGTCTTCTAGCCATTGCTCTTTAACAGGGACATCCATGACTTCACAGTAATAGTTCCAAATAGCGCCAAATGGATACGTTTTAAATTCTTCGATAAGAGCGAGCCTTCTAGTGAAATCTCCCTTTTCCTGCAGTTCTTTTAACTGCTCATTTGGCATCAGCATGCCGTATAACAACGCTTTGATCATGTTGCGTGTGCCAATTGTCCAAGCGGCGACCCGATTGATGCTGGCATCAAAAAAGTCCAAGCCGATCATGACTTGATCCAACGCATTATTGCGGACGATTTCCAGCGCGATTTCCTTCAATTCATCGTCAAATGTCACCACATGATCACTGTCCCAGCGTACTGGCCGTGATACGTGCAAGGCTAACTTTTCATTGAACAAAAGCATGGCTGAGATTTTGTTGGATACCATTTCTGTTGGATGGTAGTGGCCGGTATCAAGCAGGCAAAGTTTGTTGTTCCTCGATGCGTAGTTCATGTAAAATTCGTGTGACCCTACAACGAATGCTTCGGAGCCAATGCCGAACAACTTGCTCTCCACCGCATCGATATTCAATTGCTCATCTACTTTTGCTGCAAAAATTTCATCGAGCGACTCTTTTAACCGCTTTCTTGGCGTAAGCCGGTCACTTGGCACATCCTTGTAGCCATCTGGAATCCAGATATTCGTCAAACAAGGAGTCCCTAATTCCCTCCCAAAGTATTCCCCTATTCTTCTGCTGGCGATGCAGTGGTCAATCCAAAACTGTCGGATTTGCGGATCGGGATGAGACAAAGTCAATCCGTCTTCAGATTTTTTATGTGAGAATAAGGTAGGGTTAAAATCGAGCCCCAGTCCATGTTGTTTCGCCCAGGCTACCCATTTTTCAAAATGCTTCGGTTCCAATTGATCCCGCTCCACCACTTCCCCGTCGGTCTCTGCATAAATAGCGTGAAGATTGACGCGGTGTTGTCCAGGAATCAGCGAAAGAGCTTTTTCAATGTCTTGGCGCAGTTCTTCTGGAGTGGTCGCCTTTCCTGGATAATTGCCTGTTACGTCAATTCCACCGGATAAGCTTTCTTTGTTTGTTTCGAATCCTCCTACGTCATCCCCTTGCCAGCAATGAACGGAAATTGGAACATTTTTCAACTTATCGAACACTTCTTCAACATTGATGCCCCAGCGTTCATATTCTTTTTTCGCATCTTCAAATTGATTTTTAACCGTCATACAACTTCCCTCCCCTTGGTGATCCAGTAGCCTTTACTGGTTATGAACGTTCCTTTTCTGCGATCGCGTGAACGAATTTCTTTACCTCAAATGACTCTTTAACTATGCTTCTTGCGGTTTTGAGGTCCGCGATTTCTCCCACCGCAATCAATTGCGCCACCAGATTTCCTATAGCGGTAGCTTCAACCGGTCCGGCAAACACTTCTTTTTTCGTCTTTTCTGCAATCAGTTGGTTCAATAACTCATTTTGTGAGCCGCCGCCGATTACATTTATCGTGCTGAACTTTTTTTCGAAGATATCTTCTATTTCGCAAATGGCTTTTTGGTAACTGACGGCCAGACTTTCAAATACACATTTGGCAATTTCACCTGGTTGTTCCGGCACTTGCTGTCCGGTTTCCCGGCAATAAGCTTGTATTTCGTGCACCATATGTTCAGGTTTCAAAAAACGCGGATCATCCACGTTTACGACGGGCCCCGTCCCATTTGCAGCTTTTGACAACTCGACCAGTTCCGCAAAAGAATAACGGTCCCCATAATTGCGTTTCACTTCCTGAATCATCCAAAGTCCCATGATGTTTTTCAAAAAGCGGAATTGACCATCCATTCCGCCTTCGTTCGTAAAATTATAATCCAGTGCTTTCGTCACACAAATCGGAAAATCATTTTCTACCCCAATTAATGACCAGGTTCCTGAGCTGATATAAACGGTGTCTTCAGGCTGCGGAACTGCCAGTACTGCTGAGCCTGTGTCATGGGTAGCGGGCAAGATCACGGCCATATTAAATCCGAACTCTGCTGCTTGTTCTTCTTTTAAGGGCCCAAGAACCGTTTTCGGCATGTGAACCGCTTGGAACATCTCGACGTCCAAACCCAAGGTATCCATGATTTCTTTGTCCCAATTCTTCGTGAACGCATTGATCAATTGAGTAGTGGTGGCATTTGTGTATTCATTCGCTTTTTCACCTGTCAGTAGAAAATGCAGGTAATCCGGAATCATCAGGAAGGTTTTTGCTTGCTTCAATACTTCAGGATTTTGCTTTTTTAATGCGTACAGTTGATATATGGTGTTGAATTTCTGAAACTGGATGCCTGTCTCCAGATATAACCGTTCTTTCATGAAGATTTCCGTGACTTCCTCCATGATGCCATCTGTTCGAGGATCCCGATAAGCGACGGCATCCGTCAGCAGTTGATCGTCTTCATCGAGCAAGACAAAGTCCACTGCCCACGTATCGATGCCAATGCTTGTAGGGACGATATCCATTTCTTTGCATTTATGGATTCCTGCTTTGATCTCATTGAACAAGGATTCTATATCCCAGCAAAAATGGCCGTTTTTTTCGATTAGTTTGTTTTCGAACCGATGGACTTCATGCAAATTAAGCCGTTTAGCTTCCATATTCCCTGCCACGAGCCTGCCGCTTGAAGCGCCAATATCAACGGATAAACAATACTTTTCCATGTGCCACCTCCTGTAGCGTAAGCTCTCCGCGTATGTATCATTGTGGTGGCGGCTTGTTCCCGCCACCACAACTTTTTTTACCGGGTGAATGCAGCTGGCACACCGCCATCTACAGTAATCATGCAGCCCGTTGTTTTTTCTGCTTTCGAGGATGCCAGGAACAAAATAGATTCCGCAATGTCTTTCGGATAAATGTTCACCAGTAAGGTTGTGCGTTTGCGGTAATGTTCATCGAGCTGATCGGGTTCGATTCCATAGGCAGCCGCCCGTTCCTCTTTCCATTTCGACCCCCAAATTGCAGAGCCCTGCAATACTGCATCCGGTAAAACGGAATTCACGCGTATTCCGAATTCTCCACCTTCAGCAGCAATGCACCTTGCCAAATGAGCTTCGAGTGCTTTCACCGAGCTGTAGGCGGAGGCATTTTTGCCTGCATAGACAGAGTTTTTGGAACCGATAAAGACCATGCTGCCACCGATGGATTGCTCTTTCATTTGGTTAAAGGCTTCACGGGCTACCAAGAAATACCCTTTGCCAAGAACATTCATATTCAAGTCCCATTCTTTTACAGACGTTTCACCAAAAGGACTCGAAGTGGCAAGCCCTGCATTGTTGACGATAACGTCGACTCCACCGAATGCCAGAGCCGTCTGACGGAAAGCTTCCTGTACCTGTTCTTCGCTTGTCACGTCCATTTTCACAGCAAGCGCGCGTTGCTCGCCGTATTGTTCGTTGATTTCAGCAGCCACTTTTTCGGCACCTTCTAGGTTCAAGTCGGCCAACACAACATGGGCGCCGTCGGCAACGAATTGCCGGCAAGTTTCACTGCCAATCCCGCCTGCGCCACCTGTGACAAACGCCACTTTCCGAGAAAATTCAGCCTCTGCCGGGGCAAGTGACAGTTTGTACAGCTCCAGTGGCCAGTATTCAATGTTATAGGATTCCGCCTCATTCAAAGAAACGAATTTCCCGAGCGTCGTTGAGCCTTTCATAACTGAAACCGCCCGGTGATAAAGCGCGCCGCTGACATTCGCCATTGCTGTATTTTTGCCCGAGTTTACCATCCCGATTCCAGGGATTAAGATCACGCGTGGAGCCGGCTCAAACATGACATCCCCTTCATTTTTATTGCGTTCAAAATACGCTTCGTAGTCTTTCTTAAAGTCGGCAATTCCCTTTTTAACGGTCTCGATCAATTGATCGGCATCTTTTGTGGAAGGATCCCAGTCTACATAGAGCGGTTTCATCTTTGTATGCACCAGATGATCCGGACAAGCTGCGCCCACTTGGGACAATTCAGCAGCATCACGGCTGTTTACAAACTCCAAGATGTCGGCGGCGGTGTCATGCGTTAACAGCATTTTCTTTTCGTCACTGACCGCTCCGCGAATCACTGGCATTAGTTTAGCCAAGATCTTCAACCGGTCCTCTTCTGCTAAAGCATCGTATTGTTTTCCTCCGAAAATAGCGTCTTCCTGAAGGCGTCCATTGATATAGTTTTCCGCTTCATTGATCACGGAAATGGTTTTATCGTAACTTTCTTTTGCAGTTTCCCCCCACACAACCAAACCGTGTTTTTCCATCAGTACCAGATCGGCGCTTGGATTGTTTTGAACACCTTCTGCAATCATTTTGGAAAGGGTAAATCCTGGGCGGACATAGGGCACCCATACAAAACGGTCGCCGAAAATCTCCTTGGCCAGTTCTTTCCCATTATCTGCACAGCATAGGCTGATAATGGCATCCGGATGCGTGTGGTCTACGTGTTTGAATGGCAGAAATGCATGCAATAAGGTCTCAATTGAAGCGCGCGGGTGCTTGCTATCGATCATGCATTGTGACAAATAGTCCACCATTTCTGCGTCTGGCATCTCCTCACGATCGATTAATGGCCGAATGTCTTCAAGCTTCAGTCCGGTGAAATTTTTCGCTTCCATAGTAGCAAGGTCAGATCCGCTGCCTTTTACCCACATCACTTCAATATCACGGCCACGAAAATCTTTTTCCACTGTTTTTATTGAGGTATTGCCTCCTCCCCAATTGCAGACTGCCCGATCTGATCCGATTAAATTAGAACGGTAAACCAGCTCGTCGAGTCCTGTAGTTAAGTTGTTTGCGGCCTCTGCACTCCATAAGTTCTTTACCATAAGTACCTCCAGTTAACGTTTATTAGATTTTGATTTCCACTCTTTCACTTTAAATAGAACACTTCTTTCAATGGTTGGATGGGCTCTTGGTCTTGAAAATCAAAAGATCCTTGAACCATCTCGGATGTAATGGCATTCCACTTCTTGCACACATCGCTTTCCGCGATGTATGCAAATGCCGATTCAACATCGCTGCATTCGAAACAATAAAAAAACTGGGTTCCGTTCTGGAAAATCGAATAATTGCTGATTCCCGCTTTCGAATGCTCCGTCATCACTTCATCCCACGGGTCTTCATGCAGTTTCACATACTCTTCCAAAGCTTCATCTTTCACCGTCCACGTCCAAGCATATTTATTACTTTTTTCCATTCACACACCTCCTAAAAGAACAAGAGGCTGCCCGATTTTCAATAAAAGATAATCGCTGGAAAACCACGTTCCGTTTTCCAGCATCACCCTTTTTCTCGAATAAGGACAGCCACTGATACTTCTTAGTACACTTCTTTCCATTCATCAATGTTATCTGCATCAAAGCGGTACGGTTCGCCTAGCATGACTTGTGTTCCATCGCCATCTTCAACGATTTCCTTTTCACCTAGTCTGCCAGCTTCGAATGTTTCACCCACAGCTCCTGTGATTTCCTCTTCAGACAAAGCAACGGCAGTCATGCCTGCCCCGTATCCTACATCGATCGGGTTCCACAAGAACATAGCAGGCGATACTCCATTTTCAATGTACGTTGCCATTTCACTTGGAAGCCCTAGTCCAGTTAAGGCGACTTCACCCTCCAGCCCTTTGTCTGTCAGGACTTTTCCGGCTGCCGCGATGCCAACCGTAGTAGGAGAAATAATCGCTTTCAAATCCGGGTATTGAAGAAGCAATGCTTCAGCTTCAGACGTACTCTTATCACGCAAGTCATCACCGTACGCGACTTTGACCAGTTCAATGTTTTCGTATTCAGGCTCTTCTAATTCTTTTTTCATCCATTCAATCCATACATTTTGGTTCGCCGCCTGAGACGTGGCGCTCAGTACAGCAATTTGGCCTTCCCCGTCAATCATTTCTGACACAGCTTGAATTTGCGTGCGCCCAATCGCTTCTGGATCAGCCTGGTTTACGTGAACCATGCGGCTATCTGCATTTACTGCAGAGTCTGCTGAAAGAACGTCGATTCCAGCGTCCATTGCTTTCTTCAACACTGGCTCCAGCGCGTCTATATCATTTCCTGTCACCATAATCGAGTCGACTTGCTGTGTAATCAATTGTTCGATGATTTGAATTTGCCCTTCAGCCGTTGGTTGGTCTGGAGCGCGAAGAATGACTTCTCCTCCTGCTTCATTGATCGCTTCTTCAAAGCCATCCATCATTTTCTCACCGTACGGATTTCCTGTGTTTTTGAATACCATGGCGTAGGTTTTAGCACCGTCTCCTCCGGTTGCCGAAGCACCGCCTTCTCCCGTTGATGCCTCTTCATCCCCACATGCAGCTAGCATCCCGACAGCCAAGCCGATTGTTCCCCATTTCGTCAGCAATTTCTTCATTTGTCTTCTCCCCTTTGTATGTGATGGTTTTGTATACTCAAACAGCAAATGATTTGCTGTCAGCAACTTACTCCAGTTGTTTCTTTTTTCTAAACCCTTTAAAAGCACTGCCGACATTTACTTTTGGAATCGCGACAGAAGCAAGGAGCAATAACCCGACGATGACTAGCATCATTTGAGAAGGAATATTGATCAACCCGAGCCCATATTGCAGATAACCGATGATAAAGACAGCTATAATAGCACCGACCATCCGCCCTTTTCCTCCGGCTGTGCTGATTCCCCCAAGAGCTACCATCGCAATAACATCCAGCTCATACATTGTTGCGACGTTTGGCCGCGTACTGCCCATGCGTGAGGCAAGAAAAACAGCGGTAATCGCAGCCATGAGTCCGGCGAGGGTAAAGACAATGATCTTGACCTTATCGACCTGTACGCCAGAGAACCGGCTTGCTGTATCGTTATTTCCCATTGCATAAACTTGTCTGCCAAATGTCGTTTTGTGGAGCAGGAGCGTAAAAACAATGGCAAGAACGGTGAAAGCGATCAAAATGAATGGAATTCCTGCGACGCTTCCCCATCCGAAAAAGCTGAACCAGTCTGGAAAATTTCCTGAAGCCTGATCTTCTAAAATGACATAGGCGATTCCCCGATACAGAATCATCGTCGCCAACGTCACGATAACTGCGGAAAGTTCTTTAAACTTCACAATTAGTAAACCATTCACTAATCCGCATACAGCACCGACCAATAAACAAATCACAATGGCTGCGCTCATCGGAACATTAAGGGTGTTGTAAAGTGTCGCCATGACCACTGAAGATAAGGCCACAGTAGAACCTACCGAGATATCGATGTCCCTAAGGATCATGATCATGACCATTGGGAACACAATAAATGCTTTATCCAGGAAAATCATGGTCGCATCTCTTAGTCCCGCTGCATTTAAAAAATAAGGAGAAAGGCTGGTGTTGATGGCAATTACCACGAAGAACACCAGAATCAACATCCACTCCCACTGAAGGAAAAACTTTTTCCAAGAGAACTCCCGCTTATTGCTTAATGTTCTTTGCACATATTCACTTTGTTCGAATGCTCTATTTGCCATGGTCAGATCCTCCTTTTCAGCAAATTGTTTCTGTCCACTCCGCGTTTTACAAGAGCATTGACCACTACAGCAAACAGAATAATCGCCCCTTGAATCGCACTTTGCCAGAACGGAGATACATTCATTAATGGAAGCGCGTTATTTAAAATTCCTAATAGGACAGCGCCTAAAATAACACCCGGTATTTTGCCGGATCCGCCGGCAATGCTTACCCCGCCAAGAATACAGGCAGCAATAACTGTCAATTCATAACCTGAAGCGGTATCGCCTTGTGCTGACGCAAACTTAGCGACCCACAGAACGCCCGACAATCCTGCCAGGCCACCCATGATGGAGTAGACAAGCAATAGAATTTTAGTCTGGTTGATGCCGCTGACTTTTGCTGATTCTGGATTGCTTCCCACCGCATAGATTTGCCTGCCTGTTCTCGTATGATTGATGAAGTAATACGCGACGATGTATATCACAATGGCAATAAAAACAAGTGTGTTGATCCCTATGATTTTACTTGTGGCAATCGACACAAATTGTGCCGGCATCTGGTATGAACTGACCCACTCTCCGTCACTCACTGTAAACGTAAGCCCCCGGAAGATATTCATCATGGCTAAAGTGGCAATGATCGGTAAGATGCCAATTTTAGAAACTAAAAAACCTACTGTGACTCCGCAAATAATACCTATGCCTGTCCCTAGTAAAATAGCGAGCAGTGGGTGTAATCCGCTGTAGGTACTTACCAGTTGGGCAACAATCATTCCCGACAAAGCGAGTGTCGCTCCGATGGATAAGTCAATTCCCCGAGTGATTAATACGAGCATCATCCCTAGTGCAAGGATGCTCAGTATTGCGGTGTTGGTCATCATATCCGACACATTTCCAAGCGTCATGAAACTGGAATTCTTCGTTTGGACGAAAATGCAAAGAATAACGATAAACGCCAGTAACCCTAATTCTCGAAACTTTGATATGGCTGCTAATTTGGATGTTCTCTTTTCAGTGGATAAATCTGTGGAGTTATCGTCCACAATTGACTCTGCCATCACGCTCACCTCTTTTTCACATTTACTTATCCCACATTTTTTTCACCTAAATCGGTCATCGATGCTTCTAGAATCATTTCCTGTGTAGCCGTTTCCTTTGTTAAAATTTTTGTTATTCTCCCTGCTCTCATCACAGCAATCCGGTCGCTCATTCCAAGGACTTCCGGCATTTCAGAAGAAATCATGATAATCCCGTATCCTAAAGCTGCCAAGTCGTTGATAATTTCGTAGATCGCTGACTTTGCTCCGACATCCACGCCTTTTGTTGGTTCATCCATAATAATAATTTCTAAATCAGCTGTCAGTAGTTTGGCGACTGCCACCTTTTGTTGATTTCCTCCAGAGAGTGAACTGACTAGATCGAATACACTGTTTGCTTTCACGTGAACCTTCTCTGCCAATTCTTTTGCAATTTCGTTTTCTTTTTTCTCATTCAGCCAACCGTTTTTACCTGTTTTTTTCAGTGCGGATAAAGTAATGTTTTTGCCGATGCCCCATTGAAGCACAAGCCCTTGCTTCTGCCTGTCTTCCGGCAGATAGCCAATCCCCAATTTAATCGCTTGCTTCGGACTATGAATGGTGACATCTTTTCCATTCAACTTTATTGTTCCTTTATCGTATGGCAAAATTCCAAAGAGAGATTGGCAAACTTCTGTTCTTCCTGCTCCTACCAGTCCAGTCAACCCAAGGATTTCGCCTTTTCGAAGAGTGAACGAAATGTCAGCAAAATACCCTGCCTTACTAAGCCCTTCCACTTCAAGGAGTTTCTCGCCCACTTCTCCTTTTTTCTCCGGGAATACTTGAGTAATCTCACGTCCCACCATGGCAACGATAAGATTGTCATTTGAAATTTCGTCGATAGCCCAAGATCCTATATATTTCGAATCCCTGAGCACCGTAACTTGTGAAGCCAATCGATACATGTCTTCAAAGCGATGCGAAATGAAAATAATCGAAGCCCCTTGGTCGCGTAAACTTTCCGCAATTTTATAAAGCTCTTCGCTCTCTCTTGAAGTAAGTGCAGCAGTCGGTTCATCCATAATAATAATTTTCGCGTTTGTCGAAATGGCTTTTGCTATTTCCACAATTTGTTGTTGCGCAACACTTAACGAACCCATTTCAGATTTCGGATCAATAGACGAGCTTAACGACCGTAAAATCTTTCTGGCTTCCTCATGCATTTCTTTCCACCGCAAACGCCCGGTGAACTTCTGAACTTTTTCATGGCCCATAAATATGTTTTCAGTAACGGTTAAATCCGGATAGTTTGTGACATGCTGGTAAATTGCTGCAATTCCCTTGTCCTGGGCTTCGTTTGGATTCGAAAATTCAACCCGTTCCCCGTTCAAGTACATTTCTCCCTCATTGGGTGCATGAACACCCGTAATCACTTTGATGAAGGTTGATTTGCCTGCGCCGTTTTCACCCATCAACGCATGAATCTGGCCAGGTTCCAATTTGAAATGGACGTTGTCTAGAGCCGTAACACCCGGGAATTTTTTTGTGATCCCTTTTAGTTCGAGAACATAATCAGACATAATTTCCCTCCTTGCCTCATTTATAGGCATCTCCCGCTATGTGATAGCGCTTTCAATTAGTTTATAGCCTTTACGGAAATGGCAAAAGGTGAGAATTTTCGGAAAAAGGTGTGCATTTCTCTGTTTGTTGTTGTTCCCATTAAAAAAAGCCCCCATTTCTGGAGGCTCATCACTACGTTTTGATTTTTTCTTTGTATTTTGAAGGAAGTTCACCGTAATGTTTTTTGAAAAGTTTGCTGAAATATTTTGTATCTGCATACCCTACCTGTTCTGCAATTTCATATATTTTCAGATTGGTCGTAAGCAATAGCTCTCTGGCTTTGTTAATTCGGCTTCTGGTAACGTAATCGAGAACCGTTTCCCCCGTTTCATTTTTAAAATACTCACAGAAGTAGGTTGGATTCATATACACATGTCCAGCTATTTTTTCGATGGTAATACTCTCTTTCAAATTAAGCGTGATCCATGATTTCGCTTCTCTCACTTGATCGTGCACATTTTCCTTATTCACATGCATGAGCTTTTCATAGACTTCTATCAGCCAATCTTCCAATTCCTTTCTCAATTCGTCTATATTTCCTGACTTCTGAAGCAAACTAACCGTGCCTTGAATATCTAGCAAATCATTATTCAGCCTTGGCTTAAATTTAATGATGTAATTGATCAATTGAATACTGAGCGATTGTAGGAAAAACTCAACTTCGCTCGATAAGCGGAGCGTCTGGAGCTTGTCTGCAAACAAGTGAATATGATGCTTTAGTTCTTGTTCGTTCATTCGTTCCATAGCTTGAATGACTCTTTGAATCGCTTGCTGAAGCTCACCTGCGTTCTTCAATTCACTTTCATAACTTGTTTTCACATACAAGTCTTGCTGAAAGATCTGGCTATTGCCAAAGACTGGCCTGTATTGCATGAGAGCCAACACATCTTTGGTGATGGTTTGCAGGAACGTTAAATCCTCAAATGGCTTGCTGATAGCGACAGAGTTAGAAAAAGGAATCGTTTTCTGCACATTTTTTTGCATGGACATTGAAAAGCTATTCAATTCCTCTTTGAATGCAATTTCTTCTTCATCTGTCTTGCTGCACAATAAGATCCAGAAAGAAGCGTCTTCCCCACGCCACTTCCAAAAATCCCTGCTGCTATCTGACAGCATTTCATTGATGATGTTCTCATTGGCAAGTACCCATGTGTTCCATTCGTCTTTTTTCATGGTGCGTGAGTGGCTCATGGGCTGATCAATCGTTACATACATTAAGCTGTATAGACATTCGGGAAACTCTTCGGTCCAGTCAAGCAGCGAGACATCTGGCTCAAAACCTTTCGTGACTTGGCTTAATTTTTCCACTTGTTGGATATACTCCAGCTTGGAAACTTGATGTTGAACGACTATTTCCTTCTCCTGCAGTCTGCGTTGACTTAACACTTCCTGCTTCAATTTTTCCATTTGTTTTTTGAATTCCTCGCGATCAACTGGCTTTAACAGATAATCCAATGCACCTTCACGCAAAGCTGTCTGAAGGTAGTGAAAATCATCAAAGCCACTAATGACGACTGGATTAAAGGAGGTGAATTTCTTCATTTCTTTGATGAGCGTCAGTCCGTCAGTTATCGGCATCCTAATATCGGTAATCAAAACATCAAAGTCGAATGGAGTCTCCTCATAAGCATCAAGCAACTCTTGGCCATCGCCAAACGATGCTGCTACTTCCCACTCTTCTCCGCAGGATAGAACCAGTCTCTCTATGCCTCTTCGAATGCGATTTTCATCGTCTACTACTACTGCCTTAATTTTTTCGGATTTCATTTTGACTCTCCTCACTGCCTCCAACCAAGACTGGGATTTTTATTTCTACTTCCGTTCCTTCACCCACCAAGCTCGAAATCTTCACCCCGTATTCACTTCCAAAGTTCATCGCAACACGCGCATGAACATTCAATAGTCCAAAATGAGAATCTTTTTTGATCATGGGATCGTCCGCCAGCATATGCTGAATTTTTTCCAATGATTCTGGCTTGATGCCTGGGCCGTTGTCTTTTACTTTAAATACAATTACATATGATCCGTTTGCTTGCTGTAGCCATTCCACAGAAACTTCCAACTTGCCATCTTGACCAGACTTCATGCCATATTTCACAGCATTCTCGACCAATGGCTGCAAGATAAATTTGGGTGTATAAAATCTAAGAGCATTCTTATCTTCATGTATGGCAAAGTCGAATTTATCTTCAAAACGGATTTTTTGAATGCGCAAATAATCCTTAATATGCGCCAGTTCGTCGGAAATCGGTACTATGTCCTCTTTGTTGCTAATTGAATATCGCAGCATTCTACCCAATAAGGTAACCATTTCAACCACTGTGTCTTTTTCATCTTCTTCTACCGACATTACGATCGTCTCCAGCGTGTTGTACATGAAATGCGGATTGATTTGCGATTGCAAAGCATAGAGTTCCGCCTCTTTTTGTTTAAGTTCTATCTGGTAATTCTTGCGAACCAACTCTTTGATTTCCGTCACCATGGATGTGAAGTTATTAGCGAGTATCCCTACTTCATCGGTAGTCGTAATGGATAAATCCACATCAAAATTTCCTTTTTCAACGTTCTTCATGGAATTCGTAAGACGATGAAGCGGGCTGGATACATTCCATGCCAGTAATATGGAAATCACCGTGCTGATGAGAACAAATACGATAAAGATAATGATTGTGGCATTTCTCACTAAATCGGTTCTTTCTGTTAAGTTTTCCGCTAGTATGCTATGCGCCAAAATCCATCCGGTCCCATCTAGATAATTAAGGCTAATCAGTCTGTTCTGTTCTTCTTTTGTCGTTCGAAAACTGCCATTTATTTTAGGGTAGTCCACTGCTAAGGAGTCAATTGAGCGAACAAGTTCCGGATTGGTATGATAGATAATCCGGCCGTCCTCATCCATCATCCACAGTTTGGCTTTACCTTCCTCATTTAAATTCTTTATCACATTTTCTAAAAACGAAATATCGACCGCAATCAGCACAGTTCCCAGATTTGTCCGGTTTTCGAGATCAGTCAGTTGCTTCATCAGAAGAACAAAAGGAGGGTTTCCTTCAAACTGGAGTGAGGTTTGATGGGGCAGGAGAAATTTTTCCTCTCCGCCTAATTCAATCTCCTGTCCGTAAATGTCTTTATAGTCCGTCCCTTCAAAATTGGAATAAGGAATTTTGGTACTTTGAAATATCCTGTTTTTTGACAAGACAAACACACCTAATATGTCGGAGCTTTCCCCATTAATGAAATTTCGTGATAAATAATTATTGAAGGTAAACTCATCTTGCAACATCGACGATTGGTTCTGATACGAATCTTTTCGTAAGATACCGACCATTTGATCAGAGTTGTACAGCTGGTCAGGCAAGTTGCTGAACTCCCTTATCTGATTTGAAATATTCTCATTTGCCTGCGCGAGAATCTTAGGAATGTACTCGCCTACTTGCTCTTCAATAGAAGTAGAATATTGACTATATGCGATGTATCCTAACAAAGACATGGGAATCACAGTCAGCAACACATACGTCACAATCAACTTGGTGCGCAGTCTATAGTTTTTAAAGCCCCATAGTTTAGAAGTCATATTGATCCACATTCTCTTTCGTAAAATCCATTGGCTCTCCCATGATGACCGTATCTCCAATCATACGAATTTTACCAACTTCAGGAATTTCCTGCCAATCAGTTGGATCATTTCCTTTGTAAGAGTTGTAAGCAAGCCTGACTGTTAAGTATCCCAATTTTTTCGGACTCCATAGTGTAACAATTTGGGCTGAGCCATCTTTTAAGTGTTCGTTCATTGGTGAAGGTGTCGACAACCCCACAACTGCGACTTCTCCCACTCGGTCAAGTTCTTTTACTGCTTTGGCAGCCGCTGGAGGACCCACCGAAGAATTACCGATAATCCCTTTTAGATTCGGATACTTTTTTAGTAAGTCTTTGGACAATTTATACGCAAGCTGTGGATCGTCATCATTTGCCGCTACCTCTACCAAAGTCATCTCTGGGTAATATTCTTTTTGATGTATTTGAATCCAATAGAGCCATTCATTCAAATTCGAAGCAGATAACGCCCCGGTCAATATAGCAAATTCCCCTTTTTCATCCGTGTTCCAAGCAAGAATATCCATCAGATGCCGGCCAAGCGTTTCTGGATCTACCATATTTATAAAAAAATCTCGGGCTTCCGGAACCGTATCTGCGTCCCATGTGATCACTTTTATCCCTTTCGCTCTGGCTTGTAGCAAAACAGGAGCCAGTTCTTCCGGGTCATTTGCTGATACAGCAATGGCGTCGACATTATTTTGTATCATTTCTTTAATGATTTCTATTTGTTGTGTAGCATTCGCGAAAACAGGGCCTTCGTATAAAATATTCACTCCCAGATCTTCTGCAGCTTCGAGAGCGCCCTCTTCCACCGCTTGAAAATAAGCGATATTTGCGACTTTCGGCACGACAGCTATCGTGATCTGCTGATTTCGATTAAAAGCTGCTTCTTGAGGAGCTTCTTCCTCCATCGAATAAATGATTTCGTATTGCTCCTGCTCTTGAAACCCAGGATTACAAGCGCTTACAAAAAGCAAAGCAATTAATAGACAGTAGATAAACTTCAATGCTTGCATAGCATTCACCCTTCCCAGCACGATCTATAGGTTTTACATACTGAAAGTCACCGAACGCAAAAAAGTTACTAGTACTTATTACATTAACATTTTTCAGATAATTAGCACATACTAATTCCATACTAAAAAGAGCAGCTAGCTGCAGCTGCTCTTCCTATAAAATCACTGACTTGCAACCCAACAGCTCTCCAACCTTCTGAAAGAGCGTTGCATTGTGACCCATAGACATGACACAATGATGCGTTGGTGCTTCAGCGAACCACTGCTCCATGTAATCATCCGGATGTGATTTAAATTTCACAGGCGTCTGTGTATTCCCCACACGGATAATTTCACCGTCTGTGGACTCGCCTTCACCAATGATTAACTTTAAGTTGCCATCCCTTGTTTGCGTTACATTTAAAATCGTTACAGGACCTGTTTGCACCTTCGCTTCGACCGACACCCCGGTTCCTTGCTTACCGTGATATAACCCCAGTCCTCGAAGCACCGGCTTGCTGTCGGAAATCGCTAAATGGAACGGGCCGTCATGACCAAGTAAAATTGTCTCGTCGTCATAATCGATGCTCATCAATTCAGAAAAACTTCCTCCAGCCCCTAAAACATCAGCGATTTTCATGCCAATTGCTGTTTTCAAGTCCCCTTCTCCTGCACAAGGTATCCCTTTTGCGGTTAATAGGGAATGGCCGACAATAAATCCAGATTGCAGTTTTTCCAGATGACTTCCGGGAGAGCCATGATAATAATACGCTAACGCATCCAAATCGAACTCTTTAACCATCTTTTCTTGAGCTACCGCTACTCTAGAAGACCACTGAAGTTGTTCATCCGTCGGTTTCTGAGCGATTGGGTCCGTTGGCGAATCCTCACTGATTTGGAACATTTCATGGATTTCCCGGAGCTTCTCTTTCACTTCCGTTTCGGTCACTTCTTTCAGGAATGCATCGACATCTCCCATTTCTAACACTTCTACATGCAAACCCATCTGCGCATGTATCATTGTAAAATCACTATACATATCCAACATGCCGCTGTAAGTATTCCCGAGAAACCCAAATCTACTTTCGCGCAAGGTGCGTGGGACAGCAGCTGCACGAATCCATTCTTCGATTTTTCTCCATGCGCGAGTGGCTTCTATTCGGGAATGTGTTTTTTCGTCAGCTAGGGAGATCTCCGGTGTTTCTTCCAGTCCAAGCAGCCCATTCACCACCCGGAATGTGATTCCTGCCCGGTTAAAGGCATTTGAAATTTCCGGTACTGGACACGATCCACAATGAGCAAGCCATTCTCCCGTAGTTGTATGCTGATAATTAATCTTGGCAGTCGGCTGCAGATTCAAGATAACAGCCGGCGCTTTGCAAATTTGGTGGACCGGCAAAACAGCCGAACTCGTCGAATAAGTAGCTGCATGACAAAAAACCAGATCGACATTATTTTCATTAAACCAATAACCTGCTTTGCGAGCTTCTGCCTCGGTATCAACTAAACCGTAATTATAAACTTCGCCATGTATAGACATCTTCTTCTCAAGAAATTCTCCATAGGATTCGATTCTTTCCTTCAACCCTGGAAATTGACTCCAGTAGGCCTTTAATCCAATAGTATAAATTCCAATGCGTGCCTTTTTTGCTGGTTTGAATGGTTGAAATTTCATTTCTTGATATTCCCCCTTTTTCCCTCGCACTCACTTTGTTACCGCTTTCATAAATTGTATAGGTAAGCTCTCGTTCAAAAAAGGAGTGTATTCTCTGTAATTGTCAGACATTTTTCGGTTTTTCATCTTTTAAATACGTGATGTATTCCTTCGGCAACCTCTCCCCATCCACAGCGTCCATTTTTAAAACCCCACTCTCAGGAGGCGCTGTGTGATGAAAACATTTTGGCTGTTCGGCTACCGGCAAGCGCTTTGCTGCATTTTTCCGGTCATCATTTTTGCGGCACTCGCTGTGTCGAAATACATTGAGATTCCTTTTCTGCCCCGCTATGATTTTATTTTACTCGTGTGCATACTCGCGCAAGTGTTCATGCTCGCATCCAAACTGGAAACGTGGGATGAGTTCAAAGTCATTTTGGTGTTCCACGCAATCGGGCTCGGTCTCGAATTGTACAAGGTCCATATGGGCTCGTGGGCGTATCCGGAAGACGCCTACAGCAAATTTTTCGGTGTGCCGCTCTATAGTGGATTTATGTACGCCAGTGTCGCGAGCTATATTTGCCAGGCGTGGCGACGTTTCGACTTGCAGATGTACGGCTGGCCCAAGCCCTTCTACAGCATCGCCATCAGCGGCTTGATCTACGCGAATTTTTTTACGCATCATTTCACGTACGACATCCGCTGGGGACTGAAGCTGCTGCTAGTACTGATTTTCTTCCGTACGGTCGTAACGTTTCGCATAGAGGAGAAACTCTTTAAGATGCCGTTGATCCTGTCGTTCCTGTTGATTGGGTTCTTTATTTGGATCGCAGAAAACATCACGACCTTCCTCGGCGCTTGGCAGTACCCGAATCAGGAAGCGGCTTGGTCGCTCGTCCACATCGGCAAAATCAGCTCGTGGTTTTTGCTCGTTATCATCTCAGTCATCATCGTGGCGCAGCTGAAGCGGGTGAAGAGTTCTTTGAAAGAGCCTGCCCGCTCTACGCTTAATACGACAGCACGGTCTGAAATGGACTAGCAGCAACGAAGAGTACTGGATAATTTTCCTCTCCCGGCAATTGATGTCTTGCAGAAAAACGAGTACCCTTAAGATATCAGTCCGTATCTACACAAGAGGACGATAACTGCTAAAGGAGCATGATGATGAAAAGTACAGGAATCGTTAGAAAAGTCGACCAGTTGGGGCGTATTGTTACGCCTATCGAATTAAGAAGATCCATGGGAGTGAATATCGGCGACCCGATGGAAATTTTCCTGGATGATGACCGCATTATTTTGCGTAAGTTTGAGAGCGCACAAACCTGTGTCGTCACGGGTGAGGTTTTCACTGAAAATTTCGAGTCACAGTTGGTCAAAGGCATGCATTTAAGCCCGCGCGGCGCACGCCTTTTGCTCGAAGAACTGCAAAACGTATCAAAGAAATAATTCTTCTCAACCGGCATGCGGATGACTTCCGCTTGCCGGTTTTTTGTGTTCGATGAGAGTGGCTTAGTGTAGGAGCATTCACAACTGAAATCCATTGCTCAGAAATTCAGAGGCAACTTTTGACATTCTCCAGCAAATAGCGTAAATTATCATATGGACGAACAATTATATTCGTTCATCGTTATAATATTCGTGTTTAGGGGTGTAATTAATGGAAAATGTATTTGATTACGAAGATATTCAGTTAGTTCCTGCAAAAGCAGTAGTAAATAGCCGTTCAGAATGTGACACATCCATAGAGTTTGGCGGGCGCACGTTCAAGTTACCGGTCGTGCCGGCCAATATGCAGACCATCGTCGACGAAAAGATTGCGACATTCCTCGCTGAAAATAATTATTTCTACATCATGCACCGCTTCGAACCGGAAAAACGCTTGGCGTTCGCAAAAGACATGCAAGAGCGCGGGCTGTTTGCTTCGATCAGTGTCGGAGTGAAACCGGAAGAGTATGATTTTGTGCAAGCGCTTGTTGACGCTGGCGTGACGCCTGAGTACATTACCATTGATGTGGCGCATGGCCATTCCAATGGCGTCATCAATATGATTCGCCACATCAAAAAATCGCTTCCGGAAAGCTTCGTTATCGCCGGAAACGTCGGGACACCAGAAGCCGTGCGCGAGCTAGAAAACGCCGGTGCTGATGCAACAAAAGTAGGCATCGGGCCAGGTAAAGTGTGCATCACGAAAATCAAAACTGGCTTCGGCACAGGTGGCTGGCAATTGGCCGCACTTCGCCTATGCGCAAAAGCTGCCAGTAAACCAATCATCGCAGACGGCGGCATCCGCACGCACGGTGATATCGCGAAATCGGTGCGTTTTGGCGCGTCGATGGTCATGATCGGCTCATTGTTCGCCGGGCACGAAGAATCCCCTGGGCAAACCGTCGAGCAAGACGGCAAGCTTTTGAAGGAATACTTCGGTTCAGCATCCGAGTTCCAAAAAGGCGAAAAGAAAAACGTCGAAGGCAAGAAAATGTACGTGGAATTCAAAGGCTCGATGAAAGACACGTTGACTGAAATGGAACAAGATCTGCAGTCAGCCATTTCCTACGCCGGCGGCAACCACTTGCTCGCCATCCGCCAAGTGGATTATGTCATCGTTAAGAACTCCATCTTTAATGGAGACAAAGTATATTGATCCACAAAAAAACCAGCCACTGAGGCTGGTTTTTCCAGAGTGTTGAAGAAATCTATGGTTTGCTCTCAGCTATGAAAAAATAGTGTCTTTTGCTTTCTTCAACAGTCAATGACCTCTCTAAGTATTTGGAGAAGTGTTCGCTCGACTCCTACGGGATCAGCGGGTTTGAGAGACCCCGCAGGAGCGAAGTGACGAGGAGGCTCGATTCCCGCCCCGAGGAAAGCGAGCGATAAGCTTCGGAAAATACGACTTGTCACTTTCTCGACAACCTGAAAAAAAAACCAGCCATCGCGGCTGGTTTTTCTTTTACCCGTTTAATTCGTCGTTCATGGTGCGCGCCTGTTTTTTGAAATAGAAGTAAAAAGCGAACCAGATCGCGATGTAGAACAACACGAAGGTGGCGATTGTCAGCAGCATGCTCGGCACGGTGAACGGGAACCAGCCGATGCCGATGGCAAGCA
Source organism: Planococcus maritimus (assembly GCF_001687625.2). Classification (NCBI taxonomy): domain Bacteria; kingdom Bacillati; phylum Bacillota; class Bacilli; order Caryophanales; family Caryophanaceae; genus Planococcus; species Planococcus maritimus. Next base: position 2,999,114 of record NZ_CP016538.2, read on the forward strand.
CGAAATACAATACGATGACAGTGATGAAATGGGCGGTCGTTTGCTTCGCGAGCGACCATTGGTGGTTTTCGAAATACAAAGTGCTGACGGAGAAGAACCAGCCGCACAGTATGCTGCCGATCGAGTTGCGCAAGAACAGCGCGCCATCCAAGGTTTCCTGCCCGCTCAATACGACCGTATTGGTCATGAGCACGCTGAGAAAAGCGCCGAAGAAGATGCCGAATACACTTCTGATCAAAAAGGTTTTCATTGTTCCTTCCTCCTATTCATTTTTAAGGATTTTTTGATGGCGTTGACGTAATTGCGGGAGACGTATTCTTTCGCCCCCGATTTAAAATAGACGCATAAGGTGCCGTTGAACGACGCTTCAAAGCGGCTCATTTCATCGAGATTGGCGATGACCGATTTCGACAGGCGGATAAATTGGCTCGGCGCCAGCATGGCTTCTAGTTCGTACAGTTTTTCCTTCAAGCGGAACTCGCCTGTTGCGGTCACGGCCGATACGGTGTCGTTGGCCGTGTGGAAATAATGGATGTCGGCCGGCTTCAGGATGTGGCGCATTTCGCCTTTTTGGCCGACGAGAAAACGCGTGCCTTGCCCGTTGATGAAATCGACGATGCTCTTGATCGAATCGTCCATTTCCTTGCACTGAATGACGATGGTCGTTTCCTCGTGTTTGCTGTCGATGTCTACGGATACTTTCACTTTTCTCACCTCTTCTCCCGGATTCCTTTTGTGTTGTCTCTACGAGCGATGACTGCTATTCTTTTGGTGCTTCAGGTGTTCGCTTCTGTTACTAGCCTAAGCTTATGCGAAATTTCGCGTCATGTCCCCCGTTTTTCGGCAACAAGCCGAAAACACCCCGTCATGTGTAGAAATCCAACAGTGAAAAGCAAAAGACAGGCCCGCTCAAACTCGAGTGGGCCTGTCTTTTCAGTTACATTGTTTTCAATTGTTACGATGAACTGCCGCTGCCAAGCTAGAGCTTCTTCTCCAGCACAATTTTCAGCTGTCCGCGCGAATCGACTTCGGTTTCTAGGACATCAAACCCCGTCTGAATGTTCAACAGCAGCATGCCGCGCCATTTGTTCATCGTCTTGGTGCGGACGGTTTCAAAACCCATTGCCTTTAAGTCTTTGTGCTGCCTGCGCATCAGTTCAGAGGCGATGCCGAGCTTCCGGCAATCGTGACGGACGCCACCAAGCCAGCTATAGAACTTTGCGTCATCCAGCCCGTAGCCAATTTTATAGCCCGCGACATGCCCATCGGCTAAAGCAAGATGGATCAATACGTGTTCTTGACTATTCAGCTTTTCCAGCCAGTGGCCGGGACCGCCGAAAATTTCCCGATGCAGCGCGGTGATTTCTTCTGTTAGGGTGTTCGATGGTTCGAAAGTGAAAGTTTGGTAGCGAATGTCCATAAGTGTGCCTCTTTCTTATGTAAGATAGTATTGCAAGGTCTCCTACTGTATGTCTAAAAGCTGAAATACCAAGATTCATGCCTATTGCAGACTATTTCTCCTGACCGTCTTTAAAATTTCAGCAACTCCTACTGCTATTAAGCCATTTAATACGGCAAACACTGAATACAGGACAGCTTGCCCGTTTTCGCCATCAGATGCAATCGACATGACGATGGTAAAGACTCCCGCAAACATGATCAATATGCCAAACATGTAGAGCATCGGTACCAGTTTCATCTCTATCCCCTTCCTTCTGTAGGTCACATACTGAATTTGTTAACTAGCAAAATCGTTTGGTGTCAGTAAGGTCATCTTCATCCAATTGACTTTTATCCGGGAAATCCGGACTGGACTACTACTATTTTATCGATTCTTTTCACGAATAAATTGTATAACCAACAGCTTGCTGATGTAATATATAGACCCTACGACTGCCACTGCAAATGCTAAAAAACTAATTGTCATCAACCAACCGCCAACAGCCATATCTAACACATTGTTCAAGATAAGAGTCGCAACCGCAAAGACAACTGCTATAGTCCAAACTGCTTTTTCGTTCATCTTATCCCTCCGAGTTCATTATGTCTTAACGAGGAAACGCCAACCAATAAGCAAGTGGGAGGAAGATCAACGCAAAGATACCGAGACTGATCCATACATGCTTTTTCGGGATCCCCCACTTTTTTTCAAGCGAACGAACATGAATGGAGACCAACGAGTAGCCGATAAATCCAACCAAAAAGCCGAGCTGATCGTGGTGAATCGAGAGCGTTCGAACGAGGTTCAGTCCCAACAACAACATGGCAACTTTACAAAGTGTTAGATGAACATACTGCATTTTCTTTTCTTCTGTCATCTTTTCGCTCCTTTCAGACATTATTAGATTGGCGTCAAAATGGCCTGTTTTGGCTGATTGGAGTGCTTCCACTAAAAACTAGAAACTTTTACTATCTATGCTCTTACACAGTAAAGTCCTCGAATTTATTTTTTTGACCATTGATTGCCGTGAAAAACATTCAAAATGAACTCTTTTTCTGGAACGTTCAATTGTTCATATCCTAAAAGGAAATCTTGGTTATTATAAGGAGCTTGCTTTAATACGACATTGATTTCTTTAGCCGTTAATTCAACGATCGCATAACTGGCAGACGGTTTGTCATAACAGCCAAGTGAACCCGGATTTAAGTAAATTCGTTGTGCCGAAGAAAAATGATGCACTGGATGGTGATGGCCGAAACAAACCAAATCGAACGCTGACGCCTTATAAAACTGGTCCAGTTTTTCAACCGTCGGCTCAGAATCAATAGGAAGAAATTGTTGCTCAGCGTCTAAGTGATAGTGAGTAAACAATATCTTATGACCTTCATACTCCGCTACTATTTCTTTAGGGATGGTTTTTAACTTGGGAAGCAGACTTTGATCCAATCGTTTCGCTAACCATTCGTGATGAACCTTTTCTTCGCCTTGGCTTTGGCCACTTTCTCCCTCCAAAATCGCGATCAATTCTTCTTCATGATTCCCGATAACAAATGAAACGTCTTTTCTGGAAAACAAATCTCGAAGTACTTCGTTGGTCTCATACCCTATCCCAACCATATCTCCTATACAGTAAATGTGCTTCACTTCGGGGTTTTGATCGATTTCAGCCAACACTGAAAGTAAAGCACGACTATTTCCGTGGACATCAGCTATTACTGCGATAGTTGTACTCATGGACGTTACACCTCTCCAACTTCTTGAGTTGTGTTATCAATAAGTTGCAGATAGAAACTAACTCCAGTTCCCACCAATATGATATTATGAAAAATATGGAAGTTAAATTAACTGGATCGCTCAAAACAATTTCATGGCCTTAGGTTTGTTAGAATAACCGTCCTTGACCAATGTCTTTGATCTTCTTTTTACGACGTGTCATTTACATCTATTTACTTTGAAATAAAAAGGGGGGACCACTTTGAGTAATATGAGCAAGAACGTCCTTAACAGCAACTTTGAAAAAATACGAAGACCCCGAATACTACGACCTAGAATATCAAAATTATTTAAATGATGTTCCGTTTCTTGCTGCATGGGCTGAAAAATTAACTGGTCTCATCGTAGATTTAGGCTGTGGTACAGGGCGAGTAACCATTCCTTTAGCCCAGCAAGGGTACCAATTAATTGGTGTAGATATACATGAAGGCATGCTTGCGCGGGCTAAAGAAAAAACATTTGACACCAATTTATCAATCGATTGGATTTTGCAAGATTGTACACGGCTCGCATTGAATACCGAGGCATCCCTTATATACATGACAGAAAATTCTTTTCAACACTTTCTCACGAACGAATCACAAAACCAGTTACTGAAGTCGGTACAAACTCATTTAAGCGATAACGGTGTCTTTATTTTCAATACGCGTTTTCCTATTTTGAGTGAACTCGCACAAGTCGAAGAATCAACACGGATATATACAGATAAACGCCATCGTAAAATCCGAGAAAAAATCGTTGAAACTTATCATCCATTGACCCAAATTTTGCACTGCACATCAGTCCGAGAATTACTTGAAGTTTTCAATGAAACTCCTGTAGAACAAGACAGCATTTCCCTTCGCTATGTGTTCCCTCTTGAAATGGAGCGCCTTCTCACAGAAAATGGATTCGCGATATTGGAATCGTATAGTTCATGGGACAAAGAGCCATTACGCGCTTCCTGTAGTGAAATGATTTATGTCTGTAAGAAATGCTGATTCTGTTAATTTGAGCTAGCTACCTGACAAATACTAAGGTTCAGTATCTCCGTAACAAGTATGCTATTTAGTTTCCGTAGCTTCCGCTTTTGACACTAATTTTCCGAGCAAGTTCTTTTTTTGAATAAACAAGATCACCAGCGCTTGAATCGACATGGCGATGATGACGAGGATCAAATGCGAACTGTGATAAAAAGTATGGGCAAGCGCAAAGTAAATCGGGCCTGCGCTCAAATAAGAAATGTATTGGTTTTTAGTCAGGATGTAGACGATGGTTGCGAGGCAGCTTGTGATGAAGAATAGCTCCCCATATAGTGAAATGTACTCCAAGACCAGACTGATGGAATACGCCAAGTCGTTTATAAACATCTTTTCCCTCCTTCATCAAAATCAATAAGCTCTTCATTAATGGTAACATTTAATGGAAAAATTGTTATCAATAATCATGAAATTCCCATATAAAAGCCCCCTGTTGCTCAACAACAGAGGGCATTTTTGGCGGTCTCTCGCCTATGTATTAAAAGCGTTTCATCTTCTCCTGGGACATCGCGGCTTTCATGCGCGGATAATTGGCGATTGTGCCGCCATCTATTCGCAAATCGATGCCGGTGATATAGGAAGCCGAATCGCTCAATAGAAACTCGATTGCGGAGGCGATTTCTTCCGGTTCGACCGTCCGCCGCAGCGGCGTGTGGTCAAGCATGGTTTGAATGTCTCCCGTATCGCCTGGCAGACTCATCATTCCGGGAGATACGGAATTGAGGCGAGCGCCTTTTTGGCCCCATACCCATGCCTGATCTTCGACGATCAATTGAACAGCGAGCTTCGCCATACTGTTGGCGGCTCCTGCGTCTCCTTGCGTGAACTGGTCGAGCGTTTCCACCAAATTAGCCGACAACTGCTGCTTTAAAACCTCCATGTATTGGCCATTTTGCGGCACCATGTAGGCGGTCATCGACGACATCATGACCGCGGATGTCGATTCGTTGGCAAGTGGCAAAAACGCCTCGAGTACATGGTTCATCCCGACGACCTTATCGGCCATCATACGCTTGGAATCGTTCGCGTTCGACATGCCTGCCATATGAACTAGCCCTCTCAAAGCCCCAAGTTCCGATGCTTTTTCCGCTACCTTTCCGACCGCTTGTGTCGATGTCAGATCGGCTGTTTCGCAGTGGATATCGGTAATGCCCGCTTGCAAAAGCTGTTGTCTCGCAAGCTCAAGGCATTTTTCGCACGAATCCACCAACACTAGCGTGCCTCGTGCGCCGATTTGTTTCGCTACGGCGACGGCCACTTGTTCTGAACCGCCTGTGATCACGTATACGTCCTTCGTCATAAGCAATTCCCCCTGTTTTCTACTATAATTAGCGTAAGCGTAATTACCGTAAAAAACACAAGACATTTTCTGTGATTTTGTCCAACGAGGTGACATAAATGATAACAGCGAAACAAACCATTACCGAAACCTTCATCCATTTGCTTACGGAACAAACTTTTGAAGACCTGTCTGTCAAAGACATCGTTTCGTACGCAGGCATTTCCCGCTCGACGTTCTATCTGCATTTCACCGATAAATACGAATTGATGGATGCGGTGCGCAGCCAAGTGAACGGACGGCTCCTGCAAATTTACAATGAACCGTCAGCCGCAGAGACGATCAACTTGAAGATCTGTCAGCACGTTTTTCGCTACCGCTCGTTTTACCGCCAGGAATTTTCCGATGCCGGCCGCATCCATGAATTGACCCGCCGCTTTGCAGACGAGCTCGAACATGTCTTTGGTGATGAGGATTTGGCCGTGTTCGCCGGATGGGGCACGATTGGTTATTTGGTATCCTGGGTCAAAGGCGGATTTGCAATGGCGCCTCGAGAAGCCTCTGATAAGCTGATGAAGATCCTCTTTGCTGATTGGACGGCGAATTTAGCGGATACCCGCGAACGCAGCAATTGATCTTTCGTTCCCGCTAAATGGGCAATAGCAGTAGCTATCCGCAAAACGAAAGGACTGTTTTGATGACCTTATATCGATTCTTTACCATCGCCATTTTAATCGTCGGGTCGCTTTGGCTCGTTAATGACTTCTTTCCGAATCTGCTTGGCATCTCTTCATGGCTTTTACTTGCTAGTCTGGTTGTTTTGTTCATCACTCTTTTTATCACGTCGCCCGATGATGAACAGCCAAGAAAAAGAGGAAAACATTCCAAATTGATCTTTACAGCCCTTGGAATGGGTTGTCCGATTGCATTGATTGCCTTGCTCACTTTTCTTGGCGGCGAGTCAAGCCTCGGCCTTGCACTCGACAGTTCGACTCTGTGGATTCTTGTCGCTGTTTCTTTATGGCTCAGCTATTCTGATGATAAGAAAGCATATAAAGAAACAGCGGAGGAGGCCGAACAGTAAAAGTATTGCACGGCAGGCGGTGCTGTAAAACGAACCCACACACCCCAATGCTCTTTCTTACTTTTATCAATCAAGCTCTTCGCTACCGGAGGGCTTGTTTGTTGCTAGCTTTAAGCGTCACGAAATCTTCACAGCGAACGAGGGATTCCGCCCAACGCCTTTTTTCTCCCCTTATCTTTGTTAGACTGAGGGGTAGGCCGTTCTATGCCAATCATGAGAGGATTTTTATTGTGAAAACCTATTGGCTTATTATTGCTGTATTATTGCTGAACTTATCGCTGCTGCTGATCAATGATTATTTCCCGGGTACGCTCGCCGAACTCGGCATTCCCTCGTGGATTTTGTTCGTGGTGATCGCCTTGATGGTGGTCTTTAGCTGGGCTGCAGTCAAGCCGCGCCGCGAGAAAAAGCGCTATATGATCATCTTTCCTGCATTGATGGTCGGCGTGCCGCTTGTGGTTATGGCCGTTTTGACGGCGCTTGGCGGGGAATCACAAAACAGCCTATCGCTGGCAAGCCCGGCCGTATGGATCGGCGCTGTCTTGGCGATATGGATTTCTTGGCTCGAGTATACGAGGGTATCAGAGAAAAAAGCAGGGAAAGCATAAAGTTTGCATGAAAAAAGGCTCTTCCACATGGGAGAGCCTTTTTTCATGCCTTGTCAGTCCTTAAACGATAAACCTGCTTGTGTTAAATGCTTCTTGAAAATCGGTAGCGATGCGGGCCCGACGCCATGAAGCGCCAAAATTTCCTTTTCGCCATAGCCCGACAACTTGTCGAGCGTATCGATTTCTTCGCGCAACAGGGCATTCCGCGCCGGCGCGCTAAGTTCCCGGAGAAATCCCTTGTTCGGCTTATTGGCTTCGTTGCATACAGGACATGTTGGACAATCGCTGCTTTTGTAATACCGGTGGCCTTGATCACAGATGCGCAAAGTTTTTTCCGCTGCCATGTTCATCACCCTTCTATTTTTCCCCATTAATTAAACTCAATTTACCACCCCTCGCTAGCTCTGCCAACAAAGAAATCTCCCCCCCTATCATTTCCCGGGGAATGAAATTCACACCTTCATCGCTCTTATCAGGCACAAACTTGACGAATGCAATGGCTTGCCGCTTGATAGCGAGCAGCGAAAGACGGTACAGTTAAACAAAGCCAAACGAACGAAGCGGCTTATTGGCACTCAAAAACAATCGGCCAATTGGTTTTTAACCATTGGCACCGATAAAACGATAAGGAGTTTGGATATGATGGCAGCTACAAAAAACTATGATCCTGAGAAAAGCTTAAAAAAAGTAATGACACTTTACGGAGCCGCTCTGTTCTTAGGGCTTGCGATTTCGATTTACACCCATCACATTGAAGATGTCGGCGGCTTCCTGACATTCCTTGTCCCCGCAGCAATCGTCTACTTTTTCGTTTTGTTCGCTTTCTTTAAAGAAGGCATGTTCCGGAAAATCGTATACGGCCTTATGGCACTCATCGGACTGGTCTCCGTGTTCATGGCTTTTTACCTCGAACTTACAGGCGGCGGCCATTGATTGTTTCGCTATTTCCACACCGGCGAAAGCGCATGAATATGCTACACTTCGTTTAACTTTACGTCAATATTCACACAAAAGGAGCGGGCGGCATGAATGAGACAGTGCTTTTTGTGCTACTGGATGAGTATGCAGACTGGGAAGCGGGATCTTTAGCGGCGGCTTTAAACGAGGAACCAGAAGGCGATGGACAGCGATTTGATGTCAAGACGGTGTCGCTGACGAAAGATCCGGTCAAGTCGATTGGCGGCTTCACCGTCTTACCAGATTACGGAATCGATGATGCGCCTTCGGAATTCGCCGGATTGATCCTGATCGGCGGCAACTCCTGGCGAAAAGCTGGCAGCGAACGGGTCATGGAACTGGCCGATCGAGCGCTTCGCCAGCAAGCTGTGCTCGGTGCCATTTGCGATGCGACCGTATTTCTCGGGAAAAACGGCTTGTTGAACGACGCCCCACATACGAGCAATCAGCTGGACGATTTACAGGAAACGGCAGGCGATCGCTACACGAATCAAGCGCATTACCTAAAGCAGCAAGCCGTCCGTAGCGGACAGCTCGTCACTGCCAATGGCACGGCCTTTCTCGAATTCGGTAAAGAAGTACTCGAAGCATTGAATGCTGCCCCTCAGTCTGAAATCGACGAATGGTACGGGTTTTTCAAAAAAGGTTATTACGAATACTTAAAATCAAAGCAATAGAATGAAAAAAATCCCCTCGTCGCAAATTGGAACGAGAGGATTTGACAGTTTATCGATTATTTCTCTTGCAACCGCTGGATCACTTGTTGCACCGTTGAAAACGTCAGCAGGTTTTGGTCATTGTCTTTTATATTGACGATTTCCATCGCCGTTTTCGGGCTGATGCCCGAGATGTAAAGCTTGCTCCCCATCAACCTCAGCACGTCCTGGATCATTAACAGGTTCGTGTAGAGGAAATTCTTTTCCCATAATACTCCCGTGACATCGATGATGATGTGGCGCGTGCGGGTATCGCGGACAAAATGGCTCAATTTAGAAGTCAGTACATCAAAACGTAAATTGTTCATTTTGCCCACTAAGGCCACTGCCCCGATATGGTCGTCAATCGGCAAGATCGGCAGCATTTGCTCATTGATTTCCCGCTCTTTTTCATTTAATTCCACTTGTTGCTCGACTTCTTGAGTGATGTCCGTTTGGGTACCGATAAAATACAGGTGGCCGTCCACGGTGACCGGTTCGATGTTCAGCCGATTCCAGAACGTCGTGCCGTCTTTTCGGTAATTCTCCAATGTCACAGTCACTTTCTCGCGTTTTTTAATCGCTTGTCTGAGCTTGTCGATGGTGAACCGATCGGTCTTGTCGCCTTGTAAAAAACGGCAATTGTTTCCGATGATTTCATGCTCTGTAAACCCTGTTAATTGTGCGAAGGTTTCGTTATAGTAGATGATCGGATTATCTGGCTGTTCGGGGTCCGTGACAACGGCCGCTACTCGGCTGCCGTTAAGCATGGCTTCCAATAAATCGCTCTTGATTTCGGTCTTTAACTGATTCATTTCACTTCTCTCCGATCTGTAGGGGGTCGATGGCAATCACTGGCGTTGCCGGCATGTGTTATAGCTCAGCCGGAGATGATCACTATTCGAACAGTTTTAGCGCAGCATCTAATCGCCGCGCGAAATGCCCTGGTGGCTCCAAGGATTCCAGCACTATTTCAACAATGTGTTGATTCATTTGGGTATGCTGGCGAAATGCAATTGGCAAGGAAATAGGAAATCGCCGCAAAGTATGCGTAAATGCCAGTACTTCTTCCGGCAAGATGTAAACGCGAGCCCAGTTAATAGCAGCCCCGTCTTGCTGAAAATGCTCAAAACTAATTTCCATATCCAACGTGAACACGAACAAACTGGGGCCTTGGAAGACTTCCAGCTTTTTAGTTTTAGTAAAGTGAAATTTCCCTTCACGGTACTCACATCGCGCTTTCAACGTCCTTTGTACCTCATCAGCAATCAACAGCTCTTCGCTCACATTTACCGCCCTTTCCCCGTACCTCTCAGCTTGCCCTTAGAATCCCATACCCCTCTATACCCGAAATCGTTGCTTTTTCCCCACAGAATACGAAATTCTTCTAAGAGTTTTTCATCTTTAACCAGTAAACGCTAAAAATTAAATTTTAGATTAAAATTCTTCAAAATATATGAAACTATTGCCTCCATAAAAAAGACACGCCATTGTTCAGCGCATCCCTCTTCTTCAGTATTCTAGCTATTGCTACGATTCATCCAGCCTGCTATTCGAGCTTAGTCGTATTATCACCTGAATCGCTACGCTTTTTTCTCATCCTCCCCTTTTTGGACGATCCAGTAAATCAGGCCGATGAATAAAATAAAAAAGGCCAGCGCAACCGTAAGCCTCGCCACTGAATCAGGCAAAACACCTCTTAAGTCAAAGAACAGATGCCACCAAACGATCACGGCTGACAAGGCAATCGCGCCGAAAAATGTGCGCTGCATTCAATTCCCCCTTTTAGTCATTTCGCTACTTTTGAGAAAGTCAGCATTACGCTAGTTCATCAATGTAAGCCTTATACATTTGGTGGAATTTTGTTTTTTCCTCCAGGAATGGGTAGTGGTTGCTGTTATCGAAAGTGACCAGTTGTGCTCCTGGAATCAGTTCAGCCATTTCTTGTGAATACATTAGCGGACACTGCACATCCTGACGGCCACACATGATCAGTGTCGGCGTTGTTATTAACTTCAGTTTCCGTGTTAGATCAAAGAGCTGTAATTCACGATTGAAAAAATCCATCCGAATCGCCGACATTTTTTTGGTTATCGGGCTGGAGAAATAATTTTCGTAATTGTCCGGATTAGTTAAAGACAGCTGGGTTCTTTCAGTTTTCCATTGCTGCTTTTGCTGTTCTGTGGCTTCTGTACTTTTAAGGTTTTCAATCAGCTCCTGCATTTGGGAAAAGCGGGGATGTTTAGGGTTATAGATGCAGTCTGCAGAAAACGTCATGTACTCTCTTGCTGCTGCACCGACAACGACCAAGAAGCGAAGATGTGCTGAAAAGTAGATACCGTAAACGATACCGAGCATGCCTCCAGTTGAATGCCCTGCAAATCCCCATTGCTCAACACCTAAACCTGTGCGAATCGCCTCTAAGTCAAAGACGCTTTCCAGCATGCTCAATTCGTATGGATGCTGTGCTTTCACAGAATTTCCTGCCTCTCGCAGATTAACTAGGTAGACACGATGTGTTTCCGTAAAAGTGTCAGCAAAATAGTCTCCGGTCTCATTAAATTCCGAATAAAGATGCGTCACGCAGACTGGTTCACCGGTGCCCTTGGCGAACACTTCAAACTCACCGCGAGAAGTTGAAACCATCATATGCTCCCAAACCATTCCCATCTCTCCCCCTTATACTAAAAATACCTTAAGCTGACTTTTCTATTTTTCTTTTCTTCAAATATGTATAAATAGCGTAAATGCCAATTGCTATTAAAATACTTATCGCTACTGCATGATAACTAGATTTGATTGTGTGGCTAAGAGAGGAAGCGCTGACGGCGGATGAGCCCAATACACTTGATAAGACAACGACGAGAATGATTCGATCTTTCATTCTAAAACATCCCCCTTTTCCTTTTACAGGAAATTTTCATATTTTAACGATACCATTAAACTTGCAGCCAATAAATAGAAAAACTGTTTGCCCTCTAGGCAAACAGTTTTTACGGTTTAATTTATAGGTCATTTAATTCCCTACCACTACATTATCAAAGGGTATGAGCTGGCCATCCAGAAACACAGCGATGGTGTCGTGTTCTTCACTGGTCTTTAATTTATACGAATACTGCTGAATCTCATGCTCGGCTTTTTCTTCTGAAACGTTCAAAAGCATTTTTACCGTACTGCCTTCAACCTGCATGCCGTGTTCGACCATTCCGGGACTATGAAAAACGATATAGGAGTAATCCTTTCGATAAATCTGTTGAAGTCTGAGGTCTGCATCCACGTTTTTCTGAACATCATAAGGCAAGGTGTGGACTTTTTTAAAACTTGTCCGATCGTTCAAGTTGTAGATACCGATACCTATGATTAAAATCATTGCTGCCCATAAAAATCGTTTTTTCAATTGACCTTCTCCTTCCCCGTTTTCGAGGCGATTTCCTGATGTCGAAGACCTGCTTCACTAGCGGAATAATTCTTTTTTATACAACACATGCCTTTTCAACGAACTGCCTTCCGCAACACGCGGATGCTCGAATTCACCAGTTTTCTCCATGCCGATTCGCTTCATCACGGTGATAGACGGGATGTTAATCGCTGCCGTAAACGAGTAGATTGCTGTTTTGCCGAGCTCTTCAAACGCGTAGGCGAGGCACGCTTTTGCCCCTTCTGACGCATAGCCCTGTTTCCAAAACTTCGGATCCAAGCGCCAGCCGATCTCCGTCGCGCCTTTAACGCCGATGTCGAAAGTGACATCCAGTAAGCCAATAAAACCGATGAACGCCCCATCTTCTTTTCGTTCCACTGCCCATAGCCCGTAACCTATTTTTTCGATATGGGCTTCGATGCGGTCGATTAAGGCGTCTGATTCAGCGCGACTCAAGGTGTTCGGAAAGAACTCCATAACGTCAGGGTTCGCGTTCATCGCCGCAAACGGTTCGCGATCAGAGGTTTGCCACCGTCTGAAGCCAAGCCGTTGGGATTCGAATACGTAATCCATGCAATCTTCCTTTCATGATTCTGTGTCGTTTGGCTTTGTATCTTCTGCTATTAAAAAGTATTTTCCCTTCCATTCATTGTCGATCGCCTTGAATAAAAGTACCAGTCCAATGATGAAAAAAATTATACTCAAGACGAGCGGAACAATGCCCACTTCCCACAACGCTGATAAATACAGCCCATACTCTGAGTAGTAACCCCCACTGCCCAGTGTGTAGACTGCCGCTGCGACCAAAGTGAAACCGAATAACAAAACCCCTGAAATCACGGCGATACCGCCACCGATTAATTGTTTCATCATTATGCCTCCTCGTTAAGTTATAAAAAAACAGGCGTCCGGAATCCGAACGACCTGTTTTCTTGTATTACTCGAACATTTGCTGGATGCTTTGCGTCGGCAATGCACCTTCCCCACCGAGGACGTAGATCCCTGTGACGGTTTTCAGCTGTTCTTGGACCGTTTTCACTGTCGCTGCATTCGGCCCGTTTGGTGACGTCAAGACAAGTGGTGCTTTTGTTTTCGCTGCGAGCACAGAGCCAGCAAGCGCATCTGGATAGTTCGCGCCAGTCGACAAGTACATATCTTCGCCGCCAAACGATCCCTTGAAATGATTGATGATCGCGCTGTTTGTTTCGTAGCGTGATGCACCAGACAAGCGAACCGGATTCTTCAATTCTTTCGCTGTGCTATCAGACACGGCGCCTTTACCGCCGACCACGAAAGTTTTGCTGTAAGCTTTCGCCGCAAAATGCGCTTTTACTTCTGCCGGTAGGGCGTTCGGTTTCGTCAGCAAGATCGGCATTTTCTGGCTGCCTGCGACCGGTGCGATCGACAAGGCATCGGCAAATGTTGAACCGGTTGCTACAACGGCTTGCGTCGAAGTCTTCATTTGTTTCGCGATATTGACCGAAGTTTCGTAACGGTTTTTGCCGTTGATGCGTGTTGTTTTAATGTTAAGGCCTTTCAGTTCCATTTCGACCATCGGGCTGATGGCGCCCTCTCCGCCGATCAATGTCACTTCTTTTACTTTCAAGCGTTTCAATTCATCTTTTACCGCTGTCGGAAGTGAATCCGTTTTCGTCAGCAATAATGGTGCATCTTGGTAGGCTGCAAGCGGTGCTGCACTTAAAGCATCCGGGAAGTCTCCACCGGTTGCGATCACGGCTTTCGTTGACATGCTCCAGCCTTTTTTCGATACTTCCACTGCTGTATCATAGCGGCTTACTCCGCTGATGCGGTCAACTAAATTCCATTTATCGTTTATTGCGAGAATCGCTGCCGCGCCGTTCAAACGTCCCCAACCGGAGATCAAGTCGTAGCCCGGTGCCAATTCTTCCATTTCATACGGGAAGTCTTCCTCGAAGCCCCAATCGTCTTCGTAGCTTGGCGGTCCGTCTTCTTCTACAAACGTGACGTCATCTGCTGAAGCCGTTAGTAGATTTTCTATTTGTGCTGGTGTGAGGTCCATATTGACTGATTTCAAGACGCCGGCTACTGCCGCGACATGCGGTGTGGCCATTGATGTACCAGACATTAAGGTCACATTGCCATCTGGCATCAAGCTCGGGATGTCTGTGCCTGGTGCAACCAGGTCAAGCCCTTCGCCATAGCTTGAGTAATCTGAAACCAAGTCCAGTTTATTCGTTGCGCCGACAGCGATGGCGTATTTCGAAGAAGCTGGGTAGGAAACTTCTTCCCATCCATCATTTCCGGATGCTGCAACAATCGTTACACCGCGCTCGTGTGCATACTTCATCGCGTATTCGAGCACGCGGCTGTAGCCGCCGCCAAGGCTCAGGTTAATGATGTCTGCGCCGTGGTCAGCTGCGTAGATGATGCCATAGGCGATTTGTTCCGTGTCGCCATAGCCTGAAGCATCGAGCACTTTGATCGGCAAAATTTTCGTGGACGGGTTGATGCCCGTCATCGAATAATCGTTGCCCGCTTCAGCTGCAATAATACCTGAGACGTGTGTGCCGTGGCCTTGATCGTCCATGGCTTCATTGTCATCGTTGATAAAATCGTAGCCTGTGCTGGCCATACGGTTTTGAAGGTCGGCAAGTGTGTAGTCAACGCCTGTATCGATCACTGCTGTGATGGTTTCTCCTGTTTTCTTCTTGGCCGCAAGTTTAGTCATCTCTTCAAAATCGATGTCTGCGTCTTTGATGCCAAACGACTCTCCTGTATTTTCCAACGACCATTGCTCATCATAATAGATGTCTTCACTATGCAGCGAGTAGCGCTGGACCGCTTCTACAAATTCAACTTCTGGCAATTCTTCTAGCTGGCTTAGTGTTTTGTCAGCAGATGCGGCTGACATGCCCGTCTTCAAATCCACTACATAAAATTGGTCGAATTTCGGTGCAGCTGTTTCAAACTCAGAGACCGATTTGACGCCGGCCGCTGATGCTTTCGCTTTGCTAAACGTAGCGCCTTCTTTCACCTTGACGATGACTTTGTTCGCTGACGTATCTTTGATCATGTAATCCGTTGGCAGCATGACTGACATGACCGTGCGTCCTGTCAATTTAGTGATTCCCACTTCATCTGCAGCGGCCTGTACTTCAGCTTTCAATTTTTCAGGTGCTGTTTTCATCGCTAACGTATACAATTCGTTAATGGCTTTTTGGTCCGCAGCCGTGAATTTTTGATTGCTGTGGAAACCGTCTTGGGCAATGCTATCGATCACGCCTGTGAGCTGCGTCAAATTTTTCTTGAGCGAGTCGCGGACGGACGGGTCTGTTACTGCTTGGTAGCCAACAAACGGGGCAATTTTATAATACAGCTTAGTCAATTCCTTGCCGCTTTGGGTTTGGCTCAATACTTCGCTGCGGATGACCCGCAATTGATCCAATAGGTCCTGATCGGCCGCTTGTTTATCGTCCATCACCAATTCGATGGCGCATTGCTCATCATTTGATGGTTTAGAAGCTTTGATCGTTTTGCCTTCAAAGCCAATTGTGTAGCTTCCGTTTACTTCCGGTGCGCCTTCCTCTTCAACTTCTTCTGTATAAGAAGAAACCTTTACATAATAAGGGCCTTCCCAAGCAATCGGGAATTTAACAACGGAGGCCTTTTCAGCAAACGTGTAATTGCTGAACGGATCAAACGGTTCATCGGCGGTCGCGCGTTCTGCGTCCGGGTAGACGGTGAACGTCAATTCTTCATCAGATTGGAGAGAAACTTCAAAATGCGTATGTGCTGAAACTTGCGCAGGATCGACGTCAATCCGGTACCAATGCTCGTTATCTTCTGCCGAGAAAGTCTCGGTTACGTCCTCTCCTTGTTCCAGTACATCTGCATCCACTAAATCTTCGGCTTGCGCCGTTTGTGTTGCCGGCAAAACCCCTAAAAGTGATACACCCATCAAAAAACTCGTCGCAATCTTGAACGCGCGGTCCATCCTACCATCCCCATTTCAATTTTTTTACAATTGCATTAAATCCATTAAAGCACATCGGAAGACATAAAAATAGATACTTTAAAAAATATTTTTTCGGGACTATTGATGCCCTTCAGATTTGAGAGAATTTAGCGTTTTAGACATGAAAAAAAAGGAGAAGGCGCGCTGGCATCAGCACCTCTTCTCCTCCTCGGGCTCTATCCTGTTACGTTTTTTGTTCGGGCATATCGAGCGGCGTGAAGTAATACGAACAATCAGGCCAGCCCAGTTCCTCGCTGAGGATATCAAAAGTCGTACGGAAAAATTCCTGCATCGCTTGAGTAGGATGCGGTAAAGCCGCTACTTTATCGAGCATCAGGAAGTATTCGCTCAACGAAGCTTCAAAATACGCCTCTTCAGGCTTCAAACGCTCGCTGTCGAGTTCTTTATTGATGAAGGGATACGGCAGCACAAAAAATGCCGGTACATCCACCTTGTCATCGCCAGCCCAGAATCCGTATTCGATGAAATGTTCATCAAACGCTGCTTTTTCGATCACTTTGTCTTCTGGATACGGCTGTCGGATACCTGGCAAAACGAGCGATGAGACATCAAATGTTCCCCAGAACAAGGCGGGCTTCATTTTTCTCGCTCTCAGCGGGGCGATAAACTTCAGCTGTGCTGCGGCCGCAAAGTGAAATAATTTAAGCCCGCGGATTGCCTGTTCCCAGTTAAACGTCAAAGGCGTATCGTCTTCATTGAGATTGGTTTTATACGCCATCTCCTGCGGTTTCGGGTTGATGTTCAATTGTATGCTTTTTGAGGCCAGCGCTTCGAAAATCTCTTTGAAATAGGTTTTGATCGACTTAGCTGTCTCGATCGGCACAGCCTGCACGTTTCCTTCCACATTGATGAAGACGCGGCTTTCGTATATATCCAAGTCGATTTGAAACGCCTGATCCCTGTGGAACAATAAACCAGTCGTAAATCCGTTTGGTGTGATGGCGAGTGTTACATGCCCCCACTGAGGTTCTTGCTGGGCAGTTTCAAGTTTGATCTTGCCGAGGATTTGGGACAGTAAATGCAAAGTGAACTTCGTGTCGGCCCATTCGGAATGCTTAACCACGTCCATTTCGTTTCCTCCTCTGGATTTTGAATCCATAAGCGTCGGCAGCTTTTAATCTTCACCTACTTTATTCGACACCCGCCTCAATTTCCCTACACTTCAGCAATAAAGAAGTTCTCACTTCACCAGTACAAGAGACGAATGTTACAGTCGGCCGAAATGAAGTTTGTATGGTAGAACTGGCGGGTACCTACTATTAGTCTAGACAACCCACAATTTTTCGGAGGTCCAAAATGAAAACCATTAGAAATATAGCCCTTATACTTGTCGGCTTATTGCTTGTTGTCGTTGCGTACGGTTTTTTCGAACCTTATCTGCTCGATGTCACCGAGGAACAAGCAGTTGTTCCGAATCTTCCGCAGGAATGGGAAGGTTCGGAAATCGCAGTGCTAGGAGATTTTCAAATCGGCTTGTGGGGGGATAACGCTGACACGGTAGAAGAAGCAGTAGAAGAAATTGTCGAAAGAGATCCCGTCGCCGTTTTGATGCTTGGGGATTTTATTTATCATCCCCAAAACGCAACGCAAGAGAAAGTAGCTGAGAATATCGACGTGCTGAAGCCTTTGAAGGATGCGAATATTCCCATGTACACGGTCATGGGAAATCATGATTTCGGCTTGAAAGAGAAAAACTCAAAACCACTAAACGAAGCTGCTGAGAGAATGCGCCAAGCATTGAAAGAACTGGGTGTACAGGTTCTGCACAACGAATCCATCATGCTGACTACAGACGACTCGACTGAGGACACTTCCGGACTTTATCTTGCAGGTGTCGGTTCCAACTGGATGGATGAGGATGATGCCGCAAAAGCATTAGAGGGCATTCCGTCTGAAGCAGCGCGTGTCGTCATGATGCACAATCCCAATTCTTTCGAGAAGTTCCCCGCCGATTCGGCACCATTTGCAGTTGCGGGGCATACACACGGTGGACAAATCAGACTTCCCGGCATGCCTGACTGGTCTTGGATGGACTTAACTTCCGGGGAAGAAAAACATACGGATGGCTGGATCGAAGATTACAGTGCCGCTGGTAATCAGTTATACGTTAATCGCGGAATTGGCATGAGCACGGTACCGATTCGCATCCACGCTAAACCCGAACTGACGATGTTTACACTAGTTTCTAAGAACTGATTCAAACTATTAACCAAAAAGTGTTGTCCTTCCTGTATTTTTTGAGAAGAACAGCGCTTTTTTTCTTGTTTTGAACACAAAAAAAGCTGAGCCCTTGAAGCATCAGCTTTTCTAATTACCGCTTAGTAGTGATTTACTGCCTTGCCCAATAAATCACACACTCTTTTTCTATCGTTTTTTTCATCTTTACTTTTTCCAGCACACGGATAGAGGCCAGATTGCTCCGATCGGTCTCGGCCATTACTTTTTCTACCGCTTCGTTTGCCAACGCCCATTCGATCAAGGCGTTTATTGCTTCAGTGGCATAGCCGTTATTCCGATACTGCTCGAGCAATCCATACCCGATTTCTACTCGCCGCTGATCATCCGGTTTGCCTTTGAACCCGGCATCTCCAATGACCCGGCTATCCGATTTGCGTATAATTAACCAACTCCCCCAAGTAAACAAACTGGGGTCTTTCGACAACTCTTGTAAATGGCGATCAATCTCCGGCCCATTATCGTACTGTTGACTTTGAAGCAAGTGCACTGAATCAGCGGTGCAAGGAACGATTGCCAAACGTTTCGTTTCTAATTTCTTCATGACTGTTTTTTGGCAGCCGCTGCAAGGTGCTTTTCAGTCAATTCTAGGTATTCTTCAATAGCGGAGGTCAGTGATTTTTGTGCATCTCGCCAGAATGCTATTTGCGTAATGTCCGCCCCCAGATAATGCTCGCCCAATTGCTCGACAGTCATCTTCCCGGAATCGCGCAATAAGGCATCATAGCGCTCTGGGAATCCGTCAGGCTGCTTTCTCGCCTGTTCGTATACGCCATTGCTGAATAAATAGCCGATCGTGTACGGAATATTGTAGAACGCTTTTTCGGCATCGTAGAAATGGCCGATGAACATCCACTTATGAAGCGCCAACTCCTCGACCAATCCGCCGTAAATATCATTTTCCACTTCTGCGATCAAGGTTTTGATTTGCTCTGCCGAGATCATGCCGCTTGCCCGCTGGCCGTAAAATTGTTGTTCAAAGCGGAACATATTCGGCACACTGACGACATACTTCAAGCCGTCACGGATTTTCGTTTCGAGCATGGCGAGCCGTTCACTTTCTTCTTGCGTCTGGTCGATGACGGCATCCAGCACCAGATTCTCCATAAATGTAGAAGCCGTTTCTGCCACACTTACGCCTTTTTGTTGTGCGAGCGCCGGTTCGTCGTGAAGAATGTAGTTATGGTAAGCGTGTCCCAACTCGTGCGCTAAGGTGATCAAATCTTGATAAGTATCACGATACGTCAGGAAGATCCGACTTTCTTTCGCCAACGGCATTGACGCACAAAATCCGCCTTCCGCTTTGCCTGGCCGGTTTTCGGCTTCAATCCAGTCTTGTGCAAAAGCACGATCAGCGAAATGTCCAAGCTTATCGCTGAATTGATGGAATTGCTCGCTGATGATCGTTTTCGCCGCTGCAAAATCCACTTTTTCGGAAAGCGAGAAAACCGGCGTCTCCAAATCAGACCAATTGGCATGTGCCACTCCAGCCAATTTCAATTTCCGTTCAATATAGGCTCTGTATAAGTTTTTATTGCCATCGATAGCCGTGAGCATCGCATCAATCGACGCTTCCTGGATCCGGTTATGCTCGAGCATTTCTTTCAACTTATTGTCCCAGCCCCGCTGTTGGTAGATCGCCAACCGGGATCCGGCCACACGGTTCAAAATGGCCGCAACAGTATCAGCGTGCACGTCGCAGACCTCATCAATGGCTCTAACTGCCTGAAGTCGGCTGTCGCGGTCTTTGCCGTTGACCGCTTCATTTAAAGCCTGGCCGATCGATACTTCCTGTAGCTCCCCTTCCACTGTGATCGGAATTCTCAATTTCGTCAAAGTCAATTCGTGTTGCTGTTCCCATCCCGCTATGCCATTAACGGACAACGCACTGATCATTCGCTCCAGTTCAACCGGCAAGCGGTCTTTGACCATCTGCCTTCTTTCATTTAAATAAAAAGACATTGCCTGTATGCGGCCGTTAGCGATAAACGCTTGCCACTCCGCATCTGGAAATTCAGCAAAAGCTTGGTCTAATTCAATCTGCAATGAAGAGAGTTTCGCTTTTAACACCATGCTTTCGTCCATCAAGGCAATCGCGTTCTGATCCTTTACGTCTTCTGCATATGTGCAGATGGCGAAATCATCGAGTTGTTCCCAGCCGAGCAAGGCAAATTGAAATTGGCCAATGACCTCAAGCAAGGCATCGGTGTCACGCACCTCTAAATTGCGGTAGCTTTGCAGTTGCCCGGCCGCCTGTTCGAGTGTATGACGCAACTCGTCCATGAAGATTTTCAATTCCGCTGATTGGTTCGTTCCGTCATATAAAGAAGTTAAATTCCACGTTTGTGCAGTTGTTTGTTCCACGAACAATCTCCTTTTTGTCTACGGCAGCATCCAGCTGCCTTATTCACTCACCTCTATATCCATTCTTCTTTTTCCTTAAAATCCCTTTTTTAAAAAATCGATCTAAGCTACCGAAACTACCGCGGCTCGTTGCCGGGGCGCGTGGATTCGCTTTCGACCTCGATCGTCCAAGACAAAATGGTCGTACTGTCGCGAACATTCTTGTCTTTGATTTCGCTCAGCAGCGCTTCAACACCTTGTTTGCTGGACCCCGGATTAAAACGTTTGGCCACTTCCAGCGGATCGGAAAAGTCGGTGTTCGGACATTCGACAAGTCCGTCCGTCGTCAGCAAGATGCGGTTGGTGCCTTTTCGCAATTCCTTTGTGCCTGTGCTATAGCAAGGCACCGGCAATTCGAAAGTGTTTACTTTGCCAATCCACTCGTAAAAGCTGCGGTGGTTTTGCTGCGTCTCATTGAGTGCTTCCAGCTCAGGGTGAAACAGATACAACAAGCAATCGCCAATCGATAGCCACCAAAGGAATTTGCCTTTACGCACTGTGCACAAGACGGCGGTTTCGCCTTGGACTTCTTTGCATGCCGCTTTAAAGTGTTCGCTGTTAAAAGTCGCCAACAAGACTTCCGATAACTGGCTAAAAGCCTCTTTGAGCGGCAAGTTCAATGCCTCCATAATTGCAGATTCCAAACGACTTATCTCCGCTAGAACGAGTTCCGCGCTTTCCGCTGTTTGATGCGCATCCAATAACACCGTGAATTCCCAGTCATGTGCTTTATTCGCCCACACCATGCAGCCGTCTTCGTTTTTCGTTTGACCCGCCGCTGAGTTGCCGCCAAACCGGCCGATTGTGACAGGGCCGATTTGCTGAATATCGAGCCGATCGACAAATGCGTTCTCGCTACCCACCCAGCTGAACCGCGTTTCCTCTTTTCGATTTTTCATATGTATCGCTCTCCTTCCGCTAACTGAAACACCAAATAACTTTTGTTCAGTATACGGCAAGCAACTGTTTGTCTGCATAAAAAAAGAAGACCTGCTTGCGCAGATCCTCCGGTTTAGCTCAAGCTTACTCTTTTCTCCGGTATAGATACATGGTCAGCGGCGCGAAAATTACCACAAAAATCGCGGATACGACAACGACCCAACCGACCTGTTCCCACGTGCCATTGCCGTGCATTAACCCGCGAACGGCTGTAGCGAGAATGGAGATCGGATTGATGTTGACGAAGCCTTGCAGCCAAGACGGCAAAGTCGACGGATCGACGAAAACGTTGCTGACAAAAGTCAGTGGAAACACCACCAAAAAGCTGACCATCATCAAAGATTTTTCCGAACGCATGATGATTCCCGCGGCCGTCCAAATCCAGGAGAAGCTAAACGAAAACAATAAAATGACCAGCACCGCGCCCACGACACCGAGCGCGCCGCCTTCTGGGCGAAATCCGAGGATCAGCCCAAGGCCAATCATAATCGCTGATGCCAGCGAGTAGCGAATAACATCGACAAGCAAAGCCCCAATCAAAGCGGAAGGCAGCCAAATCGGCAAGGTGCGAAAGCGGTCGAAGATGCCTTTGCGGATATCGTTGTTCAAGTCGATGCCGGTGTACATCGTAATTTGCGAGACCGTCATGACCAAAATACCCGGCAAGAGAAACTGCAAATATTCACCGGTAGACCCGGCGATTGCGCCGCCGAATAGATAGGTGAACATCAATAAAAAGATAATCGGAAACACCGTGACGTCAAACATCTGCTCTGGCACGTGCTTGATCCTGAGCAGTGCGCGATGGGCAAAGGCCATCGTCGACGCCATCGCGCTCGGCGGATCCGGCCGTTTGCCGCCCGCAACGGCATTTAATGGGTGTACTTCTTGATACTCCGTATGGTCTTGGTCGATCTGCACGCTCATGAGTGTTCCTCCTCAGTCGGTTGATCGCTGGCGGATTGTCCGGTCAATGTCAAAAATACTTCATCCAAGCTTGGCCGTCCGAGCGCAAAATCGCTGATGCCTATTTTTTCTTTGCCCAGTTCTCCGAGTGCTTGAGCGACAATGGATGAATCTTTTGCCTGTGCACTCAGCGTCACGCCGTCTGTCGAGATGTGAATCGGAACGCCGAGCTGTTGTTCAAGAATAGCCGCTGCTTTGGGCTGGTCA
Organism: Planococcus maritimus; assembly: GCF_001687625.2. Classification (NCBI taxonomy): domain Bacteria; kingdom Bacillati; phylum Bacillota; class Bacilli; order Caryophanales; family Caryophanaceae; genus Planococcus; species Planococcus maritimus. The sequence goes on from NZ_CP016538.2 coordinate 3,022,156, forward strand.
GCCGCATTCAGTAATTGCACCGTCAATGTGCCCGTCCCGACCGATGCTTTTAACTCGCTGCTCGTGCCTTCTGCGATGATTTTTCCATGGTTGATGACCGCAATCCGGTCCGCCAACTGGTCTGCTTCCTCCAAATTCTGAGTCGTTAACAGTACCGTCGTTCCTGTCCCAACGAGCGCGCGTACAATCTCCCATACCTGGTTGCGGCTCCTCGGATCCAGCCCTGTTGTCGGTTCATCAAGAAACAGCAAGTCCGGCGTCACGACGATGCTTGCGGCGATATCAATGCGTCGTCTCATGCCGCCTGAATACTTTTTCACTTGGCGTTTTGCTGCTTGTTCCAAACCGAATGCCAATAACAATTCCGATGCCCGTTGCTTTGCTTCTTTAGTCGTATAGCCCATGAGCCTAGATATCAGCACCAAATTCTCAATACCGGTCAGATCTTCGTCGATCGAGGCATACTGGCCGGTCAAACTAATACGGCTTTTGATCGCAGCACTCTCTGTCTTTAGATCATGGCCAAAAATAGAGGCACTTCCATCGTCCGGCTGGATCAAGGTCGACAGCATGCGGATCGTCGTTGTTTTCCCCGCTCCGTTTGGCCCCAGAAAGCCGTACACCGTTCCTCTTGGAATCACCAAATCCACTCCATCTACCGCCCGTTCTTTGCCGTACACTTTCACCAGTCCCGTCGCTTCTACAGCTAAGCCGTTCGCCTGCTGCCATTTTCTTGTTTCCATGCTCCTCACCTTTTCTTTGAAGGATACATTCATGTGATGATGGCTTTTATTATAAACTAATTAGCTGAATATTCACTCTTTTAATTCCATTATAGAACAAACGTTCTTATTAATCCACTATTATTTTTGCCCAAAAGAAAAACTCCTGCAAAAAGCAGGAGTTCGACCCTATCACTATTAAATCGACCATTTCACTAGCATACCCGCATGGGTCAAGCCGCCGCCAAATCCATACAACAGCAATTGGTCGCCCGCTTTGATGCGGCCGTCTTTCACCCCTTCTGCTAGCGACAAAGGAATCGAGCCGGCAGAAGTGTTGCCGTAATATTCAAGAGAATAAATGGTTTTTTCAAGTGCGAGACCGCTTCTCGTGCAAATCGATTCAATGATTCGCAAATTGGCGCTATGCGGCACGAACCAATCCACTTCTTCAGGCGTTACGCCCGCTTTCTCCATTAACGTGTTGACGCCTTTAGGTACCGTATTGACCGCCCATTTATACACTTCGCGGCCGTTTTGCCAAACGACATTGCGGGCTTCTAGCTCGTCGCCGAACATTTCGCCGGCTAAGTCTGTACAATACAGGTTGTTCGCCAAGGCGCCGTTTGTTCCCATATGCGATTCGATAAAGCTCGGGTTGTCTGCGTCGTATTCGACCAGCACTGCCCCGCCACCGTCTCCGAACAAGATACACGTCGAGCGATCGGTGTAATCGAGGATCTTGGAGAAGGTTTCCGCCCCAATGACCAGGATTTTTTTGTGCAAGCCAGAGGTGATCAACCCGTTTGCTACTTGTAGGCCATAGGAAAATCCTGCACAAGCCGCGTTCAAATCAATCGCGCCGGCATTCGGGATATTCAGTTTCGCTTGAATCATCGCGGCCACGCTCGGTGTTTTGAAATCGGGCGTCATGGTGCAGGCAATGATCATGTCGACATCATCACAGGTTTTTTCATAGCGTTGTGCCAAATCTTGTACCGCTTTCACACCTATATCACTCGTAAATTCGTGTTCTCCTGCAATGCGGCGCTCACGGATACCGGTGCGCTGGAGGATCCACTCATCATTTGTTTCGACCAGTTGTTCCAAGTCCAAATTCGTCAGCCTCTTCTCGGGTACATACGATCCGATGGCCGTGATTCGTGCTGCTGATTTGCTCATTCATACACCCCTTTAACTTACTCACCTCATTTTAGCACCTAACATTAGGATTAGGTACCAATAAATCCGAGAAGGATATAAATACTTTTATATGTATAATATTTTTGTTTGCATTCTACTCTATAAGGTGGATGCCACATAGGTAATACGGAACCCCTTAGCTCATCTTTCCTTTTGTTCAGATAAATTCATCGACATTGTGGTAGATTTTTTATGGCAGCGGAAAAATTTACAACGATATAGAAATCCGTAAAGCTATAAAATGAATAATAAATTTTCGAAGACGTGCTTTAGAAAGCAGCTAAGACTCGCCCTTCAAAATCGATCTATGAAATAATAGCGAAAAGAGAACTTATTCGCAGGAGGCGTTGGAATGAAACGAAACCGAACCGCAAAGAATAGGGAATTCCGCAAGCTTTCGGCCAAAACTTTGCGCAGCCAACAGCGTTTCATGAGCCTATTGTTTTCGCCTTATAGCCCGGATATCGAAGCCGAGCCAATTGAACTGAAGAAAATGCATACCAACTTGAAGCTAGTCCTCGTTACCGCTCGAGGTGAATTGCCGCAGCGAACAGAAAACCTCTCCCATTTGCAATAAGTATTTCTCGCTGCCGAACAGCTTGGATTCCTGCTTGAGAACGCGGCGCAAAAAGACCGACTCGTCTTGTCACTCGCGCAACTCGGACAGCTTTACTTGTTCTTTGAAATGATGGCAAATGCGATAGAGGGCAATTGGCCATTTGCCGAGCATGTGATTCCAGAAATTCCATGATTCCCGAAAATTGAACAAGAACTCGCTGCTCTTCAGGAAACAATTCGCATGAGCACACGCGAGCCTAAACTAACTGAACAAGACGAAGCCTTGGAATAGGCTTCGTCTTTCAGAGTGTTGAAGAAGTCCACATTTCGCTCTCAACTATGAAAGAGAGAACCTTTTTCTATATCCAACATTCAATGATCTCTTCAAGTATTTGGAGAAGTGTTCGCTCGACTCCAGTGGATCAGCGAGACGACCGAGACCCCGCAAGGCGCGTAGCGGCTGAGGAGGCTTGGGCGCGAGCCCACGGAAAGCGAGCGATAAGCTTCGGAAAATACGGCTTTTTAACTTTCTCGACAAGCTGCAAGACGAAGCCTTGGAATAGGACTCGTCTTTTTTCTATATAATTTTAATGACTAATATGTAAAGCTCACTTGACATGCCACAACCCTTCCACGTAGCATAGAATCATACCTATAAGGATGTGATGGCGTGGATAATAGATTAAAGGAATTGCGGGAAGCACACGGGTATTCCCAAGACCAGCTCGCCAAACAATTAGGCGTATCCAGACAGACCATCATTTCGATCGAAAAAGGGCGCTATAACCCGTCCCTCCCCCTCGCCTTGCAGATGGGCCGACTTTTCGACACCCACGTGGAGAACATCTTCTTTTTATAAAATGGCTCGTAAACTTTTAAATCAATAAGGAGGAATTGCTATCAGCTACCGCATTGCATTTTCAGCACTAGGCTCAGTATTTTTTCTGATGGGCGGATTTTTGCTCCTCGCCGCATTCATGGCCAATAGCGCTCCGCTACCTGCAACCTATGTCATCCTTTCCATGGCTGTCATGACTTTTTGTTTAAGTTATTTGTATCCACAATTTGCCCAAAAAGATGAACGGATGCAGCTAATCCGCCAGAAAGGCATGTTCTTTACTTTTTTTGCTTTTTTATTTTATTCTTTCACCCTCAATTCATTGCTTGAATTTAATATCATCAATTTAACCGCCAGTGACGCGATCACTATTTTAACCGCATTGATGATCAGCACTTTGTTTACGTCTTGGGTTTTTCTGGCGAGGCGTTATTGATGAAAACAGTAATTATATTGTTGAAAATTTTGCTGGCCATCGCTGCGGCATGCAGCATTTCACTGGGAATTTCCTTATTCTCCAATGCCGACACTGAAATGGCAGGTATGTTGACTTCATGGGCATTGCTCTCGAATTCCTTCATTGTTGTTCTCTTACTCGGAATACATTTGCTGCAAAAGCGGATAAAGCGAGAGGCTCCAAACCTTTAGATTACCTATTAAAATAAAAAAATCCCGCTGGTTCCTCTCAGCGGGATTTTTTAGGATATTAAATCAGGTGATATTGCGTTATGAATCAAACAGAAATTATCTATTTTAAATTTAGTTGTGGCCTGTGGTAGATAATTTTAAAAGCGACGATTCTAAATACAGCCAAGTTCCGATTAACGGATGTGATAGACTTGGAACACCTAATTTAATGGAAAATGATAATTATTCATCCTCGAATAAAGGAGGTCAAGATTGGAATGAAATATAGTATATACTCGGTTATTTTAATCATCGTCGGAATTTTTATCGCCTATATGATCTTTCCACCTTTCAATATCACTTTTGGAACCTGGTCTATGGTAGCCATCCCAATTGGTTTGGCTATCTATTTCACAGGAGTAATATTTGGAATCATCGCTTTCATTAAAAAAGAAAAAGGATTTTTAAAATACGTTTCGTTCATCTCTATTCCATTAGGTGTGGCGTTTGGAATATTTCTAGCGTTTATATTTGGAGGAGAAATCTAAGCTAAGATCTTGAGGCTGTTTAATTAGATATAGAAAGTCCTGTTGCTTTTTCGCAGCAGGACTTTTCTTTATTGTCTCTATTTCACATTTCAGTATTGTTTTGCACGGGTCTGTTTCAAATGTAAGATGCCAACCAAACGGATTAAGACCCATCCTTCCATTGACCAACTATTCTTTCGTTTTCCCTCCTGAAACATTCTTTCCCGCACCCTTTTCAGTTGCTATACTGAAAAAACTTTGCTGTAGACACACTCGATTTGCGGGTGGTATCCTACTCAAGGACTTGCGAGACGGAGGAATTCAACATGGAACAGGAACGCTTTGACAATCTCAAATTAGGCGAGCGGGGCGCGATGCTCAGTATTGCTACATACATTGTTTTATCCATTATTAAACTATGGATCGGTTATCTAGCCGGATCGGAAGCATTACAGGCAGATGGATTGAATAATGTCACGGATATCGTGGCATCTACTGCTGTCTTGATCGGCTTGAAACTATCGCAAAAGCCGGCAGATGGCAACCACCCCTATGGGCACTGGCGGGCAGAGACCGTTGCTTCTTTGGTGGCCTCATTTATCATCGTGGCAGTTGGCCTGCAAGTCGTCTATTCGGCAGTCATCTCACTTTTCCAAGGAACCAGTGAAACGCCAGGCTTGCTTTCCGCTTGGACTGCCGGTTTTTCCGCTCTTGTTATGTATTTAGTATATCGATATAACAAAAAGTTGGCTGAACAAATCAATAGCAAAGCCGTCGCAGCAGCGGCCAAAGACAATTTATCCGATGCCTGGGTCAGCATCGCAGCAGTCGTCGGGATTATCGGCGCGCAGTTTTATCTACCGTGGCTAGATCCCATCGCGGCGCTTCTTGTTGGCTTATTGATCATCAAAACCGGCTGGGGCATCTTTTGGGATGCGACTCACGAACTGACGGATGGTTTTGATGAAGAACTCATCAAATCGTTCAAAGAAACCGCGCTCGCTACACAAGGCGTTGAAGAAGTTCGCGAAATTCGCGCAAGAAATTATGGCAATCGCGCCGTCGTCGATGTGACCGTCCTCGTACCTGGTGATTTAGGCATCGCCGTCGCTCACGATATCTCAACCAAAGTGGAAGTCAAACTCATGAAACGTTATGATATTTCGGCTGTGCATGTCCATGTGGAGCCACATTGAAAACACCGGTTACTGCCGGTGTTTTTATGTACTTTAAGGATATGGATTAAGCATGTGCATCGAGGCCCTTAAGATAATCTTCAAAATCTATTTTCCTAAAAACATGCAAAACACAAGCTTGTTTTTCCTTGTCTTCAAGCGCCCGATGCTCTTCAGGGAATTCTGCTTCCACATCTAAGCTGATAAACGGCAGTTTTTCCTGCGCTTTTTGAGAACGGATATTGACCGTTCTAGCCCCTGCGAAGACACGCGACAATCCCAACTCTTCAAAAGCGATTTTCAATATGGCGATTTTCGAAGCTTCGTTAAACCCTTGTCCCCAGTATTCCTCGCCGATCCACGTTCCAATATGGCAGGAGTTTTTCGCGTAATCGATAAACATCAAATCAGTCAAGCCGACCAGCTGATTTTGTTCATTCAAAATCATCCGCGGTACTCTCTTTCCTGATTTTTCTTCTTGTCTTACCGAGCGGCTAAAACGGATCGTATCTTCAAGTGTCCCATCCGGCAAACCTAAAGCATCCTTTATAGCTGGAACGGAAGACAATCGGAAAATTTCTTCGCAGTATTCGTCCTTGTGCGGTAATAATATTACATTTTTCATTATTATCTCCCTCTAAAGTTTCGAATAGCTTAAAGTAAATACGCATTTGGCTAAAGAATAGTCCACTATTCAAAAATCTCATTAATTAAATCGGCATTGATACACTCCACTTGTAGTCTTATATAATCCCTCGCTTCATTTAAATCCCTTTTTATAAAAGTACAGTCTATATTTTCTGAATCGTAAGCCTCTACAACTCGTTTAATCAGGACCGTGAACTTCTTCGGCAAGTTTTTAACCCCCCAAACGCCAGCCTCTTTCTTCGAACAGATTTTGCCTTCTTTCAAATACCAGTACACGCGAATCAAATTCAACAAGCAATATACGGGCTTGTCATGAATTTTCACCAAGCATTCTTTATAATCCTCTAGGATAGAGGCCAAATAATCTTCGTGGGGTACACTCGGAAAAATTTCATGAATCGGCCGGCCCGAGAGAACGATTCCGCGATGGTGCGTGATCATGAAATGTGCAGCCAAATCGACATCGGTCTTTTCTTCATTGTTTAAATATAAAGCTGTCCCACTCTGTAATTCAGCCTCGTAGCGCGCACGCCAAAACTCACTGAAATGAAAATCGTAGGGTGTCGGGTAACTCCAGTTCTCAATTTGCGAAAGGGTAAGTGAGCTGATTTCGAGTGGAAACGGTTGGCTGGATCGCTCCAACAAAAAACGAACCAATTCCCGCTTCTGCTGATTAGATAAAGGCAGATTGGTCACCAGAATCAGATCTATGTCACTTCTTTTGGGATTGAATCCACCCATTGCCAGAGAACCATGAAGGTAAACGCCTACAGGTTGTTGCTCTATAATGTTGACCATTCCGTCCACCGAATCGAGTACAAAGCGCTGGAATTCTCGCGGACAATTTCCCCAGTTATAACTTATCAGAATCCTCCCCTTTTGAAGGTGCCGCTCTAGCGTTTCATCCAATAGACACAGTGGAACCGTTCGACCCCCGTATATTTCTCGCCTAAGTTGCTTACCAAGAATCCATATTTCCTGTAAAACTCCACTGCTTGTTGATCGGTCTCGGCGATTATTTGACAGAACGGATAGGATTGACAGATGAAATCGATCATTTCACTGCCAATATTCTGTCCTCTCATTTCTGGGGAGACAGCGATATGTTTAATTTCACACTGGGAGTCCTCTAGAAATTCAACGCCGATGCAAGCAAAGAACTCTTCACTCTTGGCTATTCCGTATAATTTTCGGTTTGGAAAAGATATGTACTTTTCGTACTCATAGGTCACTTTTTCAGGAGAAGCCGCATAGGATAGTAACTTTTGTAGAGAACACTCCAGTATGGCCGCATTGATTTCTGTTATGCACCTACCATGTACTCCTGAATCACCCATCCGTCTTCATCGCCATCTTCACAAAATCATACTGCCCGCCGTTCGTCGCCTGCACGAAAGATTCCGTTTTCTTAAATCCAATCTTTTCGTACAACCTGATTGCCCGCTTATTGAACGCCGCTACCGATAAAGTGAAATGCTTCGGGCGGTACTTTGTTTCGGCAAACTGCAAACCAGCTATTAGGAATGCCGCGCCCGCGCCTTGGCCAGTCAGCTCTGGCTTCATCCCAAGTCCGAGTTCCACTGTATCCGGGTCCGGTCGTTGGAAACTATAAAACCCAATGATTTCAGTGCGGTCGAGAACTACAAAATAACTGCCTTGTCGTTTTTCGGGATCCAGAAATTCTTCCAAATCTTCTGCATCTGCGTCCATATCGTAAAAAGAATAGTCTCCTTGATAACGCCAAGTTTCTGCGATCACTTCTGCTTGTGCTTGTGTCATGGCTTGAAACGTGTAATGCATCTACTCTTCACCCCACAATTCCTGAGTTTTTTATGTCGACCAGTAAACCTTCCCTTCGCGCTCCCCTAAACTCGTGAAACCCGCTTTTTCCAGAACTCTAGCAGAAGCCGCATTGTTCGGGTCGCAGCTCGCGATAATCCGCTCGATGCCCTCCAAGTTAAGACCCCACTCAATAATCGCTTTAGCCATTTCCGTCGCATAGCCTTTGCCTTCATACGCAGACACGATGCTATAGCCCAATTCAATTTCTTTCGGATTATCAGTGCTTCGCCGGAAGCCCATATCCCCGATGATGCGCTGGTCTTGCTTATGAACAATGAGTCCTTCCCATTCGTTTTCTTCTGGGAAGTCGCGGTACCGCTGAATTTTATAAGGCAGAATTTCTTTATAAGTTTCGCTAGGGTAGCCAATTACTACCGGGTAGCCTGTGGCCTGTTCCAACTCTTCCCTTGTGGAAGTCGCAGCTTGCATCATTCCTGCCGTGAAAGTGATCAACTCTAACCTATCTGTAGAGAGATGTGGCATCTTTTGTCCTCCTTCAGTTTTCAAGATGTCATCCCAAGGCAATGCCTTAGAATCTTATTGTTTAGTCGCTTTCACAATCAAAAAATTTGGCGCTTTCATTAAACGCCCGTAACGCTCCGCATCCAGCTCTTTGAACTTTTGTGTCGGTTTCGGTTCGATGACCTGTTCTACTGAAAAGTGCTGAAGCGTTTTCGTTAAGATGTCGCTAAGCGGCCTTCTGAAAAACGGGACCTCATAGACTTTTCCTTGCTTTTTCCACGTGTCCACGATCAATTCAGTAGAGAAGTATTCCATCTCACGTGACAGCTTAATATCGGTGAACGGGTGATGGACCGAGAACAGCAACTCGCCTCCAGGTTTTAAGATGCGCTGAAATTCTTTGAACGTGAGCTCCCAGTCTTCTATGTAATGAAGCGTCAAAGAGCTGACAATATAGTCAAAACGCTCCTCTTCAAAAGGCAGTTTAGAGGCCAAATCCAAACACCTAACATCTGCTTTATCTCCGATGCGCCTTTTGGCAGCCGCCACCATTTCCAGGCTCATATCCACTGCACTTACCCCGGCTCCTCTATCTACCAATTGTTCTGTATACCACCCCGCTGCACACCCGGCATCCAATATTCTTTTTCCGGATAAATCCTCCGGCAACTGAGCCAGCATGGCCGGTCTTTCGTACTCACTATTGTATAAATTCTGCGTGTCTATTGAATGTTCATATGAACCAGCAAGGTCGTTAAAGGTTTCTTTGATTTTGTCCTTCATGAGTCACTGCCTCCTCATATTTCAAAGAGTATTATACCAATAATTCCCACGTGCCGTTTGTAATAATTGAATTTTACATCTATTGGTTTTTTATCCCTGCTCTATAAAAAAAGACATTCACGTGGAATGTCTTTTTCACTGAACACTTTCTTTCGCTTCAATATCTTTCGCGATGTCTTCAAGCGTCAGGTTCTGGAACACCTTTTCCATCGCCGACTGGGCGGCCATGAAAATCGGCTCGATGGTGCTTTGGATGTTTTTGCCGACGACGCAATCGGGATGCGGCTTGTCGTGGATGCTGAATAATTCGTTTTCTTCCACTACGTTTACGGCTTTGTATATGTCGAAGAGCGTGATCTCAGATAATGCTCTTGAAAGTTTAGCGCCCGCCACTCCTGGCTGCACTTCGATCAACCCTGCTTTTTTCAGCATCCCCATGATTTTTCTGATGACTGCCGCATTGGTATTGACGCTTCCTGCGATAAATTCGGAAGAAGAGGCCGTTTCTTTATTCAAATCGATTAACGCCAGTATATGGATTCCGACGGCGAATCGGCTGCTGATAGACATGTCGAGCCCCCCATTGCTTATTTATGTTGAATTTCACATGATGTAATTGTTCCGGTTACAAGTAATTGTATCAAAGTTCGAGCTGAAAACATATTAAATCCAACCTGTTGACAAGATGGTTACAAGTGAATAAACTAAACATGTAATCAATGCAGTTACAAGAACAAATGAACAGGAGGAATTACTGATGAAAATTTTGGTAACAGGAGCTACAGGAAAACTGGGCTCAAAAGTAGTGGCATCTTTATTGAAACAAGTACCTGCTAGCGATCTTGCAGTAAGCGTCCGCAATCCGCAAAAGGCGGAAGACCTGCGCGCTCAAGGAGTGGATGTCCGACACGGTAATTTTGATGCCCCGGAAACATTGGATCAAGCTTTTCAAGGGATTGACCGCTTATTGATCATTTCAACCGACGGCGATAACGAAACGAGAATCCGCCAGCACGAGAATGCGGTTCACGCCGCAGAACGTGCAGGCGTGAAATTTATCGCCTATACAAGTCTCGCCAATGCGACAGAAAGCCAAAACCTGATGGCCCCGCCGCATGTAGCGACAGAAGCGGCCATCATCAAAACGGGCATCCCTTATGCCTTCCTTCGCAATAATTGGTATTTGGAAAACGAACTGGGCAGCATCCAAGCTGTAGAAGCAGGCGCGCCTTGGGTTACTTCGGCTGGAGAAGGAAAAGTCGGCTGGGCTTTACAGCAGGATTACGCTGACGCAGCTGTCGCCGTATTGACTGGCACGGGACATGAAAATAAAACTTATGAACTTTCTGGCCCCTTGTTAACACAGGAACAACTGGCTTCAGAGTTGGGTAAAGTATTAGATAAACAAGTTCCAGTGAAGCAAGTAAATGATGAAGAATATGCAGAAGTGATGAAAAATGCCGGTGTGCCGGACTTCGCCATTCCGATTGTCGTCGGCATCCAGGGAAGCATCCGCAACGGTTCGCTCGAAGTCGCAAACAGCGATCTTGAACAAGTGCTCGGCCGCCCACTGACACCGATCAATGATGGTCTCGCACAGCTGGTTTCAAAATAAAAAACCATACAAAAAACGGAGCTGATCTTGTCAATCGGCTCCGTTTTGTTCTTATTGCTCAACCGCCAATTCTGCTTCAAGCTGTTTCTTCAACTCAATCAAGGCCATCCGATTTGCGGAGAGATCTTCAGGATATCGTGCTAAAACCGTATCGATCAGTAAAACTTTTTCCTTTTGGTTGTTTATAACTTCTTTATAAGCATGTTCACCAGTGAGAATTGTAAGATAAGCTTTTAAAGGCGCACCGTTTTCAATATCCGCCTGTAAGGCTTCTATTTCAGCTAATACGCCCTCACTCCATACATTTCCTTCTTCAGGCAACACTTCTACTGCTTTGAGGGCTGCTTCTTGAGCTTGCTGAACATCGGTAAACAATAGATCGATAGCTAAATAGCTATAGGCAGCGGATAAATTTTCAGAACGCTCAGCTTCTAACAATGCGAGCTCTTTTTGACTGTAGATGAGTGCCGCTTTATAGTCTCCTAGCTCTAAGTACAGATTCGCAATCCGATGATTCAACGACTCCATATTCGGAACGATTTCGGCTACTTCTAAATAAGCGTTTAAACTCTCTGTTACATCTCCACCCAATTCTAAGGGAACGATTTCATCCCACAGCCTGGGCACTCGTTCAAATTCAGTAAAGAATTCCTGCTCGTATTCTTTTACCGTTTTGCCTGTCACTTGCTCAAAACTTCTTGGGAATATGGAACCTTCCATATCCGCAAAAATTTCCCTGATCACGCTTTCGCCTTCTTTACCTACTAGGTATTCCATGAAAGCACGGCTTTGAAAATATGGGTCTTCGGGAAAACCCAAATGATTTTCCCATCCACCGGGCTCTTCCACCTGTTCAAATGCTATGTGTTCTGCTGTTTGCATAAGATCGTAAGACAAAGGCTGCCCTTTTTCCGATAAATAAGTCGCTACACCCTCCGAAAACCAAACCGGGATTTCAATACTATACATCCCCCGCTCCTCCGCCATGCTGTAAAACAAATGATGCGTATATTCATGGACGACCGATACCTCGTCAATCGGCAGAGGCAAGTGGATGGTTTGGTCATGCTCTTTGTAAAATCCGCTATACTCTTCTTGAATCGTTTCGCGAATCGGCATATCGAGTTCCTCGCCGTAAAGAACAACCGAAACCGCAGCGTCGGTTTTGCCACCGAGCTCATGTTCCAAAAATGGATGATTGGATTTCACTAGTTTTACTACCTGTTCCATCTCATCTAAAGGCGCACTTCCCGGCGCAAAATAAAACGTGATGCCATCGATTTCTTTTGAATCGAGTGTTGCTAAATCAACGGAGCCGTCATTTCCTGTGACTAACTGCCGGTAATAAGCCAGCTTTTCTCCAGGCGTCAGCTCCGTCGCTTCTGTCAGCTCGTACTCAAGCTCGTAAAGCAGGAAGTTGGCAGCACACAAGAACAGTGAAACAAGCCCGAACAAAAGAGATGACGCAATAACAAACCCGGCATCCGTCCGCTTCCTGCCGTCATGTTCATCCGCTTTTACGATCCGAACAATCGCTAGGACAATCCCCGAGATAACGAATACGCCGGCGATAAGTAAAGCGATCAAACTTTGCCCCACATCCAAAAACAATAGCAGTACCCCAAACCCCGCCGTCATCAATAACAAGCCAATGAAACTCAAGACCATATTTATAAATATGCGCATACTACGCCCCTAACCGAATCAAGCATTTGAATTCGATTTCCTTTTAGGTTTCGGCAAGAAAATGGAACTGGTGCCCATCAACCCGCCACCTACTATCGCCAGTACCGTCCCAACAGCCACCGATAAAGTGGATAAGTATGTGGATAGATACATACCCGCCATCAATATGATCCAGCCTGTGGAAAACATTATCGCAGTTTTCGTCATTTCACCCACTCCTTCAATAGTTTATCCACCGTTTTTAACATTCAGGAGCTCAATTTCAATCGCCAAACTGCCCCATTCCTTTTCATGCTCTGATGAATACAAATTGTGGATAGATTTCACGTTTGTTTCGATGCAGTTATCCACAATCCCCAGTTTTTCGGCAGACAGATCTTCAAACATCTCCCGAAACGTCGGATATGTGTATAACTTTTTGACTTTCACATTTATTTTTTCATCTTCCTCCGGCAGTTTTGCGAATTCAATCGTGTCTCCCTGCTTCACTTTTCGTCTCTTCTCATCGTACAGCCTAATTTCAATTGTTTTCTTTCCAGACTGAATTTCCCGGAAAGGTTCTTTGTAGAGTTTCATTTTGTGTTTGATGTTCATCAACTCTCCAGATTCATTTTTTCTGTACTAAACTTGTTGCTTCGGCAATACTATTCCAAGTAATTCAGCAACGGCTTGATTTACTGCTTGTCGATCCACATGACCCATCAAAGCGATTTGTATCCAATTCCGCTTCAATAAATAATCGCTCTCGTAGCTGATCTCGATTCCTTTGGCTTTGAGTGCATCGCCCACCGCACGACCGTCTATTTCGACCGGCAAAGCGATTGTCAAGATGCCGGGCGAGTACCGGTCATCTCCTAAAACGTCCAACCCGTCATCCATTAGCCGGTTGCGGATTTCCGTTGCCAATAGCGGGTCGGGAAAGCGGTGATGGGCGATCGCTGCTTGAAGTGCGGCTACGCTATTCGAAGAATGGGTGAACGGCACCGAGCCGCTCTTTTCGTACAAGCCTAAGTCCAAATATGCAGGCAAACTGTCATCTGAAGAAACGTTGTCTTGATGAAACACGATCGCTAGACCGGGGTACGAACCTAAGCCTTTTCCACTTACTGCGCTTGCCATATATACATTCGATAAATCGGTTGGGACGTTGCCTATACTGCTGCAAGCGTCCAGGCACAGTCGAATTTCCTGTTGTTCACATAAGGACTTTAATTTTTCTAATGGATACAGGTAACCGGTCGACGTTTCGCAATGAACCGTCCATAGCCAGCGAAACTCCGGGTGCTGTTTCACTAGTTCTGCCAATTCGTTTACCACAAGCCGTTCATCCCAGTGCTTTTGCAGATGCAAAAAGTCCAATTGCCAACGTTTTGCCTGTTCCGCCAATCGTTCACCAAATTCGCCATTCGACAGGATGAGCCCTTTTCCGCCAAGCCGGCTCAGCTGGGCTGCAATCAATTCATTCGCCAAAGTGCCTGTTCCGACAGCCAGTTGAACATGAGCCGCTCCCGTTAACTGCTTGAGCTCCGCCTGCAATGAGTCGATTTCTTTACAAAAACTGTCCGAACGGTGGGAAACTGCCTGCATGGCCCAGGCTTCCTCGACTTTCGGATGCATCGAGACCGGACCGGGCAAAAGACGAATTGAAAACGGCGGCTTCTCCACTTGGATCATTTGATCGAAAAGCTGCCCAGCCGAAGCAAAATAGTCTTTGGTCAAGAGCATCGGCTGGTACTGTGCATTTTCAGTGCCGATCAAAGGACCAAATGGCTTGAACCCTAAATGCTGATACAGCCGCGTCTGCCGCACTGTCCCGGAAATGAGCACGCAATTATAGTTTTGCTGCAAACAGGAGGCTACGACTTGCTGAAGAAGACCGAAAAAAACTCGCTTGCCGCGATACTCTCGCCGCACCGATAGCAAGCGAATCTCACACGGCTTGGCATCATCCGGCAAATAAGGATCTACAGCCCCGAGCTTCTGATCTAGAGAAAAGGGACGGATACCCCGAAGCGCCACCATCCCGATCAAGCGGCCGTCTTGTTTGGCAATCCAATAGGTGTTCTCTTCGTGGAAACGATCGACCAGCCGTTGTTCTTGGCTTTGGCTATGCTGGGGAATTTCTTCCACAAAGGTTTCGTAATTCAACCGGTGAATCTGTTCCATCTCTTCTTTTGAATCAGCAATTTTATAGTAGATGGACGGTTTGTTATTCATTGAAGACACTCCTTTTATAGCAAAAATCATTCTTGTGAAGATCGAACTGAAGTACAGGCTGTTTATTTTCCGCTCTATGCAAGAGGACCGATGAACACAAGCGCTAAGACCCATAGCTTTATATGCTGTCAGCAATTCCTCTGTTTTCTTGCGGTTTCTTCCCGTTTTCTTGCGCTTTCTCCCTGTTTTCTTGCGGTTTCTTCTCGCTTTCTTGTGGTTTCTTCTCGCTTTCTTGCGGTTTGTTCCTGCTTTTTTGCGGTTTCTTGTTTCTTCCTGCTTTCTTGCGGTTTTTTCCCACTGAAATTGTGTTTCGACGGACTTTATCACATTAAGTTTCAATGCATGCCTACTTTAACGGAGCTGTTCATTTACCACTCCCCTTACTATATCCAATTATTGTATATACATCCATCCAATTTACAGAATATTGTAGTATAATGAAGAAAAAATTTAAAAGGCATTAGTTAGATGACTTGTTCGATGAAATGGAGGAAACATATGACGAAGCAACTGGAAAGCCGATGCACTGATATCGGAGGAATTCAGCTTTATTGCAAAGTGTTGGGGGAAGATACAGACGGTCCCGTAATTGTTTTCGATTCAGGATATGGTGTACCTACGAGGAGATGGAACAGCATCAAGACGGAAGTCTCTTCTTTTTCTAAACTGCTTATCTACGATAGAGCGGGACTTGGACGAAGCACTTTAGACTCACGACCGCGCCATAGTCTTCAACATGTTGAGAATCTACGAAACTTGCTTCAAAAAAAGGAAGTAAAACCTCCCTATATGCTAGTAGGCCATTCTTTCGGCGGCTTGAATGTTCGCTTGTACGCCAGTATGTATCCGGAAGAAATAGCTGGACTGATTCTTTTGGATTCTTGTCACGAAGATCAAAATAAGCTGATGGCCGAGGAATTATCTTCGGACATGCAAGCTGATTATTACGGACAGTTCGGCGCGGAAGGCACTTTAGCGGAATTCGAACAAAGCTTGGAGCAAGTGCGGAAATACAAAACGCTCGGCGATATGCCTTTGACTGTCGTAACCGGCGGCAACCAGCCCGATCATACCGAAGAATCTTGGGGACATTGGATGGATTTCCAGAAAGGTTTAGCAGCTTTGAGTACGAAAAGCCGTCACGTTGTCTTAACAGATGTAGGGCATTCCGTTCACATCGATAATCCAGAGGCGGTTGTTCAGGAGATTCGAAAGATGTATGCACACCTAAAAGATCCTGCTGCCGAGTTTCTGAAGGAGAACTGATAATGAGCGAGCTTCAACTCTCGACACATTCAGGCGTCATAAATTATTTGGAATTTGGAAATCCTAAAAATCCGACTATTATTTGTTTGCATGGTCTTATAGGAAATAGTTTGTACAGTTTTGGAGAGCTTATTCCTTATCTCCGAGACCATTTTCATTTAATTCTTTTAGATAATCCAGGTCATGGGAAAACCACCTCTTTTCCGAAAGAAGAGGACTATTTGTTTTCGAACTTGGCTATATGGCTTGAACGCGCAGTCGAAAAGATCGTTAAAGGTCCCTTTTATATAATGGGGCATTCTTGGGGAGCGGATATCGCTCTTCATTACACTCGCTATTATCCAGATAAAGTATTAGGACTGATTTTACTCGACGGTGCTTTTACCTTTCCGCAAAACCAGCCAGAAATGACTTTCGATTATGCGTATTTAGGTTGGAAGGATTACATGGATCACTCTTTAGTGGATTATAAAGAAGAAATTTATGAAGAATACCAAAGCTACACAAAAAAGTGGAATTCCCGGAAAGAAAAATATTCCGAGTCTCTTTTTCGAAAGCGACCGGACGGAAAATTCGAGCTTGTAGCATCAAAATTTAGCGTGTTGGCGATCGTTAAAGCATTTTTCAAAGAACCATTTCAAGATGCTTTTCCTTTCATCAATGCCCAGACCTTGCTGATTCACGCCGACTATCCTCAAAGCTTGGATGCAGCACGAAACCTAGGTATTCTTCAGCTACTTGAAAATATTAAAGATTTTTCTGTTTATAAAATAGATGGCACATCGCATATGCTCCAGTGGGACCAACCCCAAGTAACCGCGCATATCATTAGCCAATGGATAGACGAAAAACTTCTATGAACAAAGAAATTATCTTTTTATGAGAGCTATCTTCATACGGAGTCTGCTATTTAAAGTTCCCGCATGAAAAGGCGTGCACAATCTAATCGTGTCCGCCTTTTTATGTTCTATCAATATATCCCGATTACATCAAATTAGACCATACTCGGCCACTTATGTTTCCCACAAATAATGTATAAAGCTCATGTGTTGGCCGTTCATCTCGAATTCTTCTTTATCAATGCCAACTTCTTTGAATCCGTTTTTTGTCAATATTTTTTGGGAGGCCGGATTGATGGTCGTCGTTTTCCCATATATTCGCCTTAATCTTAAATCAGTCTTGAGCAAAAGGTTCAAGGCCCGACTGCCAATTCCTTTACCTCCGTATTTCGCCCCTATCCGAAATCCGATTTCTGCTGTTTGATTATGTTTGTCTATATCCACCAAGTTGATTCTTCCTAAAATACTTCCTTCCACATTCTTGATCAGGTAAAAGTTAGCAAGTCCTTCTGATTGTTCTTTTAACAGTTCTCGATGCCTCGAAACAAAATTTTCAAAGACATAAAAGCTATCCCCTCGGCTAGGTACGAGTTTCTCGAAAAACCCCTGATTGTCAGTTTCGAACTGGAATAATTCTTGCGCATCCTTTTCTTGCAGCACATGTAATGTGATTTCCATAAGCTTACCTCCACCTGATTTGAATCAGTAAATCAAATTAATTATATCTATGTATGCCGAACAATAATGTAAAGAATCTAGTTCAAAACCAATGATTAAGCTATTCACCTAGACAACTTTTAAGTTGTGGAATCTATACATTTAAATTATATGTATAGCCGGATGCAGTTCCTCGCTTTCGATAACGATAGCCATCAACCCGTTTTCTGTCCTCGTTTCATGCCCCTCGCCCTTATGCCAAAACACGGCATCTCCAGCTGCAACCTCCACATATTCTTCTTGTTCACCTCTAACAAGTCCTGTTCCGCTCACGATTAAAAGCAATTGAGGACATACCGCTCGGTGATACCCGACCACTCCATCTTTTTCTAAATGCATGCAACCGATATGGGCAGCTTGTGTTGTTTGAATAATTCGAGACATGATGAAATCCGAATTGAATTTGGAAATCTTTTGGCCACTATTTTTATTGAATTTGAATATTTCCATTCCGTTTCTCCTTTAGCTGCTATGTGCTAATAGCGAAAAGATCAATGCATCATAGGATTGCTCATCTTGATAAAGATAACCTCTCAAAATGCCCTCTTTCTCAAACCCCAATTTCTGCAGCAAAGCGATGGATGCGCCGTTCTCAGGAAATGTAACGGCACCCATGCGGAACAAGCCGAGCTCGCCGAAACAATAATCCAAGACTTCTTTGACGGCTTCTGAAACATAGCCTTTGTTCCAATGGCTTGGATGCAGCTCAAAACCGATTTCCGCTTTCTTGCCTTTGAGGTTCAAATTGTTCAAGTCGACCGTGCCGATAAAAGCGCCAGTTTCTTTGATGACAATCCCCCAGCGAATTCCTCTGCCGCTTTCGAAGGTCTGCCTGAACGACTCGATAATGCTTTCAGCCTGGCCGATTTCCGTTATGCTGCTCATGCCGTAATATTTCGTGACCTCATCTCTCGACATAATCTCGAAAAAGCTTGCGGCGTGATGTGTTTTAATATGTACAAGTGCCAGTCTGTCTGTCGCCAATTCCTGAAAATCCACGAAAGTCCCTCCCTCTATCTAATGTGCGGCTCCGTTACCCAATGCTTTTGCCAGGCTCCCGCTGATCGAAGCAGCTAATGCTTTCAATTCACCGGCTAAGCTTGCGAGCCTCTCTTCAATGTGTACTTTATCGCCGTAGCGGATGCGCGCTTCTTCCGGTAATTTTCCAGACAATAAATGAAAATGGCTGTAGGCGGTTTCTAATAGTTGCAGCAATTGTTCGCCCCAAACTTCAGCCTGAATCCGGCTATCGCCGGTACTATAACCGGCTAGAAATCCATCAGCCATCCCCTTTAAATTGTCCGCGCAATCAGCAAAACGGTGCTTTCCATAACGCTCGGTATCGGACAGCGCGATGAAAAACGTTTCGTAAAGGTTCATGAAGTTCCCGGCCATCCCTCGTGGATAATAAATATTCGGAAACGGATCGATCAGGCAAATTTGTGTGCCGTTCATCAACATATTTTCAGGTGATGCGTCTTGATTGCTGAGGAGCGGTTTAGTGAAGCTTCGCGCTCTGAGCTCCGTTGCTAATTTCAGCGCCTCGCTTATCGTTTCATCCTGAAATTCTGGGCGCGCTTCGCTCAGTTCCCGGTAATCCGATAGATGCTCTTCACTTTCTTCTTGCAGGAAACGATGGACATCTCCTGTGATGCTACCTCTCAGCCCCTCTTTCTCTGTCCAATGCAGATAACCGAAACCATCCAAGTCATGCTGGATCTCTTCTGTTTTTCGATAAATTTCTCCGAGTGCCTTCCCCGTTTCAATTGCTTCTGGGTATGTCATGTTATGTAAGTTGATGTGTGTGCCGACAAACGACTCTAGTGTATAGCTCAATTGTTCAGAGACACGGAATTGGAAAAATTCCGGAGCGGCACCTTCGACAGCTTGATTGACTGAGCGGTAGTAAAGTTCTGTCGCTGCATATTCCGCCGTTAGTTCTTCTTCGTTGTATTCAACCGCCTTGCCGTAGACGATGTCTTTGGGTATCCGCAAGACCAGTTCACGGCCATCTTTTTCGACTTTCCACGCATGATGCCAAGCCCCTTCCCCTAAAAACTTTGGCGTCTCCACTTCTGCGTGAAGAATGGCTGCTTGTAATTTCGCTCGATTCATCTGATGACCTGCTTTCCGTTTCAAAGATTTCCCGTACTAAGTTTTTCGGTACATACGCTTTGTTTCTACTATATCCAATATTTTCTTTCACCGCTATTTGTTTTCCAATTATTTAGAGTATAATGAATCCAATCCATCCTGAAGGTAAATTCCCCAAGATTTATCTTCCTTACGAAAGGAATATCCGACGTGACGATCAGTCCAATCTAAGCTTCCCCCGCATTAGAAGTCATTTACAAAATAGACTCTTGGGGGATTCAACATGAAACTGAATAGAAATTTCCATTTATTACTAACGGGCCAGTCGCTTGCGAATATCGGAGATGTGCTTTATATCGTCAGCATTATTTACCTGATTTTCGAATTGACCAGTTCCGCCACGGCTGCCGCTTTGGTGCCATTTGTCATCACCAGTTCGATGTTCGTCTCGAACACGCTCACACCGCTTCTGATGCAGCGTTTTGATTTGAAATGGCTGCTTGTGGGGTCGCAAATGGGCAAAACCGTATTGTTGATAGTCTTGGCATTGCTTTTGCCGTATATTACAACCGCCAATTTTATTGTGCTATTTGTATTGATCAGTTGGGTGGCGTTGTTGGACGGCTGTGCCCGTCCGGTGACGCAGGCTTTGATCCCGAATTACGTGAAAAATGACCAACTGTTGAAAGCGAACGGCATTAACGAGACCGTTACACAGCTGATTCAAACAGCGATGTGGTTTGTCGGTAGTTCCTTATTGATTTGGCTCACCGCCACCGAATTGGTCTGGCTGACGGCAGGCTTGTTCCTGCTTTCAAGCTTGTTGTTGAGCGGATTGGATCGAATCGACAGCGCCCCGCCAGAACCGCAAAACAAATGGCAACAACTCACCAAAGGCTGGAAGACTGTTTCAAAGACTCCAGTATTAAAACGCATTGCGGTGATGGACATACTCGAGACCATCGCCGGCGCCGTGTGGATTGCCGCGATTTTGTATGTCTTCGTTAGCGAGGCGCTAGCAGTCGATGAGAAATGGTGGGGCTTTATCAACGGATCGTTCTTTATCGGCTTGATCGCCGGAAGCCTCATTTGCCTGCGTTTTTCGCAATGGATCGAGAACAATCTGAGCCGCTTCATCTTAACTGGCTCGATTTTCAGCAGCGCAGCGACTATATTGTTCGGCTTGAACAGTGTTCCCGCAATGGCGCTCTTCTTGTCCGTTCTGGTCGGGATCTTCAGCCAGCTAAAAAATATTCCGCAACAAACCGTCGTGCAGACGAGCGTCCCGAAAGAACAATTGCCGACTGTCTTCACGACGCTCGGGACAATTGGTATGGGTACATTCGGCGTCTCCTCATTATTGATGGGAATACTGGCTGATTTATTTGGCATCCGCTCTGTGTTTGTCTTATCTGGTGTTTTGCTCGCTATCGCCAGTTGGATCGCTTACCGCGGCCGAAGTCATTTTCGACGCACAGTTCAGGAATAAATTCACGAAAAGGGACAGCCGGAAAATTCCGGCTGTCCCTTTTTCATTGATACATTTAATCTGTCAGGCTAAATCCCATAATATGATCTGAAAAAACGGCATAGCTTTCGCATTCAATGACGTTCTCAGGGTTTGCAAGAGGGACAATTTTGACATCATTCAAAACGATCATTCCGGCGAGATTGGTGACATTGCTGTCTTTGATTAATGGAAAGATGGTATCTTCTGATTGAAGAATAGCTAAATCCAGCAATGGGAGATTTTCTATATCTGGGGCTTGTGTACTTATTTTCTTTGCGATAATCAATGCACTAGAAGTGGTAATTTGGATTGACCTCTTTTTCTCCGTATCTTTCTGCAGTTCGTCGAGATGTACTTGTGCCACCACAATTGATAGCTTCTTCATATCATGAACAGAGTTTAATTCGTGCCCTTTTAAAGTAATAGTCAAAACTTTTCCCCCTCAATTGTTTCATATGCTTACACCACTTTAATTAAACGCCCCTAAATAAACCGAATTCTCTCTACCGCTTTCAAACTCCTGGATAAACTGGCGGATGCCCTTCGGATAAATCCGTTGCTCCAATAAATTCTCAATCTCCACCCATTCAACGCCGGTTTGTTGGGCGTCGGGATTTGATGGCACCGAGGCCTGTAAATCACCCAGCAAACGGCATTCAAAATAATATTCGATTTGGTGAACGCCGTGATCGGTCGCAGCGTATTCGTGGCGCTCACCTATGTATTCGCGAATATGAATCAGGCTTTTCACTTCGACGGCGCAGCCGATTTCTTCGAGGCATTCGCGTACGGCCGCTTCCGGCAAGGTTTCGCCGAGCTCCTGACCGCCGCCGGGAAATAGATAGTAGCTGCCTTCTGCGTCCCGGTTCGTCGTCAATAATACTTTGCCGTCTCTGACAATGATCGCTTTCGCGGAATTTCTAATGGCCAATGCGTCCACTCCTTTGCCGTTCCTCTATCCCAAGAGACAGGCATACGCGGACTGCCTGTTCTGCAGCGAATTTGATATAGCCGGTAATTTCTTCAACCGAGTATATTTCTAAATCCTCGCCTGTAAATGCTTGCGACGATTTGAAATCGCCTAGCATTTCTTCGGTGAACTCGCGCAAGTTATTGATTTCGATTTCTTCTATAAGAGTATCGGGAAAGTCGGCGCCTGCCAGTTCTCGTCCCAATCCAGCACAGTCAAACAGATCAATGAGCATGCCATTGAGTTTCCGGAAATCCGAATGCCATTTCTCGAGCACGGACGGATCGGCATCGATGCGGTGTTTCATGTCTTTTTTGAAATAGATGTCTGTCATCCACACATCATCGGCCACTAAATGCACGACATATCCGAGAGTGAATGAGTCCCTCATTTCCCCACGGTATTTCTGGATGAAGTTTTCAAAATTTACGCGTCTCGTTCCGTCTTCAACACTGCCCTCGTAATAATGGGACTTGGTTTTCAGCTCTCTTCCGTGCACTGCATCCGGTGCAATGCCGCCCAACAAAAAACGCGGTCGGTCGAAAATCTCGATTTTCTCGGCTACGTGCCGAGCGATGATCAAATGCATCATGCGCGATCCCATTTCCGCTTCCTCCTTCTAGCTTCAGTTATCCAGCGCTTGCCTCACTGCGGCTTCGACATGGATTTTTGCTGTATCGAATAACGGCACGTCCGCATCTTCGTCCTGTATCAACAAGCCGATTTCCGTGCAGCCAAGAATGATACCTTGTGCTCCGCGATCGATGAGGTTTTGGATGACTTGTCGGTATTTCACTTTCGACGAGTCGTTGATTTCTCCTAAACATAATTCGTTAAAAATGATTTCGTTGATTATATCGCGTTCTGCGGCTTCCGGAATCAACACTTCGATGCCGCTACCTTGGATGCGTTCTTTGTAGAACTCCTGCTCCATCGTGTACTTGGTCCCAAGCAACCCTACCGTATGGAGATGGTTGGCACGTATCTCTTTGGCCGTCACGTCTGCAATGTGCAAAACTGGCACTGAGACAGCTTCTTCTATAGAAGAAATGACTTTATGCATCGTGTTCGTGCATAACACAATCAGCTCCGCACCACCTTTTTCAAGCGAACGGGCGATATTTGCCAATCGCTCGCCCGCTTCGTCCCATTTGCCTTGTGACTGAAAGCGTTCAATCTCTTCAAAGTCGACACTGTACATGAGACATTCAGCCGAATGCAGGCCGCCTAAACGCTGTTTCACTTGTTCATTAAGCATGCGGTAATATTCAGTGGACGATTCCCAGCTCATTCCGCCAATCAATCCAATTGTTTTCATCGAAGACCTCCTCAATTACCGAATCCATTGCTCCGTAAGTTCAATCCGTTTTTCAGTCGCATCCAGCGTAACGGTTTTGCCAATCGGCATGGTCAGCATCGGCTGGGTATGGGCGCAGTCGAATTCGGCAAGAAACGGCAACTCGCGATCGCCCAATACTTCGAGCAGAATTTCATGCGGTTTTCTTCCTGTTCCTTGGTCGTCGAATAATTCATGTTTGCCCAAAATAATTCCCGACACTTTGTCGAAAACGCCGTTGAGCTTCAGCAAATTAAAGTTCTTTTCGACGACCGCAGCGGTTTTCATCGTGTCTTCTAAAAGTAAAATATCACCGCTTCTAATCACCGGCATATACGGGCTGCCCATGATTCCAGCCATGGTATTCAAATTCCCGCCGATTAAACGGCCCGCTACATTGCCTTCTCGCACACAAATCCACTCGTTTTTTCTCGCTTCCTTTTCCTGCGTTTTCTCTTCCCAATTGACTGGTTCATCCGACCAATGAGTCGGTAACGGCACTTGATAAGGAAGTATTTGTTGTTGCATTAACATTTCGGAAAAATAATTATATGTATCGTTCACAAACGGCTCGAATTCTCCAAATGAAGGCACCAGCGCCGGTCCATAAAACACCGGAATGCCTGTTTTAGCATAAATGGCGAGTAATACAGCTGTTGCGTCCGAATATCCGATCATGATTTTTGGATCTTTTTTGAATGCTTCGTAATCGATATACGGCAAAAGTGCATTGGAATTCGTCCCGCCAATTGTCGACATGATACAGCGGACGTCGGGGTTGCGGATGAGTTCGTTCAACTCTTCTGCCCGCTCACGGATCGTCCCCGAACGGTAGAAATCCCGTTTGCCCGTCAAGCTGCCTTCTGTGATGTTAAAGCCTTTCGATGCCAAAAAATCTTTCGCACGCTTAAAGCGTATCGGCGAATTATAGGTAATCGGAGACGACGGGGAATAGATTCCGATCGAGTTTCCTTTTTTCAAGTGATCGAATAGGGTCATATGCTTACTCCTTTGCTTCTATTGCCCAGTTGTTATCCTTCTACCTGTCTGCAAATCTGTTCGACTATCGCTTGTTCAGACATTTCCGCTGTCAGCAATTGTTCGCTTGGCACTCCTAAATCGTCCTTCAAAGTCCACCATTTCCTCAGCGATTCTTCTCCGAAGTCTCCCGATTGAGGGCGTAAATTGTGGCGCTCCAGCGTTTTTTCGAAGGGCAAATCGAAATAGTAGACTAGTGCCTCGCCCTCATAAAACCGGATCAAGTCGAGCAGCAAGGATTCGTAACGCTCTTTTACCAAAATGCCTTCCAAGATCACGACTCGGCACTTGCCTTTGCCATATTCCGTGATCTGCCGAATCAATGCTGTCGATAAATTGCCGTCGCGGTCCTGCACCATCAGCATGTCACGGCGGACCACATCCTGCGACACCAGTAAAGTGCCGCGTCCGAAATGATCTTGCAGCCGTTTGGCAATGGTCGTCTTGCCGCTGCCTGAATTTCCCCGCAAAATAATCAGTTTGGTTTCCACTCTACTCACGCTCATTTCAATGATTCAACTCAAAATGTGATTCTATCAATTCAGTAATTTCTACACCCGGATTCAGCTCCGCAATCTTTTTCGCTAAGCTTTCTACGCCGAAAATCTCGGTGAAGGTATGGCTGCCCACTAGTAGATTGATGCCGGCATACCGAGCATACTGAATCGAGTAAAGCGTAGCTTCACCGGTCACATACGTATCGCACCCTCTTTCGGCCGCCTCACGAATGAGTGCAGAGGAATGGCCCGCACCGGTTAACACGCCCACCCGTTTGACGGGCTGTGCATTGTTTTTCCATGCGCGTACCGGTTCGTTTAAAGTGCCGCGCATTCTTTTCGCCAACTGCTCAAATTCAACAGGGGTAGTGAATTCGCCAATACCGGGTAGTTCGCCGTCCGCTTCACTATAGGTGGAGTATGCCTCGATTTCATCCACTTCCAACATCTTCATCAATGATGTACAGGTCCCAAAGTCCACAAAATCCAGTGGTGCGTGGATCCAAAAATGGCCGATATTGTGCTGTTTTAGCCGACTGACGCACGCTTCTCTTAAGCCATAGATGAAATCCCAGGCATCATGGTGCGTCAATAGTAAATCGACGCCTTGAGCGATAGCCATTTCGACTGTTTCAATAGATAAATTGGTCGCATAGCCGATCTTTTGGATATCGCCGTCTTTCGTGTTCGTAAAGCCGTATTCATCGTCTTCTTTTAACAATTCGTCACCAAACAATTGCTGGATCGTCTTCTCAAAATCGTTTCGTTTCATCTTAAAAGCCCCACTATTCTGTTTTTTCTTGATTTTACCACATAAAACGCATTTGATAATATTGGAAATTAAAATCACCAAAGGACGGTGATCCTTTTACTCGGATGCAGAACGTATGTTTCTTTCGGTGAACGAAAGGTTTTCCTTGACCCTAATTCGTGAGTTCTATAGCCTTAGAGAAAGAAACACGAGGGGGCTGCCCCATCGATTGAAAGCTTTGGAGTTGTTCGGTGAAAACTTAGTGTCTTTAAGTTGAATCGAAATTGCTCTACACATCAAAGAAAACCGGCAAGCACCCCCAGGATTTGGGGAGGAACGTACGATGAACGAAAAACAAGGAATGTCCACACACGATTCGTTAAAAGCGGTTTCCTATAAGCTGTTTCAAGTGATCAGTGATGAACTCGGTGTCAACACCGCTTACGTGACCGAGCGCGGTCCGACCGCGATGAAAGTCATCAGTTCATTCAATAAAGACCATTACATCATTCCTGAAGGCTATGCGGTGGATTATGACGGCACGTATTGCCGCTTAATCATCCAGAGTGACCAGGAAGCGATGCGCACGAATAATTTAGGCTCCTTTACATTAACCAAGGATCTGGAAGTAACGCCGCAGCTGGAGGTCAAAGGATTCCTCGGAGTAACGCTGCGCGATTTTTATGGCGAAGTATTCGGCACCTTATGCGTCATGGATAAGGAAGAAAAAGAATTCAGTGACCAAGACATCCATTTCCTGAAACAGATGGCGGATGTACTGTCTTATGTCATTCATTTGGATAATACTTTGGCAGACATCGAGTTGTTGAGCGTGCCGATCATTCCAATTAAAAAAGGCTTGGCTATCCTATCACTGCAAGGGAACATCAATGAATCACGCTCCCAGAAAATCATGGAAGACACTTTGCATTATGCGGCGGATAAAAGCGTTCACTCGTTTGTCATCGACTTGTCGCAATTGAGACTGTTGGAAAATCAGTTCCCAGATGTCTTAAAGAATTTGGTATCCGGCTTGAACGTCATGGGTGTTCAAGTCATGATGACGGGCCTACCGCCTTGGCTCGTGCAAAAGCCGGGTGTCAGTGAACATCTATCGCAGTTGAAAACCGAGTATGTCGCCGATATTGAATCGGCACTCAATAAAATCGGCTATCAGCTGGAAAAATAAAAGGAAGGGAAAAGCCCGAGAGCTTTTCCCTTCCTTTTGTTATGGAGATGAGCAACACTCACCAAAGGTCAGCCTGCAACTCTTTTAAAAATCAAAGTTATCCGGATCCGGGCCGACGCGGCGGTCTTCATTCAATGCCGAAATCTGCTGCATGTCTTCCTCTGTCAATTCAAAATCGAACACTTGCGAGTTTTCCACGATGCGTCCTGCATTGGTCGACTTCGGAATGGTCACGACGCCGTTTTGCAGATTCCAGCGCAGAATGACTTGTGCGACCGATTTATCATATTTTGTCGCGATTTCTTTCAACTCTGGCTGCTCGAGTGCTTCTCCTGCCATAAGCGGCGACCAGGATTCTGCCTGGATGTCGTGTTCGCGACAGAAGGCAAGCAGTTTTTCCTGTGTCAAACGCGGATGGTACTCGATTTGATTGACGACCGGCTTGATGTCTGCGCCTTCTATCAGGTCTTGTAAGTGGTGGATCTGGAAATTACTGACGCCGATCGCTATGACTTGCCCGTCCATATAAAGATGCTCGAGCGCTTTCCATGCCTCTTTGTATTTGCCTTCAACCGGCCAATGGAGCAAGTACAAATCCAGATATTCCAGGCCCAATTTCTTCAAGCTCGTCCCATAGGCTTGAATGCCGGATGTGTAGCCGAAATCGTCGTTCCATAGTTTTGACGTGATGAACAAGTCTTCCCTCGAGATACCTGCCGCTTTCATCCCCTGGCGGATTCCTTCCCCGACGCTTTCCTCGTTTCCGTAGATAGCGGCAGTATCGATGCTGCGGTAGCCATTCATGATGGCCGTTTTGACGGCTTCTGTTGCTTCAGGCCCGTCTTCTACTCGGAATACACCTAGGCCTAGCCAAGGCATTTCGCTTCCGTTATTTAACGTGACCGCTGCTTGTACGTTTTTCATGATTAATGTCCTCCCTTGTTCGCTAGTTAGTACACAATAATTTTAGTATACCCCCTTATCTATAAAACTATCGCAGCTTGAGCTACTAAACGCATAGTTTGTGAGCCCAAGCACCACCTGGCTTTTTTAAAACCTTATTCAAAGATAATACCTGCCCAATTCTTACTCTGAACTTGAGCTGTATGGGCCGATAAATAGTTTCAAGTCGAGATAAATGTGGTATTCTAATAAAAAATAGATTTATTTGGATATTTATGATGTCTAATGGTCCTTATTAAATAAATCTAGTGAATATTTGGTAAGCCTTAAGACCTCACCTACCGCAAAAACCTTTTGCTATCTTTACAAAAATTTCTTCCTTGCTGATAGTCTATTCACATTAACTAGTTGAGCACCGGTTGTTATTTTCTATTAACTCCATAATGTCCCCAGTAAAAATATTAAAGAAAGAGCGTGAGTCCTATTACCAATCTCTTTAGTTCATATAATCTTCCCCTCGTGGCCCTCTCCATCTTGGTCGCCATCTTTTCTGCTTCCGTCGCACTCGATATCAGCAGCCGTCTGAAATACGCTAAAAACGTCTCGCACCTGCGCTGGATCACGGCGGGTGCCTTTGTGCTCGGACTTGGCATTTGGTCGATGCATTTTATCGGCATGCTGGCGTTTCATTTGCCTGTTGAAGTGTCCTATCATTTTGGTTTGGTGTTATTGTCCATCGTGCCAGCAATCGCTTCTTGCGCGATTGCGTTTTATTTGATTAGCAAGCCGTCCGTCTCGTGGCGCTATTTAGTTACAGGCGCCTTCTTTATAAGCATTGGAATCGTGTCGATGCATTATTTGGGGATGGATGCTATGCGCATGGATGCCATGATTTCCTATGATCCATTTTTATGGACTTTGTCCGCACTCATTGCCTTTGCTGCTTCGTTTGTTGGATTGGCTTTGCTGTTCTACATTCCAAATGTCCCTAGATTTCACTGGCGCAAGCTGGCCGGAGCCGTCTTGATTGGCCTCGCTGTTTCAGGGATGCACTACACTGGCATGGCAGCCGCCAATTTTTCGCAAATGGACCACTCAGCTGCTGGCCACACTTCTCCTTTCTCAGTCGATAGCACGCTGCTCGCCTATGGCATCGGCGGGGGCATGCTCATGCTTTTTGTACTGACGCTCGCGAGCATACGCACGGACCGTCGCTTGGAAATTCAATCAGCGGAGTCCGAAATGAAGTTCCAATCCGTTATCGAATCTGCGAAAGATGCCATTATCGTCGCGGACTTTCAAGGGGCAATTGTTCAATGGAATCAAGGCGCAGAGGCCATTTTCGGCTATAGCCAAAAAGAAATCCTTGGCCGTAATATTAGCACCATCATGCCGGACCGTTTGAAAAAAGCACATGGAGACGGCATGGACGCTTACCGCGAAACGCGCATTCCCCATGTAATCGGCAGAACAGTCGAATTGACAGGTCTGCGAAAGAACGGAGAGGAATTCCAGCTCGAAATGTCTGTTGGTACGTGGGAAACAGAGAAAGGCGTTTTCTTTAGCAGCATTCTTCGCGACATCACAGAACGCAAGGCATCCGAAGACAAGATCAATGATTTGGTGTACTTGGATCCTTTGACCGGATTGCCAAATCGCCGGTTGTTCAACGACCGGTTGGATTCGCTGTTGCGCCAGGCAGATGAACGCGGCTTTAACTTCTCGCTATTCTATATGGACCTCGATAACTTCAAAATGATCAACGACCGCTTTGGGCATTCAATGGGCGATCATTTTCTTCAAAGTGTCGCCAGCCGCCTGGAAGCTCAAATCAGTCCAAGAGATACGCTATCACGGCTTGGCGGAGATGAATTCATTTTGCTGTTGCCCAATACCGAGTACGGCAAAGCCGCAGATCTCGCACAAAAGCTAATCACAGCCCTGAACGCTCCCTTTCGCTTTGAAAATGAAGAAATTTTCACCAGCCTTTCGATCGGCATCAGCTTATTCCCTTCTGATGGCAATGATTCCGAGACCTTAGTTAAAAATGCCGATATCGCTATGTATCAAGCAAAAGAGGAAGGTAAGAACGGCTTCCAGTTCTTCACTCCCCATATGAACGAAACGATTGACCGCAAGTCGAAGCTGGCTACTGGACTGCGTAAGGGCTTAGAACGCGGTGAATTCACCATCCATTACCAGCCGCAGATCAGCCTACAAAACGAAGAAATTATTGGCGTGGAAGCTTTGCTCAGGTGGAACCATCCCGAGTGGGGCAGTATTTCCCCTGCAGAGTTTATCCCGATTGCTGAAGAAACCGGAAGCATCACAAAGATCGGGGAATTCGTATTGGAAGAGGCCTGCCGCCAAAACAAGTACTGGCAGGATTTAGGAATTGCGCCATTCCGCGTGGCGGTTAATATTTCTGCTCGCCAGTTTGCACAGAAAGATTTGACCGAAGTCGTCAGTACCATTTTGCAAAAAACTGGGTTGGACCCACAATATTTAGAACTGGAACTAACGGAAACGATCATTCAAAATGCAGATACGGCTATCACCACCATGCAAGAACTCGCAGCTATCGGAGTCCATTTATCGATCGACGATTTCGGCACCGGCTATTCTTCACTCAGCTATTTAAAATTGTTCCCAATCGACAGCTTAAAGATTGACCAGCATTTCACCCGCAATATTAAAAGCGATTCAAAAGATGCGGCACTCGTCAAAACCATCATCCGTATGGCGCATGACCTGGAATTGAACGTCATCGCAGAAGGTGTCGAGACCGAGGAACAGCTGGACTTTCTAAAAACCGAGCAATGCAACCAAGCACAAGGCTATTACTTCAATCGTCCATTGCCGGCGCAAGAAATTGAAGACATCTACTATACGATAGAGCCGGCTTAAAGGGTTTAACAAACTGGCCAGCTTATGAAGGAGAACACGCTCATGGAACACGCCCAGAAATCATTCAAGCCCAATACTAAAATCGAATACCCCTTGTATGGCCTTTATATCTCTATGATGATCGTGTCCTTCTACTGGAGAGAATTGTTTCCTTTCACGTTTCTTGTTCCCGCTGGAATTTTTTTAATCAGGAGTTTTCAGGCCTTTCAAATAGGTTATAAGAGAGAGCTATATGGCTTCTTGTTGATAGCCGCAATTTTTTTCATTGGCGCTCTCGTCGCAAAGCCGTAAGATATTTTCTCAGAGAATCCTATAAAGAAGCGTGGAGAAGCTGCTACAAATCGCTTCTCCACGCTTCTTTTGTACTTCTGGACTTTCCCAATTCCATAATTCCACTTATCCAAAACATAGAGCTAAAATTTTTATCAAAAGAGATTCACTTTTTCTCGAGTAAGCGAGATTGAACACAGTTCAAAACCTCCACCAGCTCTCTACTTTTCATCGCCTCCTCTTTTTCTTTCGGCACACAAAATTGTATTGACTTCTCCGTCTAGAAGCGTATATTTTAGCTTGTACAACAGAATCCACCTTTTATTATCGCTGAGACAGAATGAATTTCTGTGCGGGTGAACCAATTTGATCGCCACTTGATCTCGGGGTGAATCTTCACTTTTGAAGAAGGGATACTCTCCATTCCTAATCCGACAGCTAAGCTCGTAAGCGTAGAAAAGAGAGAAAAGGTCTATCTCAGGCCGTTTCTTTGAAATGGTTTTTTTGTGCTCAAATTTAAGGGAAAAGAGTGGAAGAGAAATGAGATGGAACGGGTACCCTAAAAATGTGGAATCCAGACGGAAGAAGAATTGGCTATGCAGATGAACAAATCCTATCTATTGAAGAAAATTCATATGTCTCCGCCGCAAGTACTGTCGATCACCTTTTTGGTAGCGATTTTCATCGGTGCGATCTTGCTGTATTTGCCGGTCTCCACTACAACCCCGATTTCTTTTCTGGATGCCTTGTTTACCGCCACTTCTGCAACGACAGTCACGGGCCTTGCCGTACTCAGCACAGGAGATGACTTCACGCTGTTTGGCCAAACCGTCATTATGGCCCTTATGCAGATTGGTGGGCTCGGGTTGATGACCTTTGCTGTTTTGATCGTCATGCTACTGGGGAAAAAGATTGGTTTGAAGGGGCGCATCCTTATCCAGCAATCGTTCAACCAATACTCACTCGGCGGCATGATCCGTCTTGTGCGCATCATCCTTGTTTTTACTTTTGCGATTGAAGCGATGGCCGCTGCCTTTTTGGCCGTTCGGTGGGTACCGGAATACGGCTGGGGCTTTGGGCTATTCACCAGTGCCTTTCACGCCGTTTCCGCATTTAATAATGCTGGCTTCTCTTTGTGGAATGACTCCTTGAGCGCTTATGTCGGCGACCCCGTCATTAATATAATCATCACTTTATTGTTCATCACGGGCGGCATCGGATTCACCGTATTGTATGACATGTGGAACGCCAAAGAATTTCGTCAATTGTCGCTGCATTCGAAAATCATGCTGACGGGTACACTCGCCGTTAACCTCTTCGCTATGCTGTTCTTGTTCGTTTCAGAATACGGCAATATGGAAACGCTCGGCTCGTTGCCACTTGGTGACAAGCTATGGGCTTCCTATTTTCAGGCGGTCACGCCGCGAACAGCGGGATTCAACTCCATCGATATCGGCAGCATGGAGACGGGTTCAATTGTTCTCATCTCCCTTCTGATGTTCATCGGGGCTGGCAGTGCCTCGACCGGGAGCGGCATTAAGCTTACGACTTTTTTGGTCATCATTTTAGTGACCGCATCGTATCTAAACGGAAAAAAAGAAGCGGTCATTTTCAACCGCGCGATTCCTTCGCACCTACTGGAACGGTCTCTTGCCATCGTCTTCATCAGCATGACCGCCGTCTTTGCCGGCATTTTGATCTTAAGTTATACGGAAAATGCGCCTTTCGAATGGATCGTGTTCGAAGCGTTCTCGGCTTTCGGAACCGTCGGCTTATCGATGGGCTTGACCGGAGAACTTTCCGTTCTCGGGAAAATCGTCATCATGATTTTGATGTTCGTTGGCCGCGTTGGCCCTGTCACCTTGGCATTTGCCTTAGCACGTCAGCACCGGGAATCCATTCGCCATCCGAAAGGCGATATCTTTACAGGCTGACCTTCTAGTTGTCTAAATAAAAGGCTGCATCTCTTCTTTAGGAGATGCAGTCTTTTCAGGTTGTCGAGAAAGTGATACAGTCGTATTTTCCGAAGCTTATCGCTCGCTTTCCGTGGGCTCGCGCCCAAGCCTCCTCAGTCGCTCTGCGCCTTGCGGGGTCTCGGTCGTCTCGCTGATCCACTGGAGTCGAGCGAACGCTTCTCCAAATACTTAGAGAGTTCGTTGACTTTTCATTGTGGAATAGTCTCCCGCTTTTTTTATTAATAGGGGATAATAGACTTCTTCAACACTCTAAAAAGGCTGCATCTCTTCTTTCAGGAGATGCAGCCTTTTGCATTAACTTCTCAGAAATCCACCTTCCGAATGGATGATTTGTCCCGTAATCCAACCGCCTTCTTCGCTGATAAGGAACGCGATCACATTCGCCGCATCTTCCGGTTTCCCGATGCGCCCCAATCCGAATTTCGGCCTCAGGTCTTCCCGAATGCCATCATCCATCCAATTGGTATCGGTGGGGCCGGGATTAACCGCGTTCACTGTGATGCCAAGTTCTGCAAGTTCGGCGGATAAAGAGGATGTAAATGCTGAAATGGCGCCTTTGGTGGCAGCATATGCTAAATTCCCTGGCATTGGCCCTTGCTCTTGCCCGGAGGTTAAATTGATAATGCGGCCATTGTTGCTTTCCGTTTGTTGAAATCCTTTCGCGAATTCTGCGGACAATAAAAAAGCCGCTCTCATATTCACCATATAATGGTCGTCCAAGATTTTGCCACTCAGATCCATGTAGTTGGAATCGATCGAATGCGCTGCGTTGTTAATGAGGATATTCGGAAATCCAATAGCACTTGCGACCTCCCCGAAAATAGCCGACTCAGCATCTGGTTGAGCCAAATCGACCTCCAAATACTCACAGCGCACGCCAAGATCCATGATTTCTGAACGAAAGCACGCAGGAAAATCTGACTCTGCTTGCCAATGGGTAAAGAAAATAGCCGTTTCTTGCTGTGCGAGTTTCCGGCACACCGCTGCGCCGATTCCTGTATGGTTGCTGACGCCTGTGATTAATGCGATGTTTTTGGACTTTGCCATGATGATAATCTCCTTTTGGTGCAATTTAGTAAAGCAGCTTCGACATATAATACTCATCCATATAGCTGCCGTTGAGGAATAGCGAATCTTTTTTAACGCCTTCCGTTTCATTGAGCCAAAATATTTCCTAGGCAATAAATTACTTAGAAGTATATTCCGCTTATTTTTTGATTTCATATTTATTAACGAGTACAACTCAATCGTCCGAGCTATTACTTAATTTCAAATTCCGCAGCTAGAGCAATCTCTTCTGCTCCTCCATTAATATAAAAAATTTTGACGATTCGGTATGTGCCAGCCGGCAGCTCATAATCCAAAAATTCAAGCGGCATCTCCTGTTCGAGATGTTCTTTTGCCCCCAATCCCAGGCCAATATCTGTGAAAGCAAAGTTTTCTTTGTAAGGAATTTCATACCATACGCCTTCTTGAAACTTCTCCAGCACCCGATACTCACCAAATTCAACAGGGTTAGCGCCTGAGTTGGAAATAAGTAAAACAAGCTCATCCACAGGAAAAGTATAGGTGTTTTTATCACTTTGCACAGAAAGTTTAGTTTTTCCGTTAGAAAAGGTGTCTGGTAATTTTTCATGTGAAGAAGTTTTTTCTAAAACTCCCGTCTTTTGATTTGTTTCAACTATTGAACAACCTGACAGTGCTAGTAACAAAATTACTAAAAAAACCGTGAATGCCTTCCCCGTCACCTTACCACCCTTTCAACAATCTCTTATTTTGTATCTAAATTCTACCATTTGGGGAATGAAATCATATCCTATTTCTGTAATCCCTTCCATCTGGCACTCGTAAAATCAATTGTCCTCACTCTGTCTTATGAAGAAAACCAGTAATATTCGCCAAAAAAAAGAGCGACTGGTCTGAAGCCCGTCCCTCTCTTTCACCTGCTATCGTGCTCATTAAATCCCTTTTGCTTCAAAGCGTTTTAAGTCATTACGATGGCCCATGGCGACGAGCACATCATCCAGCTGTACCTGATCATCCGGCATCGGTGCAACGTTCACTTCGTCTCCGCGCTTGATGGCCAAAATCGTGCATTGGTATCTTGCCCGAATGTTTAGCTCTAGCAAACTTTGGTTCATCAGTTTTTCAGAAGCTACCAATTCCACGATGCTGTAGTCTTCCGATAAATCGATATAATCTACGACTTTTTCCGAATCCATATGATGAGCGATGCGGATGCCCATCTCTTTTTCCGGTTGAATGACGCGGTCCGCTCCGACTTTTTCGAGAATCATCTGGTGTTGCAGATTTTTCGCTTTAACCCACACAAGCGGAATGCCAATTTCCTTAAGCATTAAGGTGCATAACACACTCGTCTGCATGTTCTCGCCGATCGCTACGACCGCATGTTCAAAATTTCGGACGCCCAGTTCCCTCATGCTCGCTTCGTCTGTCGCATTCGCAACTGCTGCATGCGAGGAAAAGTTGCGCATCATGTCCACTCGCTCTGGGGAAGAATCGATGGCCAAGACATCGTGGCCCAGCTTAAACAGCTCTTTGCAAATGCTGCTGCCGAACCTGCCAAGGCCGATTACGATAAATTGTTTCTTCACGTTAGTTCCTCATTTCCATTTTCATAAAATCCGGCCTAAGAAATACCGCCGATTCCATTCCTTTTGAAAGCTTCTCCATCGTTATGTTCAATTGACTAAAATCTACATCTGTTGCGTACTATTGTCAATATTAACAATATGAGGTTTTTCGTTCGATTTATCAGCTGCCATGAAAAAAACACTCTTTCCCCTCACTCAAAATAAAGGGAAACAGCGTCTTGTAACAATGATCAATATACTATTCAGGCAAAAACGTTCGCGTGCAATACCAACACCTTTTTCCTGTCCCACTCAATGCTAGCAAGTCATTCACTGCATGACTTTTCGCTTTGCCATGGAAATTTCTATCATCTCTTCATACGAGCTATTTTGTCGTTCAAACATTCGATCAAATAAAACATCAGCCGTTTGTTTCCGCTAAACTGCTGCGGATGTTTCCATAACTGCTGAAAAACTTCTGTTAGGACACGTTCACAAACCGCTTGGTCATTGAATTTCCGGTAGCTGACTTTCCATAACAATAGATAGTATTCATCGTATATCACTTCCAAGGCGGCTTTGTCACTAAACTTCAGTCTTTCCAGCAATTTCCCATCCGTAGTCATTTAGCACCTCTCTCTTCTTATTCAAAATACCCATAAGGAGAGAGTTGAAACCCTATATTCGAGATAATATTAATATAATGAATAAAAGATAAAAAATAACAGGATCAGCTACCGTTCATACGGCGCTGATCCTGTATTTCTTAAGACTGGACGGGATTCTCCAAGCCTTTATGAATCGTTACTTGATGTGGGAACGGAATTTCGATGCCATTCGCGTCGAAGGCTTCTTTAATGGCTTTGCGCAGTTCGCGCTCGACGCCCCATTGTTCGCCGCTTTGCGCTTTAGCAATGATGCGCAAGGTCACATCCGACTCTCCAAAAGCCTGCACGCCGATGACATCCGGGCCTTCCACAATAGCCGGATTATCTTTCGTCATTTTTGCGCAAACCGTTTTCAGAACGGTCATCGCTTCATCGATGTTTTCATCGTACGACACACCAATATCTACGAGTGCACGCATATTCCCGCGTGAATGGTTGCTGACGGTCGTAATGTCACGGTTAGGGATAAAGTTCAAAGTGCCATCAAAGCTGCGGATTTGCGTTGTGCGAAGCCCTACTGATTCAACCACGCCATCAATAGCGCCGACCGTTACGTAATCGTTGACGTCAATCTGTTTCTCCAACAACAGGAAGAACCCGGTGACAACATCGCTGACGAGGCCTTGGGCACCAAACCCGATTGCCAGACCGACGATCCCCGCACCGGCGATGAGACTTGCAACAGAAAGCCCGAACAAGCCGAACAAAGTTGCAACTAAAATAAAAATCAAAACATACGAGAAGACGTTATCTGCCAGCGCACGTAACGTTAATGCACGGCCATTGGTAATATCGCCTTTTTTCGTCAACCGGTCAAACGAGCGGTTGATCAATTTTTTTCCGATCGCCCGGACGATAACGAATGCGATCAAGATTCCGATCACTTGAGCGGCAATGATCCCCGCAGCAACTAATAGTTGTCCCCAATCAATATCAATAAAATCCAACAAACAATCATTCCTTTCACATTCATTGGCTGCCTTCAATAACAACCAAGTAGCGCAGCCTATCTGTATTTACCTGTTTCTTTATAACATAAATGGAGGTGCTATTTCATGCTTCCACCCCAAAATCACTATATTTAACCAACCAGTTCTCTCATTTACAATGCACGAGAGGTTTTATCTTGAATGGAGGTGGTAGATAAAGGGAGAAACTAACGATGCGCAAACTAAGGAGAGATTATAAATGGCGAATATCCAAAACCCTAGAACACAATATACAACCGATGATTTTCCGAAACAATACCAGGAAGCGCCTGGTGTACAAAACCAAATGACCCCTGTACCAGACTGTGGTGAAAAAACCTACAAAGGCTCGGGAAAGCTTGAGGGCCGTAAAGCATTGGTGACGGGCGGTGATTCCGGAATTGGCCGTGCCGCAGCCATCGCGTACGCCAGAGAAGGCGCAGACGTGGCGATCAATTACTTACCGGCTGAGCAATCTGATGCAGACGAAGTGAAACAATTGATCGAAGCGGAAGGCCGAAAAGCTGTGTTGATCCCCGGCGACTTGAGCGACGAGGCATTCAATAAAGAAATGGTCGAAAAAGCGAACACTGAACTTGGCGGCTTAGACATTCTGGCACTCGTTGCCGGACAACAACAAGCCGTCAAAGACATTGCCGACCTGCCGACTGAACAGCTCGAAAAAACCTTCCAAGTTAACGTCTACTCGATGTATTGGACCGTGAAAGCGGCGCTTCCACATCTTCCAGAAGGTGCGTCGATCATCACGACGAGCTCGGTAGAAGGCTTTGACCCGAGCCCGATGCTGCTAGATTATTCAGCAACGAAATTTGCCATCATCGGCTTCACAAAATCCTTAGCCAAGCAAGTGGCAGACAAA
Source organism: Planococcus maritimus (assembly GCF_001687625.2). NCBI lineage: Bacteria > Bacillati > Bacillota > Bacilli > Caryophanales > Caryophanaceae > Planococcus > Planococcus maritimus. The sequence goes on from NZ_CP016538.2 coordinate 3,060,432, forward strand.
GGCATCCGCGTCAACTCGATCGCCCCAGGCCCGATTTGGACAGCGCTTCAAATCTCCGGCGGACAGCCGCAAGAAAACATTCCTGAATTCGGCAAAGGCACGCCTGAGACGCCAATCGGCCGCGCTGGACAGCCGGCAGAACTCGCCTCTGTCTATGTCTTCTTGGCTTCTATTGAATCCAGCTATGTTACAGGACAAATTTACAGCATCACCGGCGGCATGACGACCGCTTAAGTTGATATTCAAAAAGCGCGGGGCACCGAATCAACCGGTGCCTCGCGCTTTTTTTATTAAATATTGGTTAGCCACATCGCAAAACATACGATTTGAGTGGATCATTCCATGCAACAGTCCACCATTGACCGTCACGGCGCAAATCCATAATAGAATAAAATATGTGCATAAAAACCGACGAATGCGACTACCAAAGTCGTTAAAATAAATAAAACCATCATGATGACTTTGGAAACTTGTCCGACTTGCAAATTCCATATCCCTTTATAAACCTGTACCCATAACGCAAGAACAAATGGAACGACCATCAACAGATAGAAAATGACAAGGCCATTCACGAAGACACCGTAATAATCCCGGTTCACACTTTCGCTGGTCCTGAAGTAGCGGCTCATCCCAAAGAAGAATGCCAGAAACGACAATTGAACCACGACGCCATAGATGAATAGTGGAATCCTGAATTTCCCCAAGTTTCGCAGCATCCACAAACTTGCACAGTACAAGATGGCGATCAGGATAGCGATGTAAAAGCTGAATGGATAAAAGATTGATTTTTCCTCTTTTCTATAAATTATTTATTTCTTCACCAAAGCGCTTGTTCTTCATCAGTAAATTCAACTAAGAATGGATAGACGGCGAAGACGACGATCCCACTGGTGACAATCAGTGTCAGTATAATGCTTAAGGGCAGATCAAATAACACCCCGAAAAGCATCACTAACGGTGTTAGAAAATTTAACAGGCCGGCTCTTTTTTTCGATTCGGTAGTCAGAAATTGCTTTTTCCCGCAATGCGGGCAGATCATGCCCGTATCCAAAGTGAACATCTTACGGACAGTTTGCTTCCAGCCCCATTCCTTTTGGCAGTTTTGGCAGCTTGGCATGGACTCCCTCCAGTCAATTTTCAATAACTTTCTGATGCTGTTTTATCTCTTCCTTTTTAGACTATCAGAGATAGCCAAAAATTCCCACAATTAAAATTCCATTTAACTGGAATTCCCCCCCTCGGAATTTATGCTTCTATTGCATTTCTCTGCATAAGAAAGAGCCCGCACTGTATTTCAGTTCGGGCTCTTTCAAAGCTGCTGTTAGTTCATATAACGATGCTTTCTCAAGCTGTTCAAATTGGCGATTTCCTGCAGAAGCTCTTCTCCAATATTCGTCTCCCGCACCTTTTTGCGTTCGAGTTCTTCGTCGACCAATCGCTTGATCGACAAGACATCGGTTCCGTTTTGCAACACTTCTTCCTTGGAGTTAAAGCGCTGATGGGCAACGAGCTGCATGCCGTAGGAATTGTACAACAGCGTATAGCCGGCGATGCCCGTGGTCGACTGATAAGCTTTTGAAAATCCGCCATCGATAACGATCATTTTGCCGTTCGCCTTGATTGGGTCTTCGCCATCACGTTCTTTGACTGGCGTATGCCCGTTGATGATGCGGCCATATTCTGGATTCAAATCAAATTCTGCCAGCATCTTGCGGCATATGTCCTCGTCTTCACGCAAATGGTAATACGGATTTTTCCGCTCTTTATGCGTGGCTTTGTCTGCGATGAAATAACGCTCGAATGTCGTCATTTCACGTTTGCCAAATAATGAAGAGTTTTCACCCGTCCATTGGTACCACACCATGTCGGTCGCGAAATCGTCGGTCTCTTCGGGATGCGCAAAGGCGTAACGAGTGTACTCTTCAAAGACATCGAGTAGTTCCCGTCCGGCGTAGCCCTCTCCTTCAATTTTCATTTCCTTCATGTCCCCGTTCTCCTCGAGCGGGATGCAGCCATGAATCAGCAAATTGCCGTTGTATTGGAGATACAATCTTCCTTTTTTCATGAGGAACTTCATATGCCGTGATAGTTTCTCGGAATGCTGAATCGAGAACAACAGTTTATCAATCACTTGCTGCTCTTCTTCTAGCAAGCGAGCAGGATGTTCCGGGTCGATCGTGGCAAAGCACGTATTTTCAAGCGCATAGGTTTTCCCGTGAATTGTCGCCTCGTTTTTCTCGTAATCGACTTTCTCCAAAAGCAAGCGGTCTTCCATAGCGAAGCAGGAGCGCCGTTTGATGATTGGGCTTTCCAATTTGAACTGGATGATCGAGATGGCCTGGTGAATTTTTGTGATCTGCAGCTGTTCCTGCTCTGTTAATTGTTCATCTGAAATTCGCTTTGGATGGAAAGCCGGATTGTCTTCATAATACTTCTCCGCCAAATTCAACAATGGCCGCAAGTTGATGCCATAGACATCTTCAATGATGTCTAAGTTGTTATAGCGCGCGCAAATGCGGATGATGTTTGCGAGGCATACTTTAGAGCCGGAATAAGCACCAATCCACAGCACGTCGTGATTGCCCCATTGGATGTCGACGGAGTGATAATCGATGAGCGTGTCCATAATCTTGTGCGGATCGGGGCCCCGGTCGTAAATATCTCCGACAACGTGCAAATGGTCAACAGTCAGGCGCTGCATCGTGTAGGCAAGACCGACGATTAATTTGTCCACTTGTCCGAGGGAAATGATTTGTTCGAGCATTTTGGCGTAATAATCTTTTTTATTCGTGAACTCGTCGGTTTTGTATAGCAGCTCTTCGATGATATACACAAACTGTTTCGGCAAAGCTTTGCGCAGTTTGGAACGCGTGTATTTGGACGATGCGTAAGACACCAGCTTCAACAGCCGTTCGATCGTTTCGATGTACCATTCTTTCAATTCTTTCTTGCTGCTGAAATGGCTTTTGATCAAGCTCAATTTTTCTTCTGGGTAGTAGACAAGCGTCGCGAATTCGTTGAGCTCTTCTTCCCCCATCTCGTCTTTGAACAAGTCCTTGATTTTCACTTTGACGTTGCCCGATCCATTGCGCAACACATGCTGAAACGCCTGATATTCACCGTGGAGGTCACTGACGAAATGCTCCGTCCCTTTTGGCAAATTCAAGATGGCTTCTAGGTTGATAATCTCTGTCGCCACTTTTTCTTCGCTATCGTATTTTTCTGCCAGTAGATCCAAGTATTTTGAACTAATCATGCGGAATCCTCCTTCTAGCGTTTGGGATATCGTGCCGATCTGTTTAGCCAGCTGGGCCGGCAAGTAAATTGTTATATAGTGTTAGTCTATAGCAGTTTCCAAGAACGCTCCACAAAAAATTCAGCTTTTAAATAAAATTTGGAAGAACTGCCTTGCTATTTCTCTTTTATTGTCTCGTAAAGGCTTTTATAGGTATATAGTTACTGTCTTAATGAGTCATATTCCATCTATAATAAGAAAAAACTGATAAAGGCAAACTTACCTGAAAAGGAAGGACGCAAAGCCATGAGCCTACCCACTGTTAAAGCAGTGCACGGTCGTCAGGTTGCCAGGCACCCATTCTGCGGGCCTCGGCCAACAGAATGGAGGAAAAGAATATGTTGAAGAAAGCGGCGATATGGATGTTCGCACTGTCTCTCATGCTGACAGCGTTCAGCCATGCAGAAAATGTACAAGCAAGCGGTGATGCGCTTGATACCCGTGCTACTTGGCTATGGAATCCATGGATGTTTGTGGAAGATGAAGCAGCTACGCTGGCTTTTCTCGAAAATAAAAATGTCAATAAAGTCTATGTCCAAATCGACCGGGACATTCCTAAAAATACGTACCGCAGTTTTGTCACACAAGCGCACTCACGTGGCATCGCTGTATTTGCACTCGACGGAGCACCTTCGTGGGTTGCGCCAAAAGGATTCACCAATCAAAACCAGTTAATGAACTGGCTGGGCAATTACCAAAATGGATCGGTGGAACAGGCGCATTTTGATGGCATTCATTTGGATGTTGAGCCTTATCTATATAGCGGGTGGAATTCGAACCGCGCAGCAACCGTAAAATCCTACCAATCGCTTCTTCAAAGAGCCGCAACGAGCTCTGCGCAGTTGAACTTGCCACTTGAAGCCGATATGCCTTTTTGGTTTGACGAAATCCCTTATAAAAACACATTCGGCAAAGGCTTATTGGCTGAATGGGTTATTGCGAACACAGACGGAGTCACGCTAATGGCTTACCGGGATTCCGCTCCGATGATTATCGAAATCGTTAAAAATGAAATCGCCATGGCTGAGCGATACGGCAAACATATCGTTGTTGGGGTAGAAACAGGCACAACGGATGAAGGTAGCGTTATCACTTTCGCTGAGGAAGGCGAAGCGTATATGAACCAGCAATTGGATAAAGTGGCGAGTCATTACTCAAGCTCATCGGCATATGAAGGAACGGCCATTCACCACGTAGGCAGTTGGATGACTATGACTCCTTGAATACCTGACACTTCCATTACCTAATGGAAGTGTTTTCTTGTCTCCTCCTTTATGAGCAAATTGTGAAACCCGTTTGGTTAAATCCAGGAAACAGGAAATTCTCAATACAAAAACCCTTACTTACAAACAAAATGATGTTATTCTATAAGTGGAAAATATTATCTATTATCAAGTTTAAAGTTGAATATTATGGTATTTATTTGGAAGATTCACACAGAAAATCAATCTAATATCAACTTGAGAAACACTCTTTTGAAGAAGGTGAAGAAAATGGCGCAGACGGATTATAAAGCTTTACTCGCAGATCGAACGGAACGCGATTTTGCAAAATGGACAACGCTTCAAATGGTTCCAGAAAAAGAAATCTACCGCTTTCTTCATACGATGAAAGGCACTGCAGGAACGATCGGGCTCATGGACTTGTCCGAGTTTTGCAGCAAAAATTTAGATGCTTACTCAGACAGCAGCACCGACTCGTTGCCCATAGAGTCTCTGCAAGCGATGATGGATCAGTTGAGAAGCTTTTTTGCTGTGGAAGACAACGAAAAAGCGGCAGAGCTCTCTATTTTGGAACCTCCACAAAAGCCTGCACCCCCAGTTGACGAATCACTTGTGCTGATTATTGATCCCGATGCAGAATTCGCAGCTCAGGTAAAAGAAACCTTAGAACAGCAAGGCATTCCGGTTGTCATCGCTTTGGATGGCCAAAAAGGAATGGAGTTATTTTACACACTACATCCACAAATGGTCTTGTTGGACCTTCATTTTCCGGATGCTGAAGGCTTTGGCCTAGTAAGCCGTATTTACGAAGCTGGGCGAAGCCGCCATCTCCCAATCGCCATTGTCAGCGAGGATGACCAGATGGATAACCAGATTCGTGCCATGCAAATCGGCGCTACGGATTTTTTGGCGAAGCCATTAGACATGGCCTTTTTCGTTCCTTATATGATGAACCGCCTACATAGCCAGGAGCTTATCTTGCAAGGAACTCGCTATGATGACTTAACGGGCGCCGGCAACCGCAAAGGCTTCAATGAAGTGTTGCTGCAAATGACCCACCTAGCGGAACGAACCGGCAAAACTTTTACCCTGGTCTTATTGGACCTCGACCATTTTAAAAAGGTCAACGATGACTATGGCCACCCCGCTGGTGATGAAGTGTTGAAAACATTCAGCGACATCCTGTTGGATAAAAAACGGGAATCAGATTATTTCTTCCGATACGGCGGTGAAGAATTCGCGCTAATTCTTCCGGAAACGAAAGCTCAATCTGCTGCTTCCGTGGTGGAACGAATCCGCGAGGCGGTCAATTCAACCGACTTCAAGATTGGTAATCATGAACCTTTTCGCATTTCGTTTTCTGCTGGAGTCAGTGAATACCGCTTAAAACAAGAGACCTTGATCACGACAGCGGACCAAGCCTTGTACCAAGCAAAAAGAAATGGCAGAAACCAGACCAAGATTTATGAGTCAGCGCAAAAAGAGGTGCGGAGAAAGCTCAATATCCTTATTGTGGATGACGATTCTCTTGTCCGGAAATTGGTTTCAAAACATTTTTCCAACTGGAAAGCAGATGAGTTTGACATCCATATCGAAGAATTTGCGGACGGCTTAGCCTTAGTCGAATCCGATTGGTACCGCGCAGAGGAAAGTTATATGATTTTATTGGATGGCGTTATGCCAAAAATGGACGGCTTGGAAGTGTTAAGCCACATCCGTACTCAGTATCCTCACGATAACATCGTCATTTCCATGCTGACGTCGAGAACCAATGAATCCGATATCATCTTGGCGCTGAAGAGCGGCGCGGATGATTACATCGTCAAACCATTTTATGCACAGGAAGTAGTGGCGCGCGTTCAACGGCTCACGAAGAGGATGTTCGAGTGAACCTATTTTTCTTCTGGATGCTCAGTCTCTCACTGTTTATTGGCCAATTGGTTTTGCTTGGAATTTTGGCTTGGCGAAAACAGCGGACGAACCGGAAAGAATCTTCCGTTGATCGGCAATATGACGACCTAACAGATGCATTCAGCTCTTATATGATAGATCAAGGCGATCGCCGCTTCCTTCAACAGTTGGATGCCTCACCCGATAAACAAACCGTTCTTGAACGTTTGCTGAACCATTACGTAGCAGTGACAAAAACAGGTCCTACTTCGGATGAGATTACCGCTTTGGCAGAACAATACCTCGCACAACGCTATGCTAAACTATTGAAGCAAAGAAACTGGGCGATGCGCATGAACACTTTGTATTTTATCGAAGACTTCCGGATGGCGTCGTTGATTCCGCAGCTCAAGGAAAAGCTTCACAAACACTCTAAGTTGGATCAAGAGACCCAACAGCTCATCCGAACACTCGCTTCATTGAACGAACCTGTTGCGATTGCGGCATTGGCCAAATTTCCTGAAGCGCCGGCCCGCTTGTACATCGATGTCTTTAAGCGGCTGGACGAATTGACGAAACTGGATGAATTGGATGCTGCCCTTGATGCAAGTGCCAGTCCCGCGCTAAAGCATGCGGCTATATCTTATATCGGCATGGCGGGGATTATGCTGTTTCTTCCGCGCATTGAAAAAGAGCTTGAAAATGAGGACCCTGAAATGCGGATCCAAGCTTTGAAAGCTTTGCTTCATCTGCAATACATGAACGATCCCGGCTCATTGACTCCTTTCTTCAGCTCAGACTCTTGGCAGGAGCGCATGTTTGCCAGTCAGATTGCAGGGGCTTTGCAATTGTCTCGCTACAAGGAACGGCTCAGCGAGTTACTGGGAGACTCGGTTTGGTGGGTACGTTATTCAGCCGCAGAGGCCTTGACGCAGTTTTCCGACGGCGACATCCTATTGTCGCACCTTTCAACTAACCACCCCGATCGTTATGCACGTGATATGGCGAATCAGTGGAAAACCTCTCTTTCAGGAAGTGAACAATAATGCAGGAAACCGCGCTTATCGTATCCTATATCGTCATTGCTTATATGCTCTTTTCAAGCCTAAGTTACCTGGGGCTTTTCGCGCTTGCTTTCCGCAAAGTGAAAAGGGAAACCAAACTGGATAAAAGGGAATCTACCGAAGATTTCCTGCGCAATCAATCTACTTACCCCGTATCGATCTTGGTTCCTGCTTATAACGAGGAAGTCGGCGTAGTCAGCACGGTCCGTTCGCTATTGGCACTCGAATACCCGGAGAAGGAAATCATCGTCATCGATGATGGGTCGAAGGATGATACGTCCTTGCGCATGATTGAAGAGTTCAAAATGACCAAAATTCCTTTCGCTGTCCGCATGCACATTGAAACAGCAGAAATTGAGTCCATCTACCAATCGTCCATCTTCCCCTACATCCGGCTGATCAAAAAAGCGAATGGCGGAAAGGCGGATGCCTTGAATGCAGGCATCAATCTCTCTTCGTTCCCCTATTTTTGTGCCATTGATGGCGATTCTATTTTGGAGAACGACGGATTGCTCAAGACCATGAAACCGATCATCGAATCGGACGGGCAAATCATTGTTACTGGCGGTTCTGTCCGCATCGCCAACGGCTCGACCATTTCGCGAAGCAAAGTTGAAGTTATTGGCCTTCCTAGAAGCCCGGTTGTTCTTATGCAAATCGTGGAATACTTCCGGGCTTTCTTGATCGGACGCCTGGCTTTAAGCCATTTGAACATCTTATTGATCGTATCCGGTGCTTTTGGGGTCTTCAATAAAGAACGGGTCATTCAAGCTGGCGGCTACAATAAAAACACGGTCGGCGAGGATATGGAACTGGTTGTCCGGCTGCATCGATTGCTGCGGGAAGAGAAATCTAAGCAGCGCATCGAATATATTCCAGACCCTGTCTGTTGGACAGAAGCCCCGGATTCACTCGGTGTTCTTAAGTCCCAACGAATTCGCTGGCAGCGTGGGTTGTTCGAAACTCTTTGGACCCATAGAAAGATGATGCTTAACCCTAAATATGGCTCGATCGGCTTGTTTTCCATGCCGTATTTTCTCTTCGTGGAATTGCTTGGCGCCGTGTTCGAATTTATTGGTTATTTCATCATTTTCGGCGGCTTCTTCTTTGCTTTAGTCGATCCACAAGTGGCCGGTGTCATGTTCTTGGTGACAGTTTTTTACGGTTCCCTTATTTCGGCATTGGCCGTATTATTAGAAGAGTTGACCTTGCACAAATACCCAAATGTCTCCCATTTGGTGAAGCTTTATTTCTGGGCATTGACCGAAGCCTTCTGGTATCGCCCACTTATGGTGCTATGGCGTGTCCAGGGGATTTTCGCAGCGTTCCGCAAAAAAGCTCATTGGGGAGACATGAAACGCAAAGGCATTTCTACGTAACCTAAAGGAGGCAATTTTATGAAAAAAATATTGGTCGCAGATGATGAAGACATTTTGCGTACGTTGATCGTCGATACTTTAGAAGACGATTTTGAGATGGATGAAGCCGAAGATGGCAAAGAAGCTTTGGAAAAAATCAGGGCGACTGACTACGACCTGGTCTTACTCGATTATATGATGCCTTATTTAACGGGCATGGAAGTGCTTGAGGCTGTCCGAGGCGAACAGAACGACACTAAAGTCATGATGCTAACAGCTAAAGCACAAGATGCAGACCGGGAAAAAGCGATCTCGAATGGGGCGGATTATTTTATGTCTAAGCCATTCAGCCCGATGGAATTGCTGTCGCTAGTCGAAGAAATATTGGAAGTATAAGCTGGCTTACGCCGCAAAATAACCCCGATGGAGAACAGGGCATCCTGTTCTCCATCGGGGTTTACTTGTTGAGAAGCTTTTATCAATCCGTACTGCCTTGTGTAGCGTAGAAGATGACGCCATTTTGCTCTTGGCCATCCAATAGTTTTTTCATGACTTTGGACAAATTCACTGGCGCATATGGCTTCGTCAAATAATGATTGATTTTATCGATCTGTCCCGAATCATCCGTTGGATCTAGTGCAGAAGAGATAACAATCGGAATATTTTGCGTAGCAGCGTCTGCTTTCATCATATCCACCAGATCCCATCCGTTCAGTTCCTCGCCGAGCATAATATCGATCACGGCACCAACCAATGGCGTCCGTTTTGCTTCTTTAAAAGCTTCTTTCGGCGAAGTATGGTAAATCACTTTAAAACCGTTCACTTTCAATTCTTCTGATAACAATAGAGCGAGACTCATATCGTCTTCTACAATCATGACAGGCGGGTTTTCTTCGACGCCTTCGTGCACGCTATACTCTTGCGGCTCCGATGATTGCAAAGGCAGTTCGAAATGAATTGTTGTGCCTTCGCCTTCTTGCGACTCGATCCAAATCTTCCCGTCATGCTTGACGATGATTTCCTGGCAAATCGCAAGGCCCAATCCCGTTCCGCCAATCTTACGGCGCGAACTATTGTCGATGCGCTGGAATTTCGAGAACAGCTTCGGAATGTCCTCAGCAGGAATACCGATTCCTTCATCTTTGATCGATACGCGGAGCGCATTGAAATTATTTTTCATGCAAACAGTGACGTTGCCGCCTTGTGGGGAAAACTTAATGGCATTGCCGATCAAGTTCATCAAGACCTGCGCAAGGCGCTCTTTATCGCCTTCAACCGTTACGTCTGACGCATCATCCACAAAGACGACCGAATGCATCGATTGAGTCCGGAATTTCTCTGCCGTCTCGATAATCAATTCGTTCATCGATAATTTTTCCATTCGGTACACTTGATCTCCAGACTCCATTCGTTGCAAGTCCAAAAAGTCATTGATCAAATTGGTCAATCGTTTCGCTTCTTTATAAATGGTCTTTAAGTAGCGAACTTGTTTTTCAGGCTTCAATTGTTTGTTCAGCAAGAGCTCCGTAAACCCAAGCACACTCGACAAAGGTGTACGCAATTCGTGGCTGACGGTGCTGACAAGTTCAGATTTCATCTTGTCCACTTCGTGCTCTCGTGTAATATCCCGGTGGACAAAAATCGTTCCCGTACGTTCATTATCGACGATTACTGGCGTGCTGTAGACATCGATGACTCGTTCGTAAGGTGCTTTCACCGTGTATTGGAACGTATTCGACTTGTTTTCCTTTTGACGCAGGCAGCTATTCAAAAAGTCCGCCATGTCTTCTGGCTTGGTCGTTTGCTCTGTCATGCGGGCAATCCAGCTGTCCTGCGAAACTTTTGTATCGAGTGAAATATCTCCGCAGCTTAACATTGTGCACATCGTATCGTTATGCTGGACCATATCGCCGTTTTTCGCGATAAATTGAATGCCTTCGTTGATGTTATTAATGATCCGCTCGTTCAACGTACGCTCGTGAACAGCCGCTTCATACAACTGAATGCGGTCGATGGCTAAGTGAAGACGTTTAAGCAGGCCATGGATGTCCTGTTGTTCTTCTTCTGAAAATGGTCTACCCAAACGTGATAGTCCAAGGATGACGATTGCCTCGTCCGACTCATTTTTGACCGTGGTGTACAGGTCATAAACATATACCTTGCCCGCCGTAAATCCTTTTTCCTCGTCCGCTTCGCGCTTCATCGTGAAGGCATCAGCGGTCTTCAGCCGTTCCATGATATAAGCCATTTGCTTTTCCTTAAATAGGCCAAACATGGAAGGCGTGAAGCCTTTCAACGCATACTCATCGGAACCCGGAAGCCATAAAACACCGGTATCAATGTCATAAGAATCATCAAAATAATCCAAAGTTCCTTCTATCAACTTCTGTTCGCTCAGTGTAAGCGAAAGAATATGGTTCAAATCGTTGAATCGCAATAAGCGGTTTTTGGTTTTCTCGATTTCGGTCAGTGAATCTTTTAACTTCCCTTGTTGTTCTTGCAATTCCTCTTTGTTGAGCACGAGGACTTGGTTTCTCGCAGTGAGTTCTTCTTGGTTTTTTTGGATCGTCGTCACCATCCGGTAAAACTCACTTGAGAGAATGCCGATTTCATCTTTTCGCTTTAATGGCGTATAGGATACTTCTTCCCCTTCGATAAAGCCATCAATAGAGGACCTCATCGTTTCAAGCGGCTTAATGATGTCGCTTAACGCACGCAGAATGACAAAAGCCGTGATGAGGAAAAATAAGACAAATAAACCAATCAAGGCGAAAGCAAAGTTCTCTGTTTGCCTTGCCATGTCCCGATTTAATTGGTCGAGCGTCTGTTCAGTATTGGCTTCATACTCATCCGCAAATGCCACGAATTCATTCACCGCTGCGCTCGCTCCGCCACGAGATAACTCCCGCAGCCTTTCGTAATCATCATTATCTATCGCTTCCAACGCCGCTGGAAAAATTTCTGCCTCAAACTCTTTTATAAATGCTGTCAATTCTAAGATTTGCTCTCGCTCTTGATCGTTGATAGACAATTCATTCACTCGATCGAGCGAGTCCTTCACCTTCTCCAGTTCTACATACGCCAGACTCAGTTCATTCTGGTTCTGAAACGCAAAATACCCTCTCGAACGAAAGAACAATTGATTCAGTGAATCGGCGAGATCTTGAAGCGTTTCTTGTTTATCGACAAGCTTATCTTGTTCTGCTTGGGTTTCTTCTTGCTGCAAGTTCATATAAAAATAAATTCCAGCAATCATAAGAGAACAAACAATCAAAGACGACACTGTCAGCCTCAAGTATTTATACCGGATGCCTTTTTCGCGCAACTTTTCCATAAATCCCCCTCCTTTAAGTCAGTGATTCCTTATGACTTATTTTCTTCAAAATTTAACCTATACTTTCGCTTCTGCTACTAGTATACAATATCAACATTTCAAAAAATCATTTTTTCACTAAAAAGGAACCTTTATTTTTTTCAAAGGATAAACATAAAAAAATCCGCCCCAGCCTTGTACGCGACGGCTGGGGCGGCACATTTTAATGATCCATACGTTCATTGCTGATGCTATAGGATTGGCGAAACCAATTTGGCAATATTTTGCTTCGCCTTGTCTATCCAATGTTGTTCCTTGAAGTAGGATTCCGTCAATTCAACGGACAGCTTCCGGTCGTGGCGGAAGAGGTCTGCCATTTCTGCCGCTGACTCGGCATCATACACGAAAGCATTCAATTCGAAGTTCAAGGTGAAGCTGCGCACGTCCATATTGGCCGAGCCAACGGAATATGTTTGCCCATCCACTACAAGCGTTTTGGCATGCAAAAATCCATTTTTATAGCTATAGACCTTGACTCCGTCTTCGAGCAGTTCACGGGCAAATGCTAAGGTAGCCGAATGGACAAAGACATGATCCGCTTGATGCGGAATCATGAGTTGCACATCGACGCCGCCAAGCGATGCCGTGCGAAGTGCATCCATGATCGATTTATCCGGAATGAAATACGGCGTCTGCAAGTACACCGATGTTCGAGCGTGATGAATCATTTTTAAGTATCCATTTTTAATGTCTTCGCGCATTTCCAATGGGCCACTCGCTACGATTTGCATCGCCGCTCCCCCAACTTCCTTCATTTTCGGGAAATAGGCTTCCTGATATTTCATCGGGTAGTGTTCAGCCGCTTGATTCCAATCGATGAAAAAGCGGTTTTGGAGAGAATGGACAATTTCCCCTTCTAGCCTCAGGTGTGTATCGCGCCAATAACCGAACTCTTTTTTCTCTCCGATGTATTCATCTCCGACATTAAATCCGCCGATATAGCCGACTGCCCCGTCCAAGACCGCCAACTTCCTATGATTGCGGTGATTGAATCTAGGATTGATGCTCGCAAGCATGGCCGGTAAAAAGGCCGCTGTCTTCCCTCCGGACTTTTCGAATTCATCAAAAAAATGCTTTGGCAAACTACTTGAGCCCAGGGCATCATATAAAAACAATACCTTTACGCCTTGCTGTGCTTTTTCGGTGAGCAGCGAGACAAGACGCCGCCCCAAGTCATCGTCATTTAGGATGAAATACTGCAGGTGAATATGGTGTTGGGCTTGGCGTATATCGTTAAACAACGCCTCAAACTTACGATGTCCGTCGTTGAATACCTGGATATTGCTGGCTTTGGATAACGGCGCGTCGGTTCGGATGGCATTCATCTGGATAAGGTCTTGCCATTCGGCCGCAAGAGGCGAGGGTGCTGTGAAATGGCCTGACTGCAACTCGAGGCGCTGACGGCTTAGGCGTTCCCTAAAGACAGGGTTGTCATAAGCAACTGGCCGATTTAACCGTTCTTTCCGCAAAGGCTTGCCAAACAGCAAATAAAGCACGAATCCAAGAACTGGGATAAAAAACAAGACGAGAATCCATGCCCAGGCAGAAGAAGCTGTTTTCCGTTCGAAAAACAAGATAAAGAACGCCAAGACCATATTAATGATGATAAAAACATTACTTAAAGTGCTCCACCATTCAAAAGAAATGGCAATCCCTCCTCACTTTACTGCGGCATGCTTATCAATCAGCAAACAGCCAAAAAACCTGGAAGAATGCTTTTGACCAGGTCATGCACTTTAGGCTGTACAAGTTTTCGCAGTTAAGAGTGTTGTTTCGGCACCAACATAAAGCCCAGTTGCTCAATCGCTATTTTCAGCGTAGCTTCCATTCGTTCCCCTTTTAGCGAATGGGCAAAATGCGGCACTTGCATGGCCATTGCTGGCAAAATCCCTGTAATGATCGGAGTGATCCCCATGATTTTCAAGGCTTTGATCAAATCCAATAAAGGCTGTTCGATGCGTGGATCGATTTGAGTGATGCCAGAAAAATCCATTATCAGAAAATCTATGCCTTCACTTGCTTTCATCACCACATCATCGATTAATTGGTAAGCTCTTTCAAGCGTAATGTGGCCGATGATCGGCAAGATGGAGATGCCGTCTGATAAAGGCACAAGCGGCGAGGACAAAGTTTGAATTTCCTGCTGGGCTTTGTTGAGTTCGAGAATATAGCTTAGTAAAGACGACATCATCTCAAACATTTCCTGCTGCTGGTGTGTGAAATGAAACGGATGCTTGTCCAAGCCACAAATTGTGCCATAGACATCTCCATTTTCGTAATAAATCGGAATGCCGATAAATGCCCCGTTGCCGAATTGAGAGGCGATGGGCAAGGTGCTGGCCCCTTCATCCGCGGCGATGTCTTCGATCCATAGCGGCTCCTGCCCGGCATTAATCGCCAAACTACAAAAAGTTTGATCCAGCGGGGACTGACTGTTTTCTACCACCAGTTCTTCATTTCTATTAAACGCTTTCTTGATTGTATTGGTTTTTCCATCATTTTCAGCTATAAAAAGCGTATTAATCTCCATTTGACGACTCAGCATACTTAATACTTGGTTTGCTGCATCATTGAAGTTCTGAAATTTTCTGGAAGGGCCGATTGATTGATAGTGCATATAATCCCTCCTCTATTCGATGCGCCCGAATACACAGGCGAATTGTATTAACGATACTATAAGCTGTTCTTTGATTGCAATGTACAGGCCTAGCGCCATTAAAAAAGCCCGGATCGGCAATTGCCCAGATCCCGGCTTTATGTAGATTGATACTGATTGGAAGCGACCAAATCGTCTTCTAGCAATACATATGGATGGGTTCTCATTAGGCTTTCCGTCAAATGACGCGGCATTCGCTGTTTTTCGTAAGCACATATTAATGGAAAGGCGTATTCGTTCACAGCCCGATCGGCCATTTTCTCGAAATCTTCAATCAGGAATAATGGTTCTTTGACACTTTCCCATTCCACATGAGCCCATGAACGGAAAGCCTGGTTACTTTTAATGAAAGGCTCTACCGTTTTGGTGAAATATTGATGAATGGCGGGCGGATGATAACTTCCAGTTGACCAATAAAATTGCAAACTGTTCACAAAATGCACTTGGCTTCGTTGGGTTTCGTTGTAAGTTTTCGCCAATAGCGCTTCAAGTTTTTTTGTCACGCGCTCGTTTTCGACGATTAAGACGTGGTCCCCTGCCGCTACACCTTCTTCTATGTAATTGAGGAGCTGCTGCAGGTAATTTTCCGCTCCGTTGTATGCATACAGGACATGGACATTACGTTGGGTTTCAAGCAATTCGTTCATCGTATATTCCAAACGGACGACCTTCTTTCTTCCGCTGATAATCCGCTAACAGTTTATGGAAAACAGCGTTCATTATCATTGAATTATACCATTATTTTATATTTACATGCGCTTATTTCGCTCTTCTGATCCATTGTCTATTTAAAAAGGACCAAGTAAAGCGCTCTCACGATTGTACATACGAACATAAAAAAAGAGAGCCGAGGCTCTCTTTTTTTAGAAAACATTATTGTTTTTTAGTTTGACGATACGTTAGTGTTCCAGCTGCCATGAAGATCAATGCGCTAAGTGCAACCCACAGGATCATTGTGTTGGACTGGTTAGCAGTACCACCGAATCCAGTTGAAGGCATTTTTTCAGGTGCTGTGTTTTCGAAAACTTCCGGGAACTGATCGACAATAGAAGCGCTCAAACCTTTACCGATATCAAACATGATCGCATAGCCTGCACGGTAAGTGTCATAAGATGCTGCATAGTCACCATCTACATACTGTTGGAATGTATCAATCACTGATTGTTCGTGTGCTTCCACACCTGCAATGGTTTCATCCAAAGGCATGCGGTCTTCAGTAGCTTGGTTCAAGAATGTTCCAAGATCTGTAGCAAATGTGCTCGTCAATGTAGACAAAGCTTGGTCTTTCGCTTGCTGGTCTTCTGAAGCTGTAGCGTTAGCCAAGTCGCCTTGAACCGTGATGTGCTCGTTGTTCCAAATTTTCACGAACTGGTTGCTTGCTTCTTCACCATATACTGAAGCTAGTGCAGAACGGAACTCTTCAGTGTTTTGGTCTTGTGCCCAGTTGACGAAATCAAAGTCAGCTGATCCATTAAAGCCTTTTGTCATGCTCAATTGTGCAAGAGCGAAGTGTTCTGCTGCAATACGGTTTACTGTCGAACGGAAGTCGCCAGCTGGCGTATTCGGGTCAGAGAACTGATCCGGGAATTGAACGGAAATGGCACCACTGATTGCACTACCAGCTCCGAAGATTTGCTTGAATCCTTCAAGGTAGTTTGTGTAAGACGCTTCATAATCACCTTCTACATATAGATCAAAAGTATCTTGCACATAATCTTCATGCTCGCGAAGGGCTGCTGTTGCGCCGTCTTCAGGAAGATTACCTTCTGTTGCTGTACCTAGGAATTCGCCCATTTCATCGACAAAAGACTGAATTTGCATCAATGCTTCTTCTTGCATCGCTTCGTCATCCGCTTTCACGGCTGCTGCGTAATCGTCTGTGCCCATATTGTGTTTGTCGAAGATTTCAACGAAAGCTGCTCCGCCTTCTTCACCGTAAACAGAAGCGATAACCGGCTCCATATCGGCTGCGTTTTCATCAAGAGCTGCGATGGCTTCATCTGCCGCTTCGTCTCCGTCGTAAATTTTCATCATGGAGTCAACTGCGAGTGCATAATGTTCAGATAGTAATGAGTCCAATGCTGTACGAAGTTCCACACCTGTTGTTTCTGTTGGCGGTGCTTGTTCAGCTGCCAATACGCTCGATCCGATCCCTGGCACCAAAAGTGATGCCCCTACTACTGGTAATAAAAGCTTTTTCATTTTCATTCAAACCGCTCCTCTTTTTTTGTTCTGTTTTGTTTTCTTATAAGCTCAACGGAGTGGGATTGTATTTAGATCACTTATTTTCAACTTTCTTTAAAAAACTTTTTTCGTTGAAACGGTTACATCGAAAAAGGCGGTTTAACAGCAGGCATGCGTGGTATTTGAGGAAGAGCAAGAATGATGGATACAGTAAAACGCTGGAAGTTAATCCTGGCATTCTTTTAGAGGAGGAATACATTTTGGGTAAATTACAAAATAAAGTTACCGTCATTACAGGTGCTGCTACCGGCATCGGAAAAGCGACAGCGGAAGTTTTTGCAGAAGAAGGCGCCATTGTCCTGCTGGCAGATATTAAAGAAGACGAGTTGCAGGAAACTGTAGCAAAAATCAACGAAAGCGGCGGCACGGCAAAAAGCTTCCAAGTGAATATCGCCAAGGAAGAAGAAGTCACTGCTTTCGCGGATCAAGTAAAAGCACAGTATGGAAGCGTGCATGCATTGTTCAATAACGCCGGCATCGACCAAGAAGGCGGAAAGGTTCATGAGTACCCGGTTGATTTGTTCGACGACATCACGGCTACTGACTTGCGCGGCACGTTCCTGATGAGTAAGTATTTCATTCCGCTTATGATGGATAATGGCGGCGCGATCGTCAACAACGCCTCTATGTCCGGCAGCTTCGCGGATCTGGACCGCTCGGGCTATAACGCAGCGAAAGGCGGCATTATCAATTTCACGAAATCCATCGCCATCGAATACGGCCGGTCCGGCATTCGCGCCAATTCCGTATCCCCTGGGACGATCGAAACACCCCTGATCGATGAACTTGCCGGGTCGAAAGAGGAAGAAGCTGGACGCGAATTCCGGGAAAGCAATAGATGGCTCGCTCCATTAGGGCGTCTTGGATTGCCGAAAGAAATCGCCACGACGGTCTTGTTCCTCGTCTCGAGCGACAGCTCTTATTTGACAGGCCAGGACATCGTAGTGGACGGCGGCCTCACTGCTTACACGTGGCCGGGCAAAATGGTCATGGATGAAAGCTGGAAAAAGACGACAACAAAAGAATAGTCTTCATTACAAAATGAACCCCGAACGACAGCCGCTTTCCACGGCATTCCGTTCGGGGTTCTTTCTATTGTTCTTTGTTCGGCAGTTCCCGAGAAGACTTAGGAGTTCCAAACTCTTCCGGACGCTCTAATTTCACTACCGCATAGGCTAACCTGATCAACACCATCACCATCACGCCGACACCAACAGCCAAGTAAATCATCGTAAAGCTTCGGCTCAAGTTGCCACTAGGGATGAGACCGGTATCGACTCCGGTCGGAATCAGACTGACGAAAGCGAAATAGAAGGCGTCGAACAATGGCCATCCTTCTATTTGATAATAGAACAAAGTACCCGAAAGCACGATAAACGCCAAAGTCAGCAGCAAGGTCCGGAATAGTGGATCTTTCCCGGTCCTGAAAATAGCTGATAGTAATCGTTTCAATGTCAGTGCAAGTGAAATCATAAGCTCCATACTCCTTTTCTTCTATAGATACTTGGATAACATCGCTTGAGGAATATGGCAATAATCATCTGGACATTTGGCTAGCCGGTCCTGATGCTCTTCTGCACTCTTCACGTAATTTTCAAGCGGCATGACTTCGACTGCAATGCTTGCCGAATCCGCTCTTTCCTTAATGAAGGCTTTCGCCGCCGTTAAGTGCTCGGGAATTTCGCTATAGACACCGGTTCTGTATTTCTCGCCAACATCCTCTCCTTGTTTATTGACGCTATAGGGATCGATGATTTCAAAGAGATAGCCCATCAATTCCTCGACCGAAACCTGCGCCGGATTAAATATCGTTTTGACACATTCCGCATAGCCGTCGTACTCGCCTTCAAGTGTCTGCGTTCTGCCATTGGCCCGTCCCGCTTCAGTGGATTCGACGCCGGGCAATGTTTTGATAAATGCTTGGACACCCCATAAGCATCCGCCTGCAAAATAGATTGTTTCCATGATAGCTTCCTCTTTCCCGTTTTTTACTGTTTCGTCGGCTCGCGCAGTGAAGCACGGTGATCTCGATTTTCTCACGGCGAGCTATTTATTCCAAGCCAGTGATTGGGTTTTTGTCCATCACTCGAAGCTTGTCGGTACGCTTTACCGAGCTTGCCTTTTGACCATGTCGATAAAGACCGATAAAGCCTTCGTCTGGAAATGAGAATTTGTCACAAGTGAAAATTTTCTAGGATAAGGCATGCCTTCTACATCCAGTATCGCCAGTTCCCCGTGGCGCACTTCTTTTTCGATGGCCCATTCCGATAACACACTAATCCCGGTCCCTGCTTCGATCATGGCTTTGATGGGCTGGGTGCTGCTGAATTGCATGAAAGTGGCTGGGCGAAAACGATGTTCGGCGAAGATGTTTTCTGCGGCTTCTCGTGTTCCGGACCCTTCTTCACGCAATACCCATTCCTGTTCGCGGAGTTCAGCCATCGTGACTTTCCCGCCACGGCGAACCAGTGGATGGTGGACGGAGGCGAAAATCACCATCTGGTCTTCAGCGAAGATTTCTGTATGCAATTGCACATGCTCTTTGTGATGGCCTTCTACAATCCCGATATCCAACACATGTTTTGATACGGCTTCTGCGATGGAGGCGGTATTTCCGATGGTCACTTCAACTTCAATATGTGGAAATGCTTTTTTGAGCTGGGCTAAAATACTCGGCAAAATGTACTCGCCAAATGTGTAACTGGCCCCCACCGCCAATTTCCCTGCAGCTACTGTGCTTAAGTCCTCCACTAAATGACGCATTCGTTCATCGATTTTGGCCATTTTTATGGCATGCTGATACACGATTTCGCCCGCTTTGTTCAATCGGACGTATTTATTGGTTCGCTCTAACAATTGAACGCCTAACTCTTCTTCTAACCCTCGAATGTACTGGCTCACCGCTGGCTGGCTCATATGCAATCGCTTAGCTGCATTTGAGAAGTTTTTTTCCTCTGCCACTTTGATAAATACTTCTAACGCCTGATTCATCTCTTCGTCTCCCTTCGCTTTATCAACGATAACTCTTACTTATCATCAGATTATTTTATATTTATTATACTTATAGATAAAGCGCTCGTACAATTAACTAGAGGTGTTTATATGTCAGCAAATAATCGATTGTCCAGTAAGTTTTTCGGCTCTTTGCCAGGTAATGCCTGGTTCAAGGGCATCTTGTTTACATTTTTTATCGCATTTTTAGGATATTTGCTTGCTTTGGTCCCAGGCTTCAATTTTATCGGCCAATTGGCTTGCGCCATCATTATTGCCGTGGCTTATCGGCAATTGTTCGGTTATCCCGAAAGTTTGCGAAGCGGCATCGCTTTTTCTTCTAAACGGCTTCTTCGAGCGGCCATTATCTTGTATGGGCTGAAGTTGAATATCCATATTATTTTAGAAGACGGGCTTGGCCTCTTGGCGAGAGACGCTGCCGTCGTTCTTGTGGCGATTTTTGGGATCTTGTTGTTGGCCAAGCTTTTCAAAGCCGACCGCAACATTTCCTTACTCCTTGGGGTAGGGACCGGCATTTGCGGTGCTGCTGCCATTGCTGCTGTCGCCCCGATCATTAAAGCCAAAGACGAAGATACCGCAATCGGTGTTGGAATCATCGCACTTATGGGGACCGTGTTCGCCATCGCTTATACCGTTTTGCGCCCGTTCTTGCCGATCGGAGACATCGAATACGGCATGTGGGCGGGCATGAGCTTGCATGAAGTCGCACATGTAGCCCTCGCCGGCGCGCCAGCTGGTGAAGAGGGCCTTGCGATGGCTTTGCTTGCCAAATTGGGCCGTGTGTTTTTATTGATCCCTGTCTGCTTTATCTTCATCTGGATCATGAAGCGCAAAGCACCTGCTGGAGATGTCTCCGGCAAAGTGGAATTCCCTTGGTTTCTCCTCGGGTTCATGGGCATGAGCCTCATCGGCAGTTATGTATTGGGGCCAATCATCCCGGTATCTGAAGCCGCGATGGATTTCATCTCGATTCTTACCACGTGGCTTTTGACGGCTGCGATGGTCGGTTTGGGCTTGAATGTGAGCTTGAAAGACGTAAAAGAACGCGCATTGCTGCCTTTAGCCGTCATGACGATTGTCTCGCTCTCCATTTCTATCCTTACTTTCTTTACGCTATAAGCGGATGCTGCGGCACACAATCTGCGAAGATTGATCCATATCCAAGAAAAAGGGGCAACGGCTACTACGCCATTGCCCCTTCAGAGTGTTAAAGAAGTCTATGGTTCTCTATCGATTATGAAAGAAAATCTTTTTCTATATCCAATATTCAATGACTTCTCTAAGTATTTAGAGAAGTGTTCGCTCGACTCCAGTGGATCAGCGAGACGACCGAGACCCCGCAAGACGCGCAGCGGCTGAGGAGGCTTGGGCGCGAGCCCACGGAAAGCGAGCGATAAGCTTCGGAAAATACGACTTTTCCCCCTTCTCGACAACCTGAAAAGGGGCAACGGCTTACGCCATTGCCCCTTTTTTATTTTCCATACAACAGGATAGACGCACGCTCAGTTTGTCAGTCCTTCTAGAATCGTATCGATATTCCATTGCATCATCTTCAGGTAAGTATCGCCATCTTCACCGGGCTTGCCGATGGAATCGGTAAAGACCTTGCCTTTGATGTCCACTCCGGTTTCTCTTGCCACCATCTCCATGCTGCGCGGGTCGATACTTGTTTCTAGGAACAAGCCTTCGATATTCTGTTCTTCAATAATGTCCAGCACGCGCGTGATCTGGTTTGGCGTTCCTTGGTTTTCTTGGTTGATTTCCCATATATATTCAGCCTGGAAGTCGTAAGCTTTGCTGAAATACTTGAAAGCCCCTTCACTTGTCACAAATACGCGCTCGTCTTGTGGAATTTTGCTGTATTGATCAACCGCTTCCTGATGAAGCTCTTCCAATTGGCTGATATAAGCTTCCGCGTTCTGCTCGTAGATGTCTTGATGGTCCGGATCGATTTCAATAAAAGCATCACGCGCATTTTCTGCATACTGAACGCCGTTCTGGATATCGAGCCAAGCATGCGGGTCTTCTTCACCCTCTTTGCCTTCCGTCGTCAAGTACATCGGCTCTACTCCTTCACTTAATCGGTAGACAGGAGCAGCTTCGCCGGCTTTTCCGGACGTGTCCAATAATTTTTCAAACCACGAATTTCCTGCCTCTAAGTTCAAGCCGTTGTAAAATACCAAATCGGCATCCGTCGTTTTCTGCAGATCTTGTGGCAAAGGTTCGTATTCATGCGGATTGGACCCGATCGGTGCCAGGCTGTGGATTTCTATCTGGTCACCACCGATATTTTTCACAATGTCGTAAAGGATGGAATAAGTAGTCACGACTTGTAACGTATCTTCGCCTCCATTAGCAGAAGCGTCTTGTTCTTCATTCCCGGTACATCCAGCCAAAAGCGCCATCAGCAAAAGAAATGCTATCGACGCCCCTATCCTGTTTTTCGTCTTCACTATTTTTTTCATCATCATTCTCCTTTTCTATAGCTTCGCTAGTTCTGATTGTTTTTTCTTGCTGTTTATTTTTTTCCAAAGCAGGCCGTGCTTCGGAGAAAAGACAAACGCGATGATAAACAACGCGGTTGCTGCCAATACAATGGTTGCCCCAGAGGCTAAATTATAAGTGTAGCTAAAGTACAAGCCAATTACTGCTGACACTGCTCCTATGGTAGATGCCAAGAACACCATGGTGGAGAGCCGGTCTGTCAGAAGATACGCCGTCGCGGCAGGCGTAATCAGCATGGCCACTACCAAAACGATTCCTACTGTTTGAAGAGAAGCGACCGTGACCATCGTCAGTAAGGCCATCAAGAAATAATGGATGAGCCGAACCGGTAAGCCGTAGACGCTGGCCATCACCGAGTCGAAAGACGTCACCAGCAATTCTTTATAGAACAAATAAATGGAGCCCAGTACGACCAGCCCGATCACCAGCGTGATCCACATATCCGATGGGCGCACGGCTAAGACATTGCCGAATAGAATATGGTAGAGGTCCGTACTGCTTTCTAGCACCGTAATGAGGATGACCCCCATCGCAAATGCCGCTGTGAACATAATCCCAATGGACGTATCCTGTTTGATCCGGCTGTTTTGGCTCACAAATCCAATCGCCATCGCCGTCAATACGCCTGTAAATACCGCCCCAAAGAAAAAGTTGATGCCCAGCGCGTATGAAATCGCCACACCCGGAAGCACCGCGTGGGAAATGGCATCCCCCATCAGCGCCATGCCTCTTAAAATAATGAAACAGCCAATAGCACCGCAAATGATGCCGACCATTACAGAAGTAAGCAAGGCTTTTTGCAAAAAGTCATATTGCATAATCCCTTCGATAAATGCCATATCAGCTCACCCCCGCTTCAAACAAGAAAGCCAATTCGCTTTCATAAGCTTTTCGCATAACTTCAGGGCGCAAGACTTCAGCCGGACGCCCGAACTGTACGAGTTGTTTATTCAATAGCAGCAATTCATCGAAATATTCCTTGGCTTTGCCCAAATCGTGATGGACCACGACGACGGTTTTGCCCTCGTCGCGTAAATCTTTCAATAGCTTCACAATCATTTCCTCACTTGCGATGTCAATTCCGACAAAAGGTTCGTCCAGGAAAAACAAGTCCGCTTTTTGAGCCAAAGCCCGTGCGAGAAAAACCCGTTGCTGCTGGCCTCCGGACAACTCGCCGATCTGCCGGTTCGCGTACTGCGCCAAACCGACTTTCTCTAAGCATTCCAGTGCCCAAGCCTTGTCGCTTTTCTTTGGCCGCTTGAATATTTCTAAAGACGGATAGGTCCCGATTAACACCGCATCCATCACGTGAATCGGAAAATCCCAATCGTATTGGTTTCGCTGAGGAACATAGGCAATACGGTTGCGATTTTCCTTTAAGCTCCCACCCAATATGTTGATTGAACCCGAATCAACAGTGATCAAGTTCAGTATCGCTTTCAGTAAAGTGGATTTGCCAGCTCCGTTTGGGCCAATAATCCCTAATATATTTCCCTGTTCCAATGTTAAGTCAATGGCCTCGATTGCGGACCGACCATGATAGGAAACCGTTACATTTTTTATCGCAAGTGCATGGATCATGCCCTCACCCTCTTTCCTAATGTGAATATTGTTTCCCAAAGGAAACTTTAATCCATCTTAATCCTTTTTGCGTGAAAAGTAAAATAAATAATGAGTTTTTTCTGCCGAAACTGTCCCCATCACTTTTTTTAGCTTGAAAATTGGCAGATCGCGATGATTTTGCGCAGTAATTGCGATGTTTGTTGATTAGTTCTGATTGTCCCTCACTAAAAAAATGTCCATTTAAAAAAACTGAATATTTCGCTTTGATAGTTCAATTCCTTCGACTGGATTCTGAATCTCTCTTTACAGCTGGCTAATCCCATACATATGCCTATAAAAAATAAAAAGAGCCGCTTTGTCGTTTTTTACGGACGTCCTAAAATCACAATTTCGGACAACGAAAAATACATAGTCCAACCTATTTGTTCAGAATAGTTAAAAAGTTATGATGTTAACACCGAGTTACGATGCCGGTAAGACGAAAAGGAGTGAATTTGATGAGTAAAAAGAAATTACTAACTTTAAGTTTGGCAGCATCATTAGCATTATCCGCAACAGCTGTTTCGGCTGATACACTATCCGGACAAACAACGGAAAACGTCCATGTCAATAAAGACACACAGACACCGGATTTCATTTCCGGAAAGCTGACCGAACCATCTGATAAAACAGCCAAGGAGATCGTCTTTACATATTTAGAAGAGAACCAAGACACATACAAAATCGCCAAGAAAGAACTTTCCAGCTTTAAAGTCGTGAAACAGGAAAAAGATGAACTTGGTTTTACCAAAGTGAAGCTGCAGCAGAAATTTAAAGGCGTGCCTGTTTTCGGCTCTGTCATTAATGCACATGTTGACCAAAACGGCGTGTTGACTTCCGTATCCGGCAACTTGGCACCTGAACTATACGATAAGCAATCCTTGAAAAAAGGCGCTACCGTAAAAGCGAGTGCAGCGGTCGAAAAAGCGGCGGTGGATTTGAAAGAAAAAATCGGCAGCACACCGGAACTTGAAGCTGAAGTGACACCGGAATTGGTCATCTATTCCAAAGATGGCCAAGCCCATTATGCGTACAGTGCAGAATTCGAATTCCTCTACCCAGAACCGGGGAATTATCAATACTTTGTCGACGCGAAGACCGGCGACGTTCTGGATTCCTTTAACCAAATCCATGAAGCGAAACCATCCGGCGGCGGTGCTAGTTTAACCGGCAATGATTCGACCGCGACTGGCAAAGGCGTATTGGGCGATACAAAAACTTTCAATACTTTAGTGAACAATAACGGATCCTATTTGGTTGACCGGACACGCGGCAGCGGCATTTTCACATATGATGCCAAAAACCGGACACGTACGCCGGGCACGCTATGGCTCGACAGCGACAATGTTTATAACGCGGCTTATGACGGGGCGGCAGTCGATGCTCATGCCTATGCGGGCCAGACTTACGATTATTTCCAAGACGTCCATAGCCGCAATAGCTACGACGGCAACGGGGCGGAACTGATCTCTACCGTCCATTATGGCCGCAGCTACAATAACGCATTCTGGAGCGGTTCCCAAATGGTTTACGGGGATGGGGACGGCACTACATTCGTGCCGCTATCAGGAGCGCTTGATGTTATCGCGCACGAATTAACACATGCCGTGACGGATACTTCTGCCGACTTGATCTACCAGAATGAATCAGGTGCAATCAACGAGTCGATGTCCGATATCTTCGGAACGCTTGTCGAACACCATTTCAACAATAAGCCAGACTGGCAAGTAGGCGAAGACATCTATACGCCGAACGTGGCGGGAGATGCTTTGCGCTCGATGGAAGACCCGACTTTGAGCGGAGATCCAGATCATTACTCGAAACGCTATACAGGCACGGGGGATTATGGCGGCGTCCACATCAACTCAGGCATCAGCAATAAAGCTGCATTCCTGCTTGCAAATGGCGGGACGCATTACGGCGTGACAGTCGCTGGCATCGGCAATGACAAAACCGGCGATATCTATTACCGCACACTTACGCAATACTTGACGCCAAACTCAAACTACAGCCATTTCCGCGTATCTACTATCCAAGCGGCAACGGACTTGTACGGGGCATCAAGTGCTGAAGTGGCCAGTGTGAAAGCGGCATTCTCTGCTGTTGGAGTGAATTAATCAAATTCAACAGCATCGATTAAGCTATGTGAAATGTATACACCCGAATGTAAAAGAGGGAAGACGCGCTGTTAAAACAGCCGCTCTTCCCTCTTTTTTCTATGTTTTGCTGCATTATTGCATGACGTCGCTGCTTATTATCCGTTGTGACGCGTAATCAGACAGCCATAAAAAAAACTATATTATTTTTTAGCAATTCTGTATATTTAAAACAGAGAATATTTACCAACTAATTACAAAGAGGTGAACATATTGAATCAATCCATTGAGTGTCGCAAGCTAGTGAAAGCCTTTCGCGGAGACGGCGTGGAGACGCACGCATTAAAAAACGTCGACCTTGTCCTAGAAAGCGGCAAATTCATTTCCCTTATCGGCACATCCGGTTCTGGAAAATCTACTTTGCTCAGTCTAATTGGAACGCTCGATGAGCCGACATCAGGAGAGCTATTGCACGGTGGACAGCCGGTTAGCCGACTCAACAGCAGACAATTGGCCGATTTCCGTTTTGAGACGATCGGCTTTATCTTTCAGCAATTCCATTTAATCCCGACCTTGACTGCACTTGAAAACATCATGGCGCCATTGTTCGGACGCAAAGTAAGCTATGACAAAAAAGAGCGTGCGTTAAAATTGCTGGAATTGGTCGGGCTATCCGACAAAGCGAATGCCCTCCCTTCTCAGCTGTCAGGCGGGCAACAGCAGCGAATCGCCATTGCCCGTGCGCTGGTCCACGAACCGAAATGGCTGCTGGCGGACGAACCGACCGGCAACCTTGATTCTGAAACGGGGGAAGTTATTTTCCAGCTGCTTCAGCGTCTAAATCAAGAGAAAGGATGCGGCGTTTTATTTGTGACGCACGACCCGCAGTTGGCCGACCGGGCCGACCGGAAAATCGAGATGCGTGACGGCGAAATTATAGCAGACTCGCAGGCACGCCATTATGCTTAAATTTATTTGGAACTCTTGGTGGCGAAACAAAGAACGTTTCATCCTCTTGCTAGTGGGTGTCTTGATCTTGAGTACGGGCTTAAGTTATTTAATCGGCCTGACTCAAGCCAATAACGGCACAGTCGTGGAAGAATTGCAAAAGAGATGGAAATCTTCCTATCATCTCGTCGTCCGTCCCCCTGGGAGCCGGAGCATTACAGAAGACTTG
Organism: Planococcus maritimus; assembly: GCF_001687625.2. NCBI lineage: Bacteria > Bacillati > Bacillota > Bacilli > Caryophanales > Caryophanaceae > Planococcus > Planococcus maritimus. Next base: position 3,087,927 of record NZ_CP016538.2, read on the forward strand.
AATTTATTGGAACCGAATTATTTGAGTGGCTTAGAAGGCGGCATCTCTCTCGAGCAATACGAGCAAATCAAAGCCATTGAAAATGTGGAAATCGCCGCTCCTATTGCCATGATCGGTTCGAACACCAATTACGTGGACCTAGAAGACCCGGCCATTACAGAACCTGGCATTTACCGGATGACGATGCGTGAAGAAACCAATACCGGCGCTCGTACTGAAGTGGACGAATCCGCCATTTACGTAACCGCCGGCCCTTGGCAGCCGGGCGGTGAAGTGGCTATCGATTACGGGATTTCGCCAGGCATTCCAAATTTAGCTTACGGCACCTCCATCGTGATCGCCGGCATCGACCCGGAAGCGGAAGCGGCAATGGCGGGACTCAACGAAGCGATTGTTGCCAGTGATTCCAGCCGTTATTTTGCTGAAAGTGATGTGGTTTCGGCTACGGGCGAAGTGATCGACACACCGGAATACAAAATTCCCGTGTTGATTAGCAACCAGGATTTTGTGGATGCCCAAATCACTTATCGTTTTGAAAAAATCGATTTGGCGTTTGATAATAACCAACAGCAGATTGCGGAGGACATTCTTGCAAAAGGCAAAGAGCAATACCTCGATACCTTTAAAGGAACTCCGGTCAAAGAATTTACTTATCAAACGACTGAAGTACATGAAAAACTAATCAAGAAAATCCTGGACCCCGCTTATGATGGCATTATGACGGTACCTGACCGGGCGTGGATTGCCTTGAAGCCGTCTAGTGTAAACTATTCACCCGTGACGAGCCCGTTCAAAGAACGCTGGCCTTTTGCCTATGAAGTGGAACCGTTCGAGCTTCCTGAGGAGTCGCCTTGGGCCACTCAACATATGTATCGCCAATTCAACCCCTATAGCACAGACAGTTCGGCTTGGCCAAAACTGCAGTTGGATTTTGTCGGGGTATTCGACCCGCAAAAGCTTCAGCTATCCAAAGACCCGTTAACCGAATTGCCGATGGAGACATACTTCCCAGCTAAAGCGCAATGGGTGATGGATGCGGATAATACGCCGATCAATCCACCGACTGACATGAGACCGACAAATGATAATTATGGTTTTTTGACGAAGCCTCCGCTCGTCTTAACGACGCTCGATGCGGCAGCTCAAATTTTAGGAGATACTCCGATTTCCGCCATCCGCGTCAACGTCAAAGGCGTAGAGGTCATGGATGAGGAAAGCGAACGCATCCTAAAAGAAATGGCTGCTGAGATTGAGCAGCAAACGGGCCTGATCACCGATATCACCTTGGGGTCTTCACCACAGCTCGCCTTGACCCACTTGCCCGCACTTGAAGATGAAGAACCGCTGGGGTGGATTCAGCAGCCTTGGATCAAAATCGGCTCCTCGATCTCCATTTTCAAGGAAGCAAAAATCGGCTTGAGCGGTGTTATCGCCAGTGTCATTTTAGTGGCCATTGTCTATGTCTTCGCTTCGAGCATCATTATGCTCGTAGCCCGCAAAAAGGAATTTGCGGTTCTTTTGGCACTCGGCTGGCGCCCTTCTCAACTTTCCAAGCTATTGTTCTGGGAAGCTACTCTACTCGGGACGCTCGTCGCCCTGATCAGCTGGTTCATTCTCGGCGTGTTTTATGTCTCAGGCAGTGTCGACACCTCCGCATCGCGCGTCTTTTTGATCGGTGTGAGCGGCATCGCCATTTACTGGTTCGGCTCGCTCATTCCCATAGCCCTCATACGGAAGATCAAGCCGTTTGAATCCATGCGTTCCGGCGAAGTGTCGCTCAAGGCGAAGCGATTGGCCCGTTCAGAGTCCGTCATTGGCATGGGCCTCAATCATTTGGTTTCGCAATGGCAGCGAAGCCTGCTGTCGATTTTTGCGATTGCGGTCCCGACAAGCCTTTTTATATTCTTTCTGTTCGTGACTTTCCGTCTCAAAGGAGTGCTTTATGCCACTTGGCTCGGTGAATTTGTGGCCCTTGAAGTCGGAACCATGCATTATGTGGCCATGGCTGTCGCTTTATTGATTGCCGTCCTGACGACGACTGAAATCATGTGGCAGAACGTGGCTGAAAGACAATCCCAAATTGCGGTCTTAAAAGCGACCGGCTGGCAGAATCAAAGCGTCCGCATGCTCGTTTTATGGGAAGGCATTTTCACCGGATTGTTTGCCGGATTGATCGGGATGGCCCTTTCCCTGACGATTATTTATTTGATCTATGGGCAATTGCCGGCAGCGGAGTTCGGCTTCCTGTCGCTCACTTTATGGATTCCGATTTTGACCGGTGTCCTTGGCGCTTTATTGCCCGCACAAAAAGCCGTGCGGATCTTGCCGTATCAAGCCATCAACGGGCTCCTGCAAAATTCCAAAAAAGTCGAGCGGCAATTCAAATGGGCACTGGGCATTGCCGGAGCGAGCTTGGTTGTGGGCATCTTGTCTTTAGTTGTCGCGACTTTACCGGAACTTGCAGACAGCGCTACAAGCGATCCTGTTCCCGAGCAGGAAGAAACAGGCACCGATGGGCAATTGATGGCACAAGACTCTTCTGAAGATCCCGCTGAAACGGTTTTGGAAACGCCAGAAGAACAACCCGAAACAACTGGGGGAGAAATCCAAAAGCTCCAGGAGACTGCCTACCGCTCCTATACTTTAGCAGACGGGACTGACGAAACGTCAGACTTCCGTTTAGGCGCGCTCGCCCCTTCCCCTTCCGATGTCAAGGTCACGAATAAAAACAATCGATTGATCTCCTTCCCCGTTACACTAGATCTTGCGGGAGAAGATGACGGCAGCCATACCACCTATAAACCGCAGGGCTTTAAATTGATTGATGATAGCGGATCCGAGTATTCGATAGTGGATATGGACATACTAGAAGGAGAAGAACGCTGGCTGAATCGCTACAAATTCTTGCTGCCCAATAAGATGACCACTCTCCTGACTTACGAAGTGCCGAAGGATCTCGACCGGGTTGTCTTCGTGTCGAGAGGCGAATTTTACCCAAGCCCTGTAGTCGTTGAAATCCCGCTTGACGATGCCGTTGCAGATGTTCCTGTAAATTCAGGCACCCGTGCATCTTATGCCATTGAGCTTCGCTTGGATGAAAACGACCAGTTCCATATCCACACAGAAATTGATGTGACAAACGACTCTGAAGCGAATTGGGGCGACATCGGATTTTATTTTGTTCCGAACGCATTGACCGATGCCAACAAACCGGAAACTATGACAGACGGGGCCGAAACAAGCATTTCTAAGGTCCAGGTCGATGGCGGGGAAGCTTCTTACACCTTAGAAGGGAATCATCTTGCCATTCAATTAGAGGAAGAGCTAAAGCCTGCAGAAGTACAAAAAATCACCATTGACTACACATTGACGCTCCCGGCAAACGGCATTCGCCTGGCACAAGTCGATAACGATTTCTTTTTGGCGCAATGGTATCCGATGCTCGGACAGTATGATGAAGGTTGGAAAATCCACTCTTTCGACAGCAAAGGGGAATCCTACGACACTCCTTATGGCAGCTATCACATAAGCTATCAATTGCCGGGTGATTACTTAGTCGCTAGTTCAGCACAAGACGGAACAGCACTGCCAACGGCCAAAGGAACTTTGATGGGAGAAAACATTAAAGACTTCTATCTCGCCTTCTTGGATCCCGCTTCTTGGCATACTGGTGAGGCGGAACAGGATGGCACAGTTTTCCGTGTCTTCACGCCAAAAAGCGAACCCGACTTTACCATGAAAATGGCGACAGCAGCACAGGAAGCGTTCGGTTTTTTTGAACAGCAGATCGCTGAGCACCCTACGGCAGAACTGGATATCATCGGCAATGACGGGGCGATGGAATACCCGAATATTGTGGAGGTGAGCAGCAGTCCAGCTGTTTTTGAAGACACCCTTGTCCATGAAATAGCCCACCAGTGGTTTTATTATTTAGTAGCGAATGATCCATACGAAAATGCTTGGCTGGATGAGAGCCTTGCGGAATGGGTCGCTGCTATGTACCGGAGCGAACAAGGGCAAACCAATGCGTTTGGTTTTTCCAAATCACTTGCCGCAAGCAACGCGACTTCACCTATTGTCAACTTATCTTTGCCTGATTTTGAAGAGGGGGAATATTACTCTACCGTTTATGGGAAAGCGCCTCTATTGTTGCAGGATTATTTTGAAGAAGCAGGCGGCGAGCCGCAAGCATTTGATTTTCTCTCGAAGTATGTTGAGCAATTCCGGTTCCAATCCGTCGATAGCGAAGAGTTTGCTGCGTTTTTTGAAGAACAGCTGGAAGGCGACCAGCAGGAATTCCTGGAAAGTTGGCTGCAGCTAAACGAACAGCAATAGCTCCAAAACATATCGAAGTTGATTTCAATCAATTTCAATAAAACCCCAAAAAACATCAAGCTTCTCATCGCTTGATGTTTTTTGGGGTTTACTGTAGATAGTTTCGATGCATTTTCCAGTTGCAGGTCATGAACCCACTGGAATAACGAGTCTGGCCCGGGCGGTTTTAAAAGCTTCTTCCTGCATCGGTTAAGCCTGATCATCCGCCAAGCGGAACCCGCCGAACTGCCAGCGTTTATCTGGCGGGAAGAAATTCCGGTAGGTTTCACGGATGTGGCTTGCCGGAGTGGCACAAGAACCGCCCCTTAAGATCATCTGATTGCTCATGAATTTGGCATTGTACTCACCCAGAGCTCCTTCTAGCGGTTTACTTCCGGGATAAGAGGAATAGGCACTCGATGTCCATTCCCATACATCCCCAAACATTTTCGAAAGCGGCGACGTGCTTTCGTGTTGCTCAGCTGATGGATGATAAGCATCAAGTTCCATCGTATTGCCTTGAATGGCGATGCCTTGCGATGCATGCTCCCATTCCGCTTCAGTCGGCAGCCTCTTGCCTTTCCATCTGCTGAACGCATCGGCTTCGTAAAAACTCACGTGGCTGACCGGTTCGGCCAAATCTAAGTTTTTCACTCCGCCGAGCGTGAAAATCTCCCATTGCTGGTCGTTTTTCAGCCAATACAGCGGCGCTTTCCAATTATTCTTCTTCACGACGCCCCAGCCGTCCGATAGCCAATGTTCCGGCTGCTCGTAGCCGCCAGCTTCGATAAAGTCCAGAAACTCTCCATTGGTAACCGGTGCTGCCGCCAGTTGAAACGGCTCCAGCCATACTTTGTGGCGCGGGCTCTCGTTATCAAACGCAAACCCTTCACCCCGGTGGCCGATTTCGACCAGTCCTCCAGCAAATTCCACAAATGCGGCCTCTTTGGGTTCTATTGCCTGCTGTGCTTGTGTTTCTTTATAAGCTGGAAACAATGGGTTGACGAAAAAATTGTACTTAACGTCCATTAAGATCAATTCCTGATGCTGTTGCTCGTGTTGAAGGCCCATTTCGACCAGTTTGCTAAGCTGATACGCTTGCTCTGGCGTATGTGTTTCAGCCAGCAAGTCCTTCATCTGGCCGTCTACATACTGGCGATAGGCGATGATTTCCTCGACAGTCGGCCTCGATAACACGCCCCGTTCATGGCGCGGCTGGTAAGGGCCGATGGAGTTGTAATACGAATTGAACAGGAAATCGAAGCGGGCATTGAATTCTTCGTAGCCTGATTTAAATTCTTTCAAAATCATGCGCTCAAAAAACCATGTCGTGTGGGCAATATGCCATTTAGGCGGGCTGACATCCGCATCTGATTGAATGATAAAATCCTCTTTTTCCAAGGGTTCGATCAGTTTCATTGTGACGTTGCGGACTTCGGCATAACGGCCGGTTAAAGTTTCGATATCCATCGTTTGCATGCAAAAACTCCCTTGAATTTTGATTGATTTGCTAGTTTTTCTGTTCACGCTTTTATTATTCTTCAATCAAGCCTTGTTCAATTAGAAAATCAACAGCGACATCTCTCGGCTGGTCACCGTCTTCGTCCACTCGGGCATTCATCGCAAGCATTTCCTCTTCGCTGATCTCACCTGCAAGCCCGTTTAATACTTCTTCTAGCTCCGGATAGTCCTCCAATGTTTCGAGCCTAACGACCGGAGCAGCATCGTATTTCGGGAAAAAGTTCATATCGTCTTCTGTCGTTTCCAAGTCGAACAAACCAATCCGGCTGTCCGTCGTGAAAGCAGGAATGACATCTACGTCCCCGTTGCGCACTGCTTCGTACATAATCGCAGGATCGAAACTTTCAGTTGCGGAAAACTCAAAGCCGTAAGTTTCTTTCAAGTCTTCATAGCCGTCCCCTTCACGCTCGTAGATAGAATGCGGACCGCCGAAAGAGACGTCCTGGGATTTGGATAGTTCGGCCAACTGAGAATAAGTTTCTGCATCAAAACCGCTGTCTTTCGAGTATGCTAGCGTATAGCCGTTTTCAAATCCAAGCGGCTCGAGCCACGTCGCCCCAATTTCTTCTTCATAGCCTTCACGCACTTCTTGAAGCACTTCTTCAGAGGATTGACCGGCTTCTGATTCGCGTTTTAATACATCTTTCAACCCCGTACCGGTGTATTCAACATACATGTCGATATCTCCCTGTTCGAGAGCGGGCGTCAAAATAGCGACTTCCCCAAGGCCATCCTTATACTCAACTGTGTAATCTGATTGTGCCTCGATGTATTCTCCGAGAATATAAGGCAAAATATATTGTTCTGTCCACGGCTTACCCCCGATAACAATCGGCTCTGACTCCGCTCCCGAACCGCAGCCGTATAGCACTGCCGAAGATACTAAGGCGAGACCTATCAATTTCTTGCTCATTAGTATTTCTCCTCCTGTCTCCATTTTATGTAACCGCTCGAAAACGGTTCTTTCTTATTTTATCAGAACTTTCTTGAAAACTTACATGATCCCTCTCACTGTTGAAGAGGCTCAGAATGAAAAGGAACTCGTTGTTCATAGCATTTTGAGGAATGATCTAATCAGATTTACCAGTTGAAAAAAAGACTATCCCAAAAGTCATCATTTATGACCTTTGGGACAGCCTTTTTAAAATATGTCCTAAGTGAAGCGATCAATGATGTCCGCCAGCCTCGTGGCCATCCATATGTCCACTTTGCTGATTTCCGGCGTTGTCCTCCGCTTTTTTGACTTGTTCTTCCGTGACCTCTCCTACTTGGAATTGGCGCTTCGGCATGATGTGCAAGGATCTGGCCGTTACATGTGTCTGAACGCTGTAAACTGCGGAATCCTCGAATGTTTGGCTAATCTCGTAAATTCCTTCTCCGACATGATCTGCTTCTACTTGAATGCTGTCGCTGCCTTCACTATCATTCCATAATTCGAATACCACTTCGTTAGCATCCGTAACTGCCTCAGTTCCTTGTGACACTGTAACTTGAAGCTGGTATTCCTCACCGGGATCCATTTCTCCAGGCAATTGGATGTCTGCCTCGATGATTTCTGGAACTTCCGTATCCGTGGCATTTTCTGCATTACAGGCTCCCAAAAATAACAATGCACCTATGAACCCAATCAGTTTGATTTGTTTCAACACGATCTACTCCTATCTTTCTCTCATTTATTTTCCGTGAAACCAAGCTTTGACTCGCGGGATCCGTTTAATGATGACTCCGTCTACTACTAAAGCAGCGAGGATGGAAAGTCCAACCAGCGGCATAAGGAGCCCGCCAATGAGCATGATGCCGAGAACCATCCAAGACACTTTGCGGTCCATTGGCTTTTTCGGACTCCCCAGCCCATCCGGTTTTCTTTTTCGCCACATGACAAGTGAACTGATGGCCAGCAGGATAACAGCCAAGCATATCAGAAGCCCAAGCAATTGATTGGGCCAGCCGAACAACCGCCCTTCGTGAAAGGCGATTCCAGCCGTAATCGCTTTCGCCAAAATCCCATAATCTCTAAAGCGCACATCGGATAGTACAGCCCCGCTGTATTGATCTACGTGAAGTGCCGCGTTATCCCAAGGCGCAGCGTGTGAAGCCGCGATGGTATAAACACCTGTTTCCTCTGCAGGCAATGAAATCGTGTAGGGCAATTGGATATTTTCCATAGAAGCAATCATGTCTACCTCATCAATCGAAATGCTTTGATAACCAGTCCCTGAGACCGGCATGATGTCATTTTGCGAAGCCCAGGGCACATCTTCTGCTGCATCCACCGCTCTCACCGTTGACTCAGGTTTTTCTCCGAAGGAATGAGCATACTCGGGATATCCTGAATTGGTTGAATTCGCCAAACGGTCGATCTGCCCGCCCATGACACCAGACCAAGGCAAGCCACTGACAATCAGCAGCAAAATCAAAATCGAAAACCAAAATGCCGGCACTGCATGCAAGTCACGCCAAAACAAGCGGCCGCGTGCACGCATTCGCGGCAGTAGCGTTCCCCAAATACTGCTCCGTGTGCGAGGCCACCAAAGATACAGCCCCGTAGCGAGCAGGATAATCGTCCAGCAAGCCGCCAATTCCACCAAGCGGTTGGCGAATGTTCCGCCTATAATTAATTCGCTGTGCAGCTTCTTAAAAAGTTCCGTGAACTTGTCGCTGACGACTAACTCGCCTTGGAACTTGCCAGTATACGGATCGACATAGACCGATTTGGCAAGCTCCCCGTCCATCACCGACAGCTCAACCGTGCGATCTTTTTCTTCATAGCTTTTCACTGCGGTGATCGCTGCTTCTGGATAACGGCTTTGGACAATCCCAACGATTGCCGAAGGAGCGAGCCGCTCTTCCATTACTTCTTCCACTTGAAATTGGCTTTGGTAAAGCACGCCTTCGATTTGTGGTTTGAATAAATACACCGCTCCGCTAAACGCCAAGACAATCAAAAATGGCGCAGCAAATAAACCCGCATAAAAATGCCAGCGCCAGATGGTTTGGTACCAATCCCTGGAAGGCTTTTTCTTCTCTTTCATTTCGCCTATTCCTCTTTTCTCCAGACACCGAATGCTGCAACCAGGTGCCTTACCCCAGATCGCCTCATTCTTTACTGTCTCGTTCATCCACTAAAACTTACCGGACAAATGTGAAATAAGGATGAAATCAAGAAATGAACTGCCAAGAAAAGAAATACATCGCGGATTGTGTGGATAAGGACCACTTGCTTGCACTACTTCACTTTCAGAGATTTGCAAGCTTGCAGATACGTTCTTTGGCCAACTTAAACAAGCAAATTTCCTGGGGCAACGCTTAACTTTTAAAACAAATGGTGTTGTCCAGATCGAATACAACTTATATGGTTAACCCCTCATTTTCATTTGAGCTTTCTTAGATCAAAAAAAGAAGAGTGCTGTTATCAACTCTTCTTTCTTTGCTTCTATGTGGTTTCCGATCATCCGGCAATATGTAAACCGACGCTCTCTTAATTACTCTGATAAATGAAAGAAAGTTTACTGTTTTGAATTCAAGTTGTTCAAATTAACTTTAAAGAAAAAATGATTTTAGTCACTTAAGTGAAATACCAAACTTCTCAATTAGATCTTTAAAAGCTGGTCTTTCATTCCCATCTCGGCCACTCACTGCTTCTGCCGTCGCTAGTGAATTCAGCACGGCTTCCTCCGTCGCTTCTCCCACGGCTCTAAAAGCCAAATCCATATCTTCTTCATGAATTTGAGGAACTGCCATACATTTTTCGGGTTTATCATGTGGAATCTTCGTAGCTGTTGAAAATCCAATGACGATTTCACCACTTCCATTGGTGATGATTGAGCCGGTTCTAGATAGTCCCGCTACGGACCTTTTGATGATCCGGTTCAATTGTCTCTCAGACACCGGAAGATCCGTTGCCACAATAATCATGACAGAGCCTTTGTCCTCTTCTTTATAGGATTCTTGGATAGCCGTCTTCAATTCTTGACCGACTGCTTTGCCCTTGATTAACAAATCACTCAAAATCCCGAAATTCGATAACACCAAAACCCCTATGGTGTAGGTTCCGTGATTCATTTCAATCAGTCTAGAAGCAGAGCCAATCCCTCCTTTTAGTGAATAACAAAGCATTCCAGTCCCAGCGCCCACTGTGCCCTCTTGAAATTCAGATGCAGTATTTTCAAGCGCTTGGAGAACATGTTCCGGCTTTACAAACTTTGCTCTTATATCATTTAAAAACATGTCATTGCATTCACCAACGACGGTATTCACAGTTCCAGTCGTGCGTCCAATTTCCGGATTTTCTTTTAGCATGTAGTCAATTGCAGTATCTGCAGTTACTCCAACACTCAGTGTGTTCGTTAAAAGAATAGGTGATTCTAAAGTACCTAACTCCTTCATTTGAATAGTACCTGTCGTTTTTCCAAAACCATTAATCACATGACTAGAAGCAATCAGTTTCTCTTTAAAGATATTTCCCTGATGCGGCAATATTGCTGTGACACCAGTTTGCATCTCATTATGGCTTAAGGTCACATGCCCGACGGATACTCCTTCAACATCGGTAATCGCATTGCGTGTACCCGTTTCTAATTGACCGATTTTCACCCCGTAATCGCGAATTCTTTTTTGGTTAAACATTTAATCGCCCTTTCGCATGTACTTATTTCTCTGCCTTTGATTATACAGTTAGCTTTCCTTATGTTTGGAGTATTATCGATAAAGAACGACTATCCTTTTTTTAGAATAAACTTTCATAGACAATAAAAAAAGAAACTCATGTTAGAGTTTCTTCGCTTCCTATAAGGGGTCATATGTAAACATACCACACAATCAAAAACAGTTTATTTCTTTCGATACCATCCTTATTAATTATTAGCTGCAATAAACTCATACAACTCTATACTTAACTTTTGTGCTTCTTCAGATAGATCTTCAAAGCTTTTCATTTCTGAAATAGCTCTTTTACAAAACCCGATTTTGTCAGAAACAGCTCCTGATGTTGAGGAGTAGCTCCCTTGGCGATTCTTGTCTCTGATAACTTTTTCTATAAATCTACCTAGTAGTTCGTCTCTGTAAGTTTTGCTACTAAAATTCTTAGTGAACTTCAATTCGCTCACTTTAACCTTTTCATAGCTAGCAATTACTTTCTTCAATGTCGTAGCTGTAAGAATATTTTCAATTTCTCTACACTCCAAGCAATAATAGCGCTCACCAAGTGCTTGAGCTAATTTTGACTGGCGAGTTTCTTTTTTCTTACTGTCTTTATCAGTAATTAAGAATAGAGTTCCACAAACTCTACTTTCATTAATAGATTTAAAAATTTCTTCATCTTCATTTTCATTTTCATCTAAAAAAGACCAATGGGTAATGTTATTTCCACTATATTCTACAAATGAGTAATGAATATCTTCTTTATAAACTGGGAATTTGTCTAAAGTCTCTTGATATAGATTGAGAAAATGTCTTATATAATACCTGTCTGTAATACCTTCTACCCAAATTGTGCAATTTGATAAAAACACTGCCGAATTTTTGACTCCTAGCATTTTTAGTACGTTATCGTCTTCATTACTAACATTCTCAATAATAAAAGTTGCGTTTTTTTCTCGAGAATCAACATCTTCTAATTCTTTGTTAAATGAGTAAATCGACATTTTATCCATATCTAATGTCATGTCTAGAAAGTGGTTGGAGTGGGTAGTTAAAAAATACTGATAACCATCAAAGTTTTTATGTGTTATTATCTCCAAGAATTTTCTTTGCATCCCTGGATGCAAGTATAACTCTGGTTCTTCTATGAAGAATAAAAGATTCTCTCCTTTATATTTAAATAAAGGAAAGGTTAGAATAATTAATGATTGAATTCCATCCCCTAAGTTATAAATAGGATATTCTTTCTCAGTGCCGATTTTAACAAAAAGAACATCTGACTTTACGTTGGGTATAAGTGCAACCTCCTGTCCTTCAAAAAAACTATCTCCTATAAATTTTTGGAAATCCATTATTTTTTCTCGATCTTTTAAATTCCCCAGTAATAGGTTCTTTACTTCTTCATATAACTCCAGTCCAGTAAAAATTTCTAAACTTTCATCCCCAGGAAAATAATCTTTCTGAGTACGGGTTAAATAATAATTTTGATTATCCTCAAAACCTCTTAAACCTCTGAGGGTTGGTATGTATACACGTTTAAAATCAATTCTCTTTTCACTAAAAATTCCAACCAACTCTACTTCAAATTCAGTAGCAATCTTTTTCAGTTCTACTTGTATTGCATTGTGGTCAACGAAATTAACTAGACCGGATGAAGTAATAGATTGGGTACCACTAAGATTCTTAGCGTAGTCAATCAATTCATAAACGCTAGATAAAAAATCATCGGAATCTTTAATAAATTTATAAGACGTTAAGTGCTCAATGTTGTCTTTTTTTAAAATTCCATATCCCAAAATGTGTTTGGAGTCTAAAACAGATATTAATTTATTTTTGAAATTCTTAACTGCTTCGTTGAGTTTCGGTAGATTGAAACTTGCTGGAAAAAATAAAAGATCTTTCTCTGTAAATAAAGATCTCAGCATTCTACTTTTCCCTGAATTATTAGTTCCAACTAAAATATTAATTTTGGAAAGATCATCTATTTTCATTTCAGCAGTTCCATGTATTTTGTAGTTAACGTATCTGTCTTTACTTAAAACTATTTCCTTAATGTGATATCCCATTTTGTACCTCCGCCTTTCGATTGTCTTATTTACAATTTACATATACTAGATTAGCTACTTAACAATGTATCTTACAACTCGTTCTCATACTAACATTAATTCCCATGTAAATATAATACAATACTCTTAAAGAAGCGTTCGTAAAAGTACACTTTCGCGAACACTCCGAAACGGACTGAACATTAACAAAAATAGCGTTCGTAAATGCACAAAATATCTTTACGAACGTTCACTAATCCTCAAACACTTTTACGAACGTTTTTCGATTTCCCTCTGCTTCTCTTTCACCGACGAGCCATCCTCAAAAATTATTTAACCAAAGAAAAACTGCCAGGAAACTTCCCGGCAGTTTTAGCTATCTTTAGATGGAATTTTCTCCAGTATTCATACGTGTTACTTTATCTTTTTCATTCAATTCATGAAGCAATTTTTCGCCTTCGATGTCTAAATCCGGGAGAAGCTTGTCGAGCCATTTCGGCAGCCACCAGATCTTATCGCCGAACATCGACATGACGGCCGGAACGAAGATCATGCGGATGAGAAAGGCATCGACGAGGATGCCAAACGCCAGGGCAAAGCCAATTTGTTTGATCATGATGTCATCGGTAAAGATGAAACCAGAGAATACGGAAACCATGATTAATGCGGCAGCGACGACTACTTTACTGGCCGTCTTGTAGCCACTTATAATAGCTCCATCTCCTTTTTCACCATGGATATAGGCTTCACGCATCGACGAGACGAGGAAGACTTGATAATCCATGGCGAGGCCGTATAGGATGCCGGTGACCATGATTGGGATAAAGCTCAACAACGGTCCGCCGGTGTCGATTCCGAAAAGCGATCCGAGCCAGCCCCACTGGAACACGGCTGTCGTGGCGCCAAATGTTGCCATGATGCTCAATAGAAAACCGACTGTTGCTTTGATCGGGATGAGGATCGAACGGAACACGACCAATAGAATGAGCAATGACAGTACGACGATAATCGCGATGTAGATCGGGAATACTTCAGCGAGTTTTTCCGAGATGTCGATATTGATCGCTGTTAAGCCAGTCACGCCAATTTCTGTGTTGGTATTTTCAGTGGCAGCAGTATCTGTCCGCAAACTTTCCACCAATTGCTTCGTCGCTTCATCTGTCGGGCCATTTTCCGGGATGATGCTGATGATGGCGATCGTGCCATCTTCATTGAAGCCGCCTGGAGATACTTCCGCTACGCCGTCCAACTGTGAAATATTAGCGAGCAGCTGGAAATATTCCTGCGGATCTACTGCAGCCGCGTCTTGGTCTTTCGCCACGACGAGCAGCGGGCCGTTGAAGCCTTCGCCGAAGCTGTCGGAAATAACGTCATAACTTTGTCTGACAGCGGTGTCTTTATTGGCGCTTTCACCAGAAGGCATGCCGAGGTTCATCTGCGCGACCGGCACTGCGAGGGTGCCAAGAATCACGATGACCAGAAGAATGGCGACCCATTTCATTTTCAATAAGCTTGTGATCCAAGCTCCGGAAAAGCCTTGTTTGGAACCCTTGCTTGTTTGTGCTTTATTTCTTGCTTTAGTCGAGACAATCCGCTCGCCAATCAAGCCGAGCAATGCCGGCAGCAGTGTCAGCGCAACAAGCACATCAATCGAGACGGTCAGTGCCGCAACGAGTGCCATACTGCTGAGGAACGAAATGCCGATGACCAGCAAGCCGCTGAGTGCGATGATGACGGTTAAGCCTGCAAAAAAGACCGCGCTGCCCGCTGTTCCGACAGCACGAGCTGCCGCTTCTTTAGCAGGTAATCCTTGTTCCGTGATCAGTTTGCGCTGTCTGTTGACGATAAACAGGGCATAGTCGATGCCGACTGCGAGACCGATCATCAAAGCTAGAACCGGTGTCAGGCTGTTGATTTCGAACATGCTCGACAACGCGAATGTTCCGCCGACACCTACGCCGACGCCGATCAATGCCACGACCAGCGGCAAGCCTGCAGCGATGAGTGAACCGAGCGTGACGATCAGGATGACCGCTGCAATCGCGAGCCCAATAATTTCATGCGTACCGCCGATCGGGATATCGACGCCTTGCAGCGCACCCGTCGGAATGACTGTGATGGAAGAATTTTCTTGAGCGATATTTGCGGCATCCGCAAGTTCTTCGCGTTCCGCTTCACTCAAGTCTTCCGCTGTTTTGGTCAGTTGGAACTGGAATAATGCGACCGTTCCGTCCTCTGAAATTTGGATGCCCGGAACCGGCATTTCTTGAACGATGAACGGCCGGTGGTTGACTTCAGACGCCGGAAGCTGGCTCATCATCTCTTGCATTGACTGCATCTGTGCCATTGCTTCCTCGTCCTGCAGCATGTCCATTGGATTGACTACATGACCTAGTTCATAAATTTCATTTACAGCCATAGCTAAAGCTTGGGCATTAGCCGGATCGTCAACGGCTTCCCCTTCCGGCACTTCGAACAAATAACTGCCTTGCCCGCCGGATGCTGCCGGGTACTCTTCCGCCAATTCGTCCAGCACGTCTTGTGCGGCGGTTCCGTCAATTCTTGTTTCACTGCTTGTATTCACGCCATTCGTTACGATAGCGGTAATGATGACGCCTAGAATGAGCAGCCAGCTGGCAATGAAAACCCAGGGCTTGCTATAGGCTGTTTTTCCGATGCTGTAAAAAAATCTCGACACATGTGCAACTCCGTTCTCTATTTTTGTTAGTTAAAGCCTTTGCGCAAATGAGCAAAAACGATATCGATGTACTGATTAAATTCACTATCTGTTTCGCTCTTTTCGTCGTCTTCGGGTAATTTAACAGCGATACTTTCGTCGAGAACCGGCAAAATCGCCCCGAACACCGCGCCGATCAGAATATGGTAATACTCTTCCGGATAATCGCTGCCGAACTCTTCACTGATGCCCCGTTTCGCAAAATCCTGGACTTCCATCAATGCGCCCGTCACATATAACTTGAGCGTCGGCTGGTTTCGCGACAGCGAAATGATCCGATTAAGCCTTCGTAGTTTATTGATCGTAAAACTGCCTCGGATATACAATTCGATCGTATCCAAAGGTGTATAATTTTCCGTGCAAAAGGAGAATTGCTCGTCGCGCTCTAAATAATCATTCATCGTTAGGGAATTGGCGATTGCTTCTTCCTTGCATGAAAAATAATTGGCGAAAGTTCTTCGCGAATAGCCTGCATTCGTGACGATATCTTCCACAACAAAACCATCCACGCCGCGTTCCACTGCCAAGGTAAAGGCAGCTTCTGCCAAAGCTTGTCGTGTCGCTATTTTTTTCTTATCTCGTAAACCGCTATCAGTCATTTCATCACCTCATTTGTAATTCTTCCATGTTATATCATAAAACTTGCACAAAGAGCAAGTTTTCCCATTGCGCAAGTTTATTCTTCCTAAACGATTGTGAAATAAGCTACTAATATGCACGAATTAGGCAAGTCGTTTCTCGCCCCGAAATCAAAAATGAATAAAGGTTTCTAGAAGCGCGGCAAAGATTCTTTTTAAATTGCTCGATGTCCGTAGACATAAAAAAAGAACGTTCGAAAGCGAAGCTAACCACTTTCCGAACGTTCTTTTCTATCGCATGAAAACCACTAAATAGTTTCATCCATTACACTTAACTTCTACTTAACACTTAACGATGGTTCTTCCTAAATGCTGCCCGTTCTTGATGGCTTCAATCGTTTCCGGTACTTCTTCAAGCGACACTTCATCGGTCAAGGTCGTTTGGGTGATATTCCAGTCCGTCGCCATCTTGTCCCAAATAGCTCCACGTTTTTCGATCGGCACATTGACCGAATCGATGCCGAGGAGATTAACGCCTCTCAAGATGAATGGCAAGACGGTCGCTGATATTTGGAGGCCGGCCGCGTTGCCGCACATGCTCATGCTGCCGTCGTAAGAAATTTGCGGAATGAGGGTTGATGCCACGTCTCCACCGACAGTGTCCAGGACATAGTCGAATTTCGGCTTATTCAATGGCTTTTTCAGTTCGCCCAGGTCATCCGGGAAAATGGTTTGTGTCGCTCCGAGCGATTTTGCTACTTCCACTTGATGTTCTTTGCGCACCAATGCGGTGATATTCGTGTAGCCAATTTTCGACAGGATCTGCAACGCGACACTGCCGACACCGCCCGTAGCCCCTGTCACCAATAATTGCGGATTGTTGTCAGGATTCATGCCGTTTTGCTCAAGTGCCTGGATGGATAATGCCGCTGTAAATCCAGCCGTTCCAAAAACCATGGCCTCTTTTAAGCTCAATCCGTTCGGCAATGGGACGATCCAGTCAGCTGGCACGCGCGCATACTCCGAAAATCCACCGGTATGGCTCATGCCCATTTCAAATCCTGTGACGATCACTTCCTGGCCTTCGTGAAAGCGTTCATCCCCTGTATGTACGACCGTTCCGCTGAAATCGATGCCTGGGATCATCGGATAGTTGCGGATAACGCCTGCATTTTTCTGCACCGCAAGCATGTCTTTGTAGTTGATCGACGAATAGGCGACTTTAACTAACACGTCCCCTTCGGATAGCTGCTCTTCACCCACTTGTTCTGCTCCGAATACGATTTCTTCTTCCTGTTCTTTTACAACAATCGCTTTAAATGCATCCATTGTGATTCCTCCTCATGTTTTTTCAACAAAATAGTTCGTTCACAAAATTGTTTTCACACAAAACCTAACATGATATGATGGACATTGTCAATTTGGAGGAGATTTTATGGAATTAACTGAATGTGTCAATTACTTATTAAGTGTTAGTCAAAATAAAGTATTCAAGCATTTCAGCGGCTTATTGGAACAATTCGGATTGACTCCGGCCCAATACGGCGTGTTGAACTGCTTATGGAGAGAAGGGCAATTATCGCCTAAGCAAATTGCGGAATCCATGCATCTTGAAGCCACTACTGTGTCCGGCGTCCTGGACAAGATGCAAAAAGCCGGCTTTGTCGAACGTTCAATTGACCCGGGCAACCGGCGCAATGTGTGGGTCGTGGCCACGCCGAAAGCCATCAGCATCCGAGAACAAGTCGAGTCTGCGACAGCACAGATGAATCAAGCTGCCCTTCAAAACGTGTCTCCGAGCGACCGGGCTGCCTTGCTCAGAGGGTTAACTGCCATCGTTGAGACAGAATTATAAGTCAAATTTGACTTCTTTTTCATACGGGTTATAATGGAAAACAATATCTGCATAACGAATGTTCGCCCAATCTTGGCGTATAAGAACAAAAGCGATGATAAGAACGAGTACTTGTGACTGAAGCATACAGAAAGCGGCCGGTTGATGAGAGGCGCATGCGGTGTCCAGGGAAATACCTCTTTGAGCTGTGTACCGAACCTTTAGTAGGCTACACCGGAGTTGCATCCGTAATCCATGCAGGAGTATCGCTTCGGCCGTACTTTCCAAGGGAAGCTGTGCGAGCAGTTTCCAAACTAAGGTGGTAACACGCATATCCGCGTCCTTTAGGGTTTTTCCCTAGAGGGCGCTTTTTTGTATTCTGATCGTTTTTGCGATATGGCCCATTCCAAGACAAGGAGATGTTAGCATGCGACTCACACCCGCTGAACAATTGAAAATCATCGAAAAAGGAGCCGCCGAAATCATCGACGAGGGCGAATTGCTCCAAAAACTTGAACGTTCATACAACGAACAGCGCCCGCTGACGATCAAGCTAGGGCTAGACCCATCGGCACCAGATATCCACCTTGGCCATGCCGTTGTTTTGCGCAAAATCAAGCAATTGCAAGACCTCGGCCACCAGGCGGTCATTCTGATCGGCGACTTTACAGGGCGCATCGGCGACCCTTCCGGCAAAGCCAAAGGACGGACTGCGCTCAGTGATGAAGCGGTACGGGAGAATGCGGAAACTTACTACGAACAAATTTTCAAAGTGCTCGACAAAACGAAAACAACGGTGCGCTTTAATAGCGAATGGCTGTCGAAGCTGAATTTCGAGGAAGTCTTGAAGCTTGCCGCAAGCACCTCGGTCGCGCGCATGCTCGAGCGAGACGATTTCCAGAGCCGCTACCAAAATCAGTCGCCAATCGGCCTGCACGAATTTTTCTATCCGCTCATGCAAGCCTACGATTCCGTTGAAATAGGGGCCGATATTGAAATCGGCGGCACCGATCAAACCTTCAATATTTTGATGGGCCGCACGCTTCAAAAGCATATGGGGCTGGAAAAACAAGTCGCCATCTTCATGCCGATTATCGAAGGGCTCGACGGCGTGGAAAAAATGAGCAAGAGCCTTGGCAATTACATCGGCGTCAGCGAGGCGCCTGAAGTCATGTTCAAAAAAGTCATGGAAATTCCGGATCCTCTAGTCTTCAAGTACTTCGAACTGACGACAGATGAGCATCCCTTAGCGATTGAATCCTTGCTCGACCGGCTCGAAGACGGTGAAAATCCGCGAAATATCAAACTCGAACTCGCTGAAATCATCACGGGGCTTTACCACGGAGAAGAAGCGATGAAAAAAGCGAAACTTTACTTCGAGACAGCTTTCCAAAAACGCGAAATCCCAGAAAACATTCCGTCGCTCCTTGTGGAAACCGGCAACGAACGCATCGAAGACATCATCCCGCAATTAGTGGAACAGGAATTCGTCCGCAGTAAAAGCGAATTTCTGCGTCTGATCGACCAAAACGGGATATCGTTTAACGGTGATAAACTGACACGCGAAGAACTCGGTACCGCCATCCAGAACGGCGATGTTCTACAGATTGGCAAAAAACGCTTTTTGCGTTTTGAAAAATAAGGACAGAAAATGAGAGTGACCGAAAGGAAAGACTGATGTCCATTGCGACGGACGCTTTCCGCGGGCCACAGGATGTGGGTCATGCAGCTGGCGCGACAGGACGTCGCGTTGCCAGCTGCCAGGGCACCATGTAATTTCGTTGCTCCCACATCTGCAATGCAGATGCGTCGCAAATAAATGAACTCAGTTCCACTTCGTTCATTTATTCGCCGTCTCCATTTCCATCAGCTGTTGTGAAACTAAAAAATATAAGAAAGCCAGACTTAATTAAAACAGCCGGAGAAAAAGAATCTTTTTCTCCGGCTGCTTCATTTTATATACATATGTGACAAACCCTTGTTTGCTTTATTTTTTATACTGCATGTAAACGACTTGTGTTGCTAGGAAATCTTCCATGCCGTGTTTGCCATCTGCCCCGCCAAGGCCGGATTGGCGCATGCCGGCGTGATAGCCTTGCACTGCTTCGAAGTTTTCGCGGTTGACGTAAGTCTCGCCAAACTTCATTTCATTGACGACGCGCATTGCTTCGTTCAGGTCGTCTGTATAAACGGAAGAAGACAATCCGAATACCGTATCGTTGGCCATGTCAATCGCTTCTTCAATAGTGCTGAAGGTAGTCATTGGCAGCACCGGACCAAAAATCTCTTCACGCATAATATCAGAGTCGTGCGAGACGTTTGTCAAAATGGTCGGCTTGTAGAAGAAGCCGGCATTCTGATCTGCGCGCTCCCCGCCTGTTGCAACGGTCGCTCCGTTCGCTACAGCATCTTTGACCATGCCTTCGACTGTCTCTAAGCGGTCCTGGCTAATCAACGGTCCCATCGTAACATCTTTGCTTTCTCTCGGATCGCCAAGTTTTGTCGCTTCGAATGCTTGAACCAGTTTTTGAGTGAATTCTTTCGCAACGCTTTCGTGGACATACAAGCGCTCGGCATTCGTGCACGCTTGCCCGCCGTTTGCGAGTCTTGATGTGGTGATGGCTTTTGCGGCCAGCTCCAAGTCGGCGTGTTGCGTGACGATAGCTGGGGCTTTACCACCAAGTTCGAGATTGACCTTGGTGATGTTTTGCGCTGCCGCTTCCATTACTTTCGTGCCAGCCGGCAAGCTGCCCGTCATGGTAATCATTTGGACCTTTTTGTGCGAGGCCAGCACGTTACCAATTTCAGAACCGGTGCCGGTCACGACATTGTAGACGCCTGCTGGAATTTCTTCCATTGCATCGACGAGTTTCGTGAATTCCATAGCAGTGTTCGGAGTTTGTTGGCTCGGCTTGATGACAATCGTGCAGCCTGTGACGAGCGCAGTCGCGACTTTCCTTGCCAAGATAAAGATCGGGAAATTCCAAGGAATGATGCCTGCTACGACGCCAATTGGCTTTTTGTATACTAAGATGTTTTCATTCGGACGGTCGCTTGGGACGATCTCCCCTTCGATGCGTCGTGCCCACTCTGACATATAATGGAAATAATCAATCGCGAGGTCGACTTCGCCACTCGCGAGTTCATAGTCTTTTCCTTGCTCTTCTTGCAATAAATCGATAAATTTGTCGCGATTTTCAGCAATTTTATCGCCCAGCTTACGGACGATTTTCCCGCGTTCGATGTTTGGCGTCAGTTCCCAAGCCTGCTGGGCCTGATGTGCTGCTTCTACTGCTTTGTTGACATCTTCTTCCGTGCCTTTTGGAATCTTGGAAATCACTTGTTCCGTTGCCGGATTGATAATGTCGATCCATTCGTCTCCAGTAGATGTTATATATTCGCCGTTCACGTACATTTGGTGAGTTCGCAAAAGATCTCCTCCTAATTTTTCTAATTAGTAGGTTTTTCCCTTTATGGTTACCGGTAAACTTGGCCTTCTGCACTAAGCTGCTTAGACACGGCGTCAGGTCTTTCCTAAAAATCGCGTTTCCACTGCTTCTTCATATCCTTTCCTTACACGGTAAGCCTTGGCATATGGGCGTGAACTGACAGCGTCGTGTAAGCCATCGCCAATAAAATGAAGCGCTACGCCGTCATCTGCGGCGAGCCCAGGCTTGATCTGCTCTTGCTGGAGCAGCCGCTGGAACACCGGGCGTCGGTCTACTTCCCCGTCGTAATGAGGGCAATTGCTGCCGGACAGAAGCCCTAGACAAGCCAATGGGTGAAGCTCTTCGCCATAAGAATCAGTCACGCCTTGTTCGAACCAGCAAATTGATCCCGCACTAATGCCTGCCAGGATGATTCCTTGATTCCAGGCTTTTTCGATAATCCGGTCCAAGCCCCACTCCCGCCACAGCGCAAGCAGATTTTTCGTATTGCCCCCGCCGACATACAGAATATCTTGTGATAACACAAACTCTTCGAGCGCCTGTGCGGGCGGCTTGAACAACGATAGATGCGTCGGCTCACAGTTTTGCTGCTTGAAGAAATCGTAGAAGCGTGCGATATAGCTGTCCGCGTCCCCACTCGCCGTCGGGATAAAGCAGATTTTCGGTGTTTTTTCCGGTGATTGTTCTAGTATGTATAAGTCGAGCAGGGGATTGTCTGGCTCCATCGAGAAGCCGCCGCCGCCGAGTGCGATAATTTGTTTCATTAGGTTTCCTCCTGGCATTTGTAGGTGTCTAGTTTTCTTCATTCAAGCGCTGTAGTTCTCCTGCCACTTCCTTCGGTTTTACTCGGATAGTTTGCAAATCTTCCAGCCTGACCCATACGCCCTTCTTCAATGAGTACGACCGACCCTCTACTCCCCATACAATTCTTTCTCTTTTTGTTTGCTTAACCGAATGTAGTATGGAAACAACACGATCAGCAACAGCCCAATCGTCCCGCTCATATACCCGAGACCCATTAAAAACCCGCCATTCTCAAACGACACATATTGTCGTTCACCACAAGTCGCACAGGTTTTGCCGTCCTTTGCCATGCCTAGTTTCCAGACGTCTTTCGCTTTCCATTTGGTTCCACAATTTGTGCAATGCGCCATACGTTTCACCCTTCCTTCATTTGCTTTCTTTTATTAAATCATAAAGCCTTCACTTGTCTTGTGCTTCTCAATGCCTTTGATTATGTTACGCTCGTTTCCGGTAATGGTTTCACAATCACCTCAGAAATCCCCACTAAAAAGCCACCAGAAATTTCCTGGCGGCTTTTGTGCATAGTAATGAAATTTATTCACTGATAAACAAAAACACTTGCTTGTCTTCCTGTCCTGCTTCTCTGGCAAAACGGTCGGTATAATCCAACCATTTCGCGCGTTCTTGGCGGGCTTCGATTTTGTCGCCGAGTTCCGCTTCGATGTGTTGCATCATAACGGAGACTTCTTTAAACGAACGATTAAAACGGTAGGCCGCCTGTTCAAACGGCGAGTGGAGGACTAGCAACTGGCGAAACTCTTCGACCGTCGCCGCTTGTTCAGCCAGCTCATCTTCCAGCTCGGTGATAAAGCGGTACAATTGTCGCTGCTCTTCTCCTAGTTTCGCTACTTCGCTTTTTAATAAATAGGCAATCATTCCGTCGTTCATTGCCTCCACCCCTCTTTCACGATATTACCAGCTTGATTTTTTGACGCCGGGAATCTGCCCTTTATGTGCAAGGTCGCGGAATGCGATGCGGGACATGCCGAATTTGCGCATGAAGCCACGCGGGCGTCCAGTTACTTCACAGCGGTTTTTCAAGCGGGTCGGCGACGAGTCTTTTGGCAGTTTCGCCAATGCTTCGCGATCGCCTTGCGCTTTCAGTTCTTTGCGGAGTTCCGCATAGCGCGCCACCATTTCACGTTGTTTTTTATCGCGTGCGACTTTTGATTTCTTGGCCATCGATAGGCTCCTCTCTATTATGCAATAATTTTCGGTAGATTACTTTGTTTCGCGGTGCAAAGTCACTTTTTTCAAGCGCGGGCAATACTTCTTCAATTCGATGCGCTCCGGGTTATTGCGCTTGTTTTTCGTCGTCGAATAATTGCGGTCGCCTGTTTCGGTGCAGGCCAGTGTAATGTTCACTCTCATATTAAGTTCCTCCTCATTAATGAATAGTTGATGTAGCCGGCAGTGGATCGTTAAATCGGCTCCAATCCTCAGTCAGCTCTGATTCTGTCAGCAAGCAGTCATTTAAAGACCGCACCATTTCCTGTTGGTTCATCCTAATGCCGATTAATACAAGCTCAGTCATTTTCACGCCATAAGTTTCGTCCCACGCGCCTGCCGTCTCCAAACTTGCAGCAGGACCTGCCTGCGACAACAAAGTAGCCGTCTCGTCACGTGTGGCGATGCGCAAAAAACCTTTGGCACGGACGATTTCCACCGGCCAGTCCATGATCCAGTCAAACAAGCGCTCCGGATGGAACGGGGTTTTGCTTCGGTAAACGAACGAAGCGATGCCGTATTCTTCCGTTTCTGGTACATGTTCTTCGTTCAGCTCTTTGATCCAGCCCGCACCTTGGCTCGCCTGGTCAAAATCAAAACGTCCCGTGTTGAACACTTCATGAAGCGGCACCTGTGAACGCTCCGTGCGCAAGATGTTCGCTGACGGATTCAAAGCGCGCAGCACGCCATGGAGTTCTTCTGCTTTTTCTGTTGTCAGCTGGTCCGTTTTGTTTAATAAAATGACGTCTGCAAATTCGATCTGGTCAATCAGCAAATCAGCAATTTCCCGTTCATCAGATTCTGTCGCGCCTTCTTTTCGGTCGAGCAAAGTTTCACCGGAAGCGAAATCACGCCAGAAGCCATGCCCGTCCACGACCGTCACCATCGTGTCGAGGCGGCACATAGCAGACAGGTCCACCCCAATCATTTCGTCCATATAGCTGAAGGTCTGTGCGACCGGGAGCGGTTCACTGATGCCGGACGATTCGATGACGATATAATCAATCTCGCCTTGCTTCACCAATTTTTCGACTTCAACGATCAAGTCTTCACGCAAGGTGCAGCAAATGCAGCCATTTTGCATTTCGACCAGTTTTTCGTCTGTGCGAGAAAAGCCGCCGTTTTGGACGAGCGCACTGTCGATATTTACTTCGCTCATGTCGTTGACGATGACTGCGACTTTCATTCCATCTCGATTCGATAGAATATGATTCAATAACGTCGTCTTGCCTGCGCCCAAATATCCGCTCAAGACAGTAATGGGGATGCGCTTATCCATCTTATCTAACTCCCTTATGATCTCAATCAACAAATCGTAACGATTACGTTTTATATATTAAAGCGCTTCTTTCATTTGTGCAAGTATTTTTTCAGCAGAATCTTCATTCTGCTTTTTCTAGCTGAGGCCACTTCTACCGAAATCACTTGTCATTTCCTCTTCCAGCATGTATATTGTCTACAACAAATCGTAATAGTTACTATTTAAAAATCAACTGAAGACAATTTTTATGACAAGACTCAGCTTATTATATGTTGAGCGGTTGGGAGAGACATGCTTATGCACAAATGGATTATTATCGGCGGCGGCATTCAAGGAACGACGCTGGCCACTTTTTTACGGAAGCAAAAAGGCGTGACGCCTGAAGAAATGGCAATCATCGATCCTCACAAGGAACCGCTATCTGAATGGAAACGCTGCACCGAAGCCATCTCCATGCCATTCTTGCGTTCGCCTTTTGTCCATCATCTCGATGTGGATCCCTTTTCGTTGAATCGTCACGCCAAGGCCAGCCCCTTTAGCGAAGACGCCTCATTTCTCGGCAGATTCAAACGTCCCTCTTTGTTGTTGTTTCATGAACATTGCGAGCATTTAGTACGCGAACAGGAAATCCGCCGCAGCTGGATCCAAGGACGCGTAGAGTCAGTCAAGCGCTTGGAGAATGGCTGGCAAATCCATTTGGAGAACGGGTCACTTGTTAGGGGAGCCAATGTCGTCCTGGCAATCGGCGCAGGTGAGCAGTTGCACTGGCCGGCGTGGGCCCAGCAATTACAGACAGAGTCACCCGGTTCGATCTTTCATGTATTCGACAAGGAACTGCCAAAGTTCGACGCTTCACAAGCCCCTTTACAATTATCGGCGGCGGCATCACAGCGGTGCACTTGACTTTGAAGCTTCACAAGCAGTTTCCTGGGCAAGTGACCTTGTTAAAGCGCCACCCATTTCGCGTGCATGATTTTGATAGCGACCCAGGATGGCTTGGCCCCAAATACCAACAAGCTTTCCGCAAGACACGTTCTTATACGCAACGCCGAGAAATGATTGGACACGCGCGCCGAAAAGGGTCGATACCTCGAGACTTGAATGCAAGAATGCGCAAGCAACTCCGGCAATTTCCGGAACTGGTCGCAGACGGCCATGTTTCTAGAGTCCAACGGCAACAGAATGTCACTTCACTAATCGATGAAAATGGGACACTGCTTCGCCAAACAGGCACTGTCATTCTAGCAACAGGTTTTCAAGCACAGTTGCCAGGACACGACTGGTTGTCGCCTGTTATCGAAGAGCAACGCTTAAAATGCGCCGAATGCGGCTATCCTGTCGTCACACAAACTTTGCAATGGGGCCCTGGGCTGTACGTGATGGGGCCGCTTGCAGAACTGGAAGTCGGGCCGATCGCACGCAATATTTCCGGCGCGCGCGAAGCCGCTTCACGCATTCTCCAAGTACATTAAAAACCCTGCCATTACGACAGGGTTTTCTCCGTTCCAAGAGTATTATTTCTTATGCCCACCGATCAGTTTTGTCCGGTCAATCGCTGTCCCTGCCTCTGTTCCAGATACTCCCCGGTAAATCGCGGTCGGACCGTGTTTGCGCTTGATTGCATCCATCGCCGCGCCCAGGCGACGCCTTTGCCATTTATCCGCTTCGAACAAGCTCAGCTGCATCGAGGTTTCGTCTTCCAGATTGGTGAGGGACAACGAAATTTGCCGAACCGGCTGGCCGGTGTAAAATTCTCGGAACAGCTCTTTGCATACGGCGTAGATTTTCAAGGTGTCGTTGGTTGCTTCTTCGATGGAGCGTGAGCGTGAGAACCCGCCGCCGTATGACGTTTTGCTGTAGCTCATACCAAGATGGATCGTGCGGCCGGCCATGCGCGCTTCTCTGGTGCGCATCGCGACGTCTTCGCACATCTCGAGCACAATCGTTAGAATGTCTTCTCGCGTTTCATAATCGCGGTAAAGAATCTGGCCTTTCCCGAAGCTTTTCTGCCCTTCGATGAGCAAAGAGCCGAGTTCTGAATAGTCGATACCGCGGGCGTGCTGGTGCAATTGATGGCCCATGATGCCAAAACGGTCTTCCAGCCGTTTAACATCGGCTCGCGCCAGGTCACCTACAGTGAAGATGCCCATATTGTTCAAATTACGTTCCATTTTGCTGCCGATGCCCCACATTTTGCTGAGCGGGGAAACCGGCCATAGTTTTCTCGGCACGTCTTTCATCGTCCAATGCGCGAGCCCTTTCTTCTTGCCTTCCAAATCAAGCGCAAGTTTTGCCAGCAGCATATTCGGCCCGATACCGACCGCTGAAGGCAGGCCGAACTGGCTCATGATGGAGTCCTGCATGTCGATCGCGGCTTTTTCCGGAGTGCCGTATAAATGAACAATACCCGACAAATCGATAAAGCTCTCATCGACGCTATAGACATGGATGTCTTCTTTTGGGACGTACTGGGCGAACAACTCTGTAATCGCCATTGAGATCTCCAAGTAAAACTGCATTCTCGGCTCAATGAGCAGGATATCGGGATGGTCTGGAATTTCGAACAGCCTCGTACCCGTTCTGACACCAAAGCGTTTTTTCATTTCTGGAGAGGCTGCGAGCACGACACTGCCTTTTCGTTCCTGATTGCTGACGATGGCAATGCAGGCTTCCATGGGATCGAGGCCATGTTCGACCGCTGAACAGCTTGCGTAAAAGCTGCGCATATCGATGCAAGCGATGTAGCGGGGCTTTCCTGATTGTTTTGCCATGTCGCCACTCCATAAAGAACATTTGTTCTTATTTTATGTGAAAAGCGGAAAAGCGGCAAGAGCATCACAGAAAAATTTAAGAAAGACTTGGCCGCAAGTGTACGACACTTATTGCCAGCCACTCAAAAAACCCAACTCCTTGTCAGGAATTGGGCTTTCGTATTTATCGATAGGTGTGTATCGAGAGTTTAGGAGTGTGCGATTCCTTTCTCCAATAACGCAATAAGTTTTTCCGACTTTTCGACAATCGATTCGCTGATGTCCGCCTCAGACTCTTCACCATATCCAGTTGCAAGGCTCGTCGTCAGCTGATAAATACATTCAGCTATATACGATGCATCCAAGTCCGGAGCAAGCTCCCCTGAAGCGATGCCGTCGAGGAGCAGCTCTTCGTACAGGCTTACCATATTGGGCCGATCTTCTCCCAACATAGCTTGCATCAGCTCGGTATTTGCATAAAAACTCTTGGCGATTTTTTCGTATAGAGGGTGATGCGCCGCAAACAAAGCTCCTGCCTTTATAAATTCCCGCAAGCTATCAAAAAAGGAGCTGACTCCCTATTGAACAAAGGAGCCATATACAGCTGCTTTTGTTTCTTAATCGTCGACAGTAGGTAAAGTATACATCTTCTTTGTCCTCAAAATAATCGTAAAAGCTGCTTCTCGGAACGCCGGCGCCTTTATAATGGCGCTATTTTAACTTCTTCAAATGTTGCTTTCGCAAATTCCTGCATAGCGGCGGCTATTAAACGATCTTGTTTTTGCTCTGTCAATTTGAAAACGTTGATTTTGGCATTTCTTCACTCCTGCTTATGGTCGTCTAGTATATCTTGGATATAATCCGCCCGCTTGTTGCAACCCATTTTCCAATTGAATTTCTTTCTGTATCTGCTCTGCCCGTTGATCCGCTCTTTGTTTTCAGTTGTTCCAAGGCGAGAACTAAATCGGACACCTTTAGATTTTTCTCCGCAGCGGCTTTACCGAATAGCCCTTTTTGTACAGACGACTAGCCAGAATGGCTGGTCGGCGTAAATGGCAGGATCAGCTGCGGCACCCGCTGAGCAAGGCTTCCGCCGTTGTCCCCACGCCGCCATGGTGGACAATGCCGGCCGCTCGCTTGAATAGCAATCGATGGGGTGCCTGATCGACAGCGAGTATCTGGTCATCTGGATCGAACACCATCCCGCTTGTCCCGATTAATACAATGGCCCGGTTCTCTGTCTCTTTGATCGCCTGAATCAACTTTTGTTGAAAATCGTGCGGATCTGTTAAAGGCATGGAACTAAACGAAATGACGATAGGCTTTTTCCCTGCGCTTAAATTCTTCAATTTCTTCAGATAGCGTTGCGCGTCCTAAATCCATGAAAAAAACCGGATAAAAAAACACGCTGATTCCAGCTGTCCACTTCCTTAAACAGAAATGGGCTGAGAGGGTAAAGAATCGGAATGGAGGAACCATCCACTTCATACGTATACCGGCCTGCTTTTCTTTTTGGCAATTTCAATGTTTTTTCCCGAAAGTCATTGATTTGCTTTATGAAAGGCCGTTCGCTTAACATCACTACTTTATAAGACCATTTGTTCAATAACGGACCGAAGTTTTTATTCGGGGAGATCGTGAAGTTTGGAAATTCCGTTATCGGATACATGATGGGAACAGGCGGCAAGCAGAGTGAGGAAATGTTTTGCTGAACAGCTATATCGACGGCACCCAGGGCTTTCGGATGATAGATGATTAACGCTGCCCCTTGCGAAGCTGCGTGGAAATCATCCATGCTTTTCCTATATGCCGGGGTAATCACTCGTTTGGAGAATTTGAACATTTCAATGAGTTTAAAATTCCCTCCGTTAAAGACCTTGCTTCCTTCCTCACTCTCCATAATGGCCATTAAATCAGCTGATGCGGGGTGAAAAGCAATTCCGTTGCCTTCTATGAATTGTTTAAAGCTGGCGCCAGTGCAAATCGTTACTTCATGGTTTCTTTTTATCAGTTTTTTGCCCAGCGCAACAAACGGTTGCACATCTCCTCTGCTGCCTAAAGTCAACATTGTGATCTTCATTTCCCCACCACCTTCCCTTTTCGAACTCCACCGACGACAGTGTCGTCGGAATAACTCGATTATCTGTGGCTCTTGCTTTTTTGTCAAGATTTGCTTTGCGGCTCTGTTTTTGCGCAGCAAAACAGGCTTTCCTGCTAAAGGAAAGCCTGTCCATTTCAATGATTCTCTTTTAATCCGTCAATATACTGTTTCGCTTCAAGAAGAGAATAGCCAAATGCGACACGTGCCGCTTTTACGGCACGAATTTCCTCGCCCTCTGCGATTAAACGACGCAGTTCCTCATTGATTGCCGGCTCTTCCAACGTCACTTCCGCTTCCAATTGCTCCATGCGTTTTGACATATGCTTTATGCGCACCTCCAATGCCTGAATCTGTTGATTAAGCACCACATATACGACCCAAACAGCGACAAAGGCTAAGCCGACGAGCCACATTGATTCCATGTTTCCCGTCATTTAGCGTTCCAGCCGATCCAGAAATTTCTCGAGCCGGTCAACGCTTGTCAAGCGTGCATTGCAAGCCGCTTCATCCGCACAGATATACTGGCCGTGCTTGACGTAGCTATCGAGACTCGCCCCTTTGGTCTTGGCCATAAACAAACCGACCGAGCTGTGTTTGTGGCAAATCATGCAGACTCCTTGCTTGCGGCTCGCGCCGAATTGGCCACTCACTGCCTGGAGACGGCCGTTTCGTTCAGCCACCAAAAAGCGGTTGGTGTTCTCCTGCCAGGACAAATACGACAACGAGTGGAAATCGATGGCTTGGAGTTTTGGCCCTTTCAACCTTTTTGCTTTCGGAAACAGGCGTTTCAAGTTATCGAGATTAATGGTTGGAAAAGGAATCAAATAAGGGCGCAGACCAGACAGAAACTCTTCTGCAGCGTGAGTATCTTTTACGGACGTTAATGGACGCAATACGTTTTTCTGCTCTTCTGTCAGCGCCGGGAACATGGCGAATACTTTTTCATGGCTCAAATGGCGCAACACACTCAGCACTTCCGCATCGTTAGCTGTGGCATGCGCCGTCACCAGCGCCAAAGCCTGCTCTTTGATGAAATTATATTGATGGTTTCGGATAAACGCCTCGGGTTGGCCTGAAACATTTGTCCGGTCCGTCGATTCTTTGATGATGGTCATCGTTAGCCTCCTCAGAAGGTATGACTTTTCTGTGATTCTACCATATTTTGCCCGTAATCGCAGAACAGGCACCCTGAAGTTAGGATGCCTGCCTTTAAGCTATGAAAATCCCTGTGATTGCCCCGTAAAGCAGCGCCAAAGTAATGACCAATGCCGGATGAAGCTTCCATTTTTCGAGCATCAAATAGCTTGCCACCATCAGGATTGCCGTTTGGATGCCGCCGAGCGACGCTTCTGAAGTGACAATGAAGTCGAGCGTCATGACGCCGATTAAGACAGCGATGACGGGCTTGACGACTTTTGAAATGTTCTTCACTTCACGTGAATCTTTGTATTTAAAGAGAATCGCCATCAGCGCAATCATCAAGATCAACGAAGGGGCAACTGCACCGAACAAGCCAACTGCTGCGCCGAGCACGCCGCCTTCAGCATAGCCGATATAGCCCGCCATTTTCGTCGCAATGGGACCTGGAAGCGAGTTGCCAAGTGCCAGCACTTCGCTGAACTCCTGGGTATCCATCCAACCGTAGCGGCCGACCACTTCCTTTTCGACTAATGGAATCGAAGCTGGCCCCCCGCCGTAGCCGAGAATCCCAGGAATGAAAAATGCCAGGAAAATTTGCCAGTAGATCATGTTTTCTTCACCGTCCTTTTAATGAAAGGCACGAGGACCATTAGAATCAGACCGGCGATAAGAAAGGCCGGGTGAATGCCAAGCACTTCAAGTAAAACGACGGAGACAAGAATCAATAGGATGGCCCTACTCCAGCCGAGCGCCTTTTCAGATTGGCGGACGAAATTCCAGGTCAAGACACCGAGCATGACGGCAACGACCGGAACGACCGCGCTCGACATATTGGCGACCCATGGCACGTCTTTGTAGTTTTGCAGGATGCCGAGCAGGAGAATCATTAAAACAACAGTCGGGACGATAGAGGCAACAAGCGCGATCAAGCACCCGCGAAGCCCCGCTACTCGGTAGCCGATATAGCCGGCGAGTTTTGTCGCAATCGGCCCGGGCATCGTGTTCGATAAGGCGATCGTGTCACCATATTCCTCGTCCGTCAACCAGCCGTAGCGATCCACGACATCACGCTGCATGATCGGAATGACTGCCGGGCCGCCGCCAAAGCCGAGCATGCCGGCGCGGAAAAAGGCCATGGCGAGATCGGTCGATTTGACGCCTTGTTCTGTTACCAAACAGCAATCGCTCCGTCCGTACGGGATTCCGTGCCGCCTGCAAGCACGCCGGTTTCTGGATTGCGCCAAATAATCTGACCGCGACCAAAGCTGCCCGGGTCCGCCATCACTTCCACTTGATGCCCTCTGCGTTGCAATTCCTGCGCTAAATAGTTCGGGAACTCCGCTTCGACGGTCACTTTTTTGCCGCCCATCCATTGCCAGCGCGGCATATCGAGCGCCGCTTGCGGATTCAGTAGGTAATCGAGCGTATTCACGACCACTTGAAAATGGCCTTGCGGCTGCATATAGCCTCCCATAACGCCAAACGGCCCGACCGCTTCGCCCGCTTTTGTCAAAAACCCTGGAATGATTGTATGGAAAGTTCGCTTGCCTGGCTTCAAGGCATTTGGGTGGCTATCATCAAGCGAGAAATCCGCTCCGCGGTTCTGCAACCCGATGCCCGTTCCTGGAATGACGATGCCGGAGCCAAAGCCCATGTAATTGCTTTGGATATAGGAAATCATATTGCCTTCCTCGTCGGCCGCTGCTAAGTAAACCGTGCCGCCTTTTGGCAGTTCGTACGCGACGGGGTCGACCGCTTCTGTGCCGATTTCTTTTGCGCGGCTCGCTGCATAGTCATCCGATAATAAATGTTCAGCCGTCACTGGCATATCCGTTTGTTCGGTGATGAAGGCCTGGCCATCCGTATAAGCCAGTTTCATCGATTCGATTTGCTGGTGCAGCGTGTTGCCATGTTGCCAGACGGGAGTGTCTAGTTGCTTGAAAATATTGAGCGCCATTTGCGCGACCATGCCTTGGCCGTTTGGCGGGATTTCCCACACCTCATGCCCTTTATAGCTCGTCGAAATGGGCTTAACCCATTCAGCCTTGTACGCGGCTAAATCTTGTTTTTTCAAGAAACCGCCGTGTTCAGTCATGAAGCTGTCGATTTTCTCTGCCAGCTCGCCTTCGTAAAAAGCTTTGGCATCGGTTTCGCCAATTTTTCGCAGCGTGTCGGCGTGGCCTGGAGACTTCCACATTTCACCAATTTCCGGCACACGGCCATCTGGCGCAAAAGTTTCAAACCATGCTTCGAATTCTTTAGCAGTGAAATTCTTGTTGAAGATGTCGTAAGCTTTTTTCCAATACTTGCCGAGAATCGGTGTCAACGGATAGCCTTCTTCCGCATAGCGAATGGCCGGTTCCAAAGTTTCCGCTAAGCTGAGCTTGCCGAAACGTTTCGACAACTCTGCCCAAGCAGCGGGAACACCTGGAACCGTAATTGGGACTAAGCCATGCGTCGGCATCTTGTCATGGCCTTTTGCTTTAACGGCTTCGATCGTCAGTTCCTGAGGCGAAGGACCGGATGCATTCAATCCGTGCAGTTCGCCTTTTACCCAGACGAGCGCGAACGCATCGCCGCCGATGCCATTTGAGGTCGGTTCTACAACGGTTAAGGTCGCTGCTGTCGCGATTGCGGCATCGATGGCGTTGCCGCCTTTTTTCAAAATTTCAAGACCTGTTTGCGCGGCAAGCGGCTGTGAGGTTGCCACCATGCCTTTCTTACCGAAGACCGTATGGCGTTTCCCCGGGAAAGGGTGATTTGAATAATCCAATGTGATTCCTCCTATTATGTATTGCTCAAGCGATTAAACTCTCGAGCAAGGTGAACTTTTTATATTATTCAAATTTTACGGGAGCCACTCAAATAAGTAAAATTAAATATATTTAATAGTATAATGAGGAAAACTCAACGAGGTGAACATATGGACCACAAATTGGAGATTTTTGTTACTACTGCTGAACAAAAAAGCTTTACCCGTGCAGCCGAATTGCTTCACATGACTCCTTCGGCTATTTCTTTGAGCATCAAGGCGCTGGAAAACAAACTGGGCGTCCGACTGTTCGAGCGCAGTAATAAGTACGTTCAATTGACGGAAGCTGGCCAGGTAATGTATGCCCAGTCTAAAGAGATTCTCTTGAAATACGATCAATTAAAGCTGGCACTGACGGAACTCGACCCATCGACAGCGATGCCCTTGTCCATTGGAGCAGCCTATACATTCGGCGAATACTTTTTGCCTGGCATCATTTACGCGTTTAGCAAGCGCCATCCGAACATTACACCGAGTATCACCATCCACAATTCCAAGACCATTATCGAGCAAATCCATAAGCAAGAACTCGACATCGGCTTTATCGTTGAAGGGGAAGCGAGCGGCAACGATGTTAAAACAGATTTGTTTGCAGAAGAAGAGATGGTCATCATTGCACGCGCCAATCACCCGATTATTCACCATTCTCAAGTCGACCGCCGTTTGCTCGAAGCCGAAACTTGGATCATCCGAGAACCCGGTTCCGGCACGCGCGACGTCACCGACAAGCTATTCGCCCAGCTCGGCATTGCCCCGAAGAAAGTCATGAGCTTCGGCAGTTCTCAAACGATCAAGGAATCAGTCGCACTTGGCCTTGGCATCTCGTATCTCTCGGAATCCACCGTCAAAATCGAAACGAAAACCGGATCGATTGGTGCCATCACACTGGCCGACTTCCCGAATAAAAGCCGCTTCCATTACATTACCCATCGCGCAAGCTTCCATACACCGGCGGCTCAGCTTTTCTTGGATTTTCTCAATTCCTATGTCCTTGATGAAAAAGTTTCAGTGCATACGAAAAAACGCCTAGCGGAACTTTGAAGAATCATTTCGACTCTCTTTCATCTGCGCTCGTCTTGTTCCTCTCAATCCGGATGAACCAGACGCCACATCAAATCCAAGCTCCAAGCGAATAAGTAGTTTTTTTACATCCGTAAAAGCCCAAGGAAAGGAGTTCCTTTTCTTGGGCTTTTATCGTTTTCTTCTATAGTAGACCATCCTATTTACTGAAAGAACGGGTTGCCTTGCTGGCCGATCCATAAATCGCTTTGCTCGATTTGCCTCGCCAGCTGAAGCAAGCGATGCTCTTCGCCTTTTTGCGCCATCACTTGCACGCCAAGCGGCAAATTCGCCTGTGTTACAT